>JBBIUZ010000096.1:0-5976 GCA_037439985.1 Methanobacteriota archaeon | reverse complement strand
TTCACGAGGCGGCGGTCGTTCGCCTCCAGGAGCGCGTGTATCACCGGCTCCTTCATGATCGGGTCCCCTAACTGAACCGCCCCTCTGGATTCCGTCTCGCTCTCCTTCGTCAGGATGGCGGACGCGAATGTGACACCGTGGATCCCATCCCTGCCGGTCCGCCCGCCAACCAGGATCAGAACGTCCCCCGGCCCGCGGACCGCGTTCCTGCGGATGTTCTTCTTTTCGGCTATGCCTATGCAGCCGACGTTGACGAGGCAGTTACCCACGTAGCTCTCGTCGAACCATATACCTCCGGAGACCGTCGGCAGGCCGACCCTGTTGCCGTAGTCCCTTATGCCGGCTACGATCCCTCCGAGCAGGTAAATCGGGTGTTTGATGCCAGGCGGAACCTTGTCAGGTGGATAGTCCAGTGGTCCGAAGAAGAGGGGATCGGCGAGCGCTATGGGCTGCGCGCCCATGCAAAGGACGTCCCTGATGATTCCGCCGATGCCGGTGGCGGCGCCTCCATACGGCTCCACCGCGCTCGGATGGTTGTGGCTCTCTATGCGCAGAGCGTATGCGTGGTCCTTGTCGAACTCCATCACACCAGCATCTCCCCTATCTATCACCTGCTTGGTGTTGATGCCGAGCACGTACTCCTTGAGGAAGACCTTGGAGCTCTTATAGCAGCAGTGCTCGCTCCAGGCCTGCCCTATCGACTGCAACTCGACGTCCGTCGGGTTCCTTCCCTTTCCCTTGAAGTAATCCCTCACTCGGCGCATCTCCTCCAGCGAGAGGCCGGTGCCGCTCTCGCGGCTCAGCTCCTCGAGCTCGGGATCGGACGCGTCCTCCAGTGCGATGTCGACCAGCTCGAACGGCAGCTCTCTGCGCGTGTACAGCCTGTCCGTGGACATCCAAGAACCTCATTTGACCTTGATTGAGTAGTTGTGGATCACGGGATTCGCGAGAAGCTTCTGGCACATCTCGTCGACCTTCTTCTCGACGCTCGCATCGTCGCCATCGACGAATATGTCGAACACCTTCACGCTCCTCACATCCTTCACGCCCTCGAACCCCAGCAGTTTGAGCGCCTTCAGAACGTTCTTCCCCTCAGGGTCCGCCACCCCCTTCTTGAGCTCGACCCTGACTTCTGCGACGGCCATTCCGCATCACCCTTACTCGGAGATTACGCAAGCTATTACTTAACTCTTGATGGCCGTCACCGTCATGGTCATCGCGTTAGCCGACGGCCAAAGGCTAGATAGCCCGTGTGGCCGAGCATGTCGAAGCTCGGGCGCACGCCGCCTTCGTGCACGACCATCTCCCTCTGCAGCGTCTCGAAGGCCGCGACATCGGCAAGTCCCACCTCGCGCATCTTATTGACCGCGTTCTCCAGCTGGTTCGCGTTGGGGACGTAGCAGCAGAAGTACCCGCCAAGCTTCAGTGCCCTTGAGGCGTTCTCCACAGCGTCCCAAGGATTCGGTATGTCGATCACGATGGCATCGACGTTCTGCACGAGCTTGGCCCTGCAGACATCCTCGATCTCGAGGTGCCAGTTTCCCTCGTGGTCCGAGAGCAACACGTTCCGGCGGGCGTTTTCCGCGTGGTCCCTTCTCGTCTCGTATGAGTACACCTTCCCGGAGGGGCTCACCGCCTTCAGGAGCACAACAGTGAGACCGCCTGACCCCACGCCGCCCTCAATCACGCGGCTGCCATCGCTCAAGTCGAGGTGCATGGGGATCGGGAAGCTGTCCTTGGGAATCATGATCTGCGCGCGGCGCTCGATGACTCCGAGGATGTCGCTTATGCTCGGTTTGAGGATCACGAACTCGTGGCCCCCTATTCGCATCCTGTCGCCGAGGCTGGCGTCACAAAGGGCCGTCCCGTCGATCACTCCAATGCCGCCCAGTTCGAGCATCTGCCTGGCCGCCCTGACGATGGCCTTCCTGCCGTTGGGATCGACCAGGAGCAGCCTCGTGCCTTCGGGAATCATCGTGCTGTGATTGTACTCGTGAGGCCTATAACTACCTTCCTAGGCGGGGAGAACCCCCAACGCGGCGCTTCGAGCGTGGTCGGAGAGGGGCTCGAGAACTGAATACATCAGTTATAATAAATGTATTATTATATATTGACTGAATCCACATGTGTACCGCGCGCTGATAGGCTCGGCAGAGCATATCGCAATTGCCATCTGGCTGCGGTGCGATGAGGGAGAATCACTGCCTGGTGGCGTACCCGAAATCCGACAAGAGCTAAATACGCGCTCCGCAATCCTATTATCTGTCCCGAAGGTGGGCTTGGCAAGGGGTAGCGTGAGGGTGTCTCAGCATTCTGGTTCCGAATCGATGCACCCCAATCAATCAATCGAGCCTTGTCATTAGGTGATAGTGGACTTAAGGGAGGAAGCGCTGTTGACGAAAGGTTTGAAGGCGGATCTCGCGAAGTGCACAGGCTGCCAGCTTTGCGCCCTCGTGTGCTCGGCTACGCATGTCGGCAAGTTCAACCCGAGCGAATCGCGCATACTCGTCGAGGATGTGTTCCCAGAGCCAGGGGAGTGCAGGCTGAGCTACTGCATCCACTGTGACGAGCATCCCTGCGTCGAGGCGTGCCCGGCGGAGGCAATCAAGCTGAACGAGGAACTGGGAGTCTACTATGTCGACAAGGAGCTGTGCACTGGCTGCGGCTCGTGCGTCGAGGCGTGCCCTTACAACGGATGCTGGCTTGACCCGTCGGGGACGTACGCGATGAAGTGCGACCTGTGCGGCGGAACGCCCCAATGCGTCGAGATATGCCCCAAGGGCGTACTGAAGAGGTGACCATCGATGGCAGCCACAGACGGCAACACTGGCAATGTGCTTAGAGTGGACCTCACGAACGAGAAGACGTCCATCGAACCTCTCAACAGAGAGTGGGCGAGCCGGTTCATCGGCGGCAAGGGCCTCGCGGCCAGGTACCTGTTCGAGGAGCTGAAACCGGGGACTGACCCGCTCTCCCCGGAGAACGTGCTCATGGTCTGGACCGGCCCTCTGGTCGGGACGATGGTTCCCCTGACGAGTAGGTTCGTCGTGGTGACGAAGTCGCCGCTGTCCGGGACCTTCCTGGACAGCTATGCGGGGGGCTTCCTTGGACCGGAGATCAAGTACTCTGGCTTCGACGGCATCATAATCAAAGGCAAGGCGGAGAAGCCAGTTTACCTCTGGCTCAACGACGGAAAGGCGGAGATCAGGGACGCCAAGAACCTATGGGGGAAGGACACCTTCGAGACGGAGGCGCTGATCCGGAAGGAGGTCGGACACAAGTACGCGCGCGTCGCATCAATCGGTCCCGCAGGCGAGAACATGGGATGGATTGCGAACGTGACCGCCGACATCACGAGGAATGCAGGCCGCGGAGGGGCTGGTGCAGTGTTCGGTTCCAAGAACCTCAAGGCCGTCGCCGCGAAAGGCACGCTGGGCATCGAGCTGGCGAACATGGGGGAGTTCGTCAAGATGGCCAAAGGAATGATTCTGAAGGATGTGGTGGAGAATCCCGACCACGCGGGAAGCATCGCCGACGGCACTCCCATAATAGTCGACATGAGCCAGAACGCCGGCATACTCCCTACGAGGAACTGGCACGCTGGAGAGTTCGAGCACTCGGACGGCATCAACTCCGATGCGATCAAGACGAGGGTGCTGGTAAGGAAGAGGGCGTGCTTCGGCTGCGGCATCGCATGCGGAAGCTGGTCCAAGGTGTCGAAGGGCATGTTCAAGGGCGCCTCGACGGAGGGTCCTGAATACGAGACTCTGGCGCTGTGCGGGTCCAACTGTGGGATCAAGGACGTCGAAGCTGTGGTGAAGTTCGCCGAGGATTGCGACAGGCTCGGGCTCGACTCGATGTCTGCGGGCAGCGCAGTGGCGTTTGCGATGGACGCATTCGAAAAAGGCATGCTGACCAAGGATGACACAGGCGGGCTCGACCTCAGGTTCGGGAACGAGGATGCGTACTCGAAGATGCCCTCGATGATCGCTCACAGGGAGCATATCGGCAGGCTGCTGGCCGACGGGACTCGCAAGGCTTCCGAGACGCTCGGAAAGGGCACCGAGAAGCTCACGATGGAGGTCAAGGGAGTCGAGTTCCCAGCATACGACCCTCGAGGCTCCTTTGGCATGGCTCTTGCATACGCGACGTCCGACAGGGGGGCGGACCATAACAGGGCGTGGCCAGTGGCACAGGACGCCTATGGCAGCGGGAATCCATTCACGGCGGAGGGCAAGGCGGCCATATGTGTAGAGGATCAGACGAGGACGAGCGTGAAGTGGAGCTTCATCTTCTGCGACTTCTATGCAGTGAGCTTCCCGAACATGGCCAAGTACTACACGGCCGTCACGGGCGTTCCCTCGACCGAGCAGGACCTGCGCGCAATCGGCAAGCGGGTGTGGGACCTCGTCAGGGCGTTCAATGTCAGGGAGGGGTTCAGCAGGAAGAACGACACGATGCCCGAGAGGGTCGAGAAGGAACCCCTGCCCTCGGGCAAGCCGAAAGGGCATGTCGTACCCAAGGCCGACTTCGAGAAGATGCTGTCCGAGTACTACTCCCTATGGGGATGGGACGCGGATGGCAGGCCGACGAGGAAGACACTTGAGGACGTCGGGCTCGACGACATCGTCAAGAAGCTTCCGCACCTGAAGTGAGGCGCCCGGCAGCCGGAAACGATGGCCAACTGTGGCGAACGATGTACAATCTCAGGCCACTCTGCGTCCGTCCCGAAACGTCCGCAACGAGTCCTGCATGTCTTCGCGACGGTTACCGAAAATATATATGAGTCTGAATAAAAACCGTCGACTTGACCCTGTTTCACTTCGGGTTTTGTCATTTTCGAACATCCTACGAACATGGCCACGATTCCACGAATGCTCGTTTACTAGAAGGAACGAATTCGTAATTTCTTCATAAACTTCGACTGGAAATTGCATGCGCGACAGCGAAAAACACCGTGCTGGGAAGGATATATATGGTATCAGCCGCTTCAGGATAATGCCGGAGTGAGTCGTCCTGACTCATGAGACCCAGACTATTGTTTCAGGCGCAGCAACTCAGGAGGATGCACTGATGAGCTCTGCCAAGAAGATGTTTGGGCTGGTGCTCAGCCCGGACAAGTGTGATGGCTGCAAGGAATGCGAGAAGGCATGCATCAAGGCACACCCGAACAGCGTGGCTGCCAGCAGGCCCCGGCTCAAGATCGATCAGGCCGACGGAACGAGGCACAAGATGACAGTCTGTGTCCACTGCGAGACATGCCCTCCGAGCGACGTCTGCCCCTCCGCCCTGCTGGAGTTCCATGGGGAGACCAAGAACTGGACGCTCGACGAACAGCGATGCTTCGCGTGCATGGCGTGCATCCCGAGGTGCCCGTACGAGGGGATCTTCTTCGAGGGTCAGTTCGGGGTTGAAACCGCGTACATCTGCGACCTGTGTGGAGGAGACCCGGCCTGCATCAAAGCGTGCCCCAAGGGGGCGCTGTCTCTCGACAGGTCTCGGGAGGAGTGAGGGATGAGTGAGATGACCGAGAACGAGTCGGCCGCGGAACCAATGAAGGAGCCGAAGCCGACCGAGCAGAAGGAGACTGCCATTCCGACCGTCGAAGAGTTCCCGATACCCGACTGGGTCGCCCCGTGGGCGCGGGAGGCACCCAAGATAGTGGTCAGGGCCCCCGGACCGAAGAGCAAGGAGGTCATCAAGGTCGACAGGGACTATGTCTCCTACGCCTACGACCGATGCTTCACATTCACCATAGACAGAGCGTCTGGCGCGGCGGTCATGGATGCGGACGGGAACATCCTCCTGGACTTCTCGGCGGGCATAGCGGTGATGAACGCTGGCTGGACGCATCACAAGGTCACCAAGGCAATTCAGGAGCAGGCAACCAAGCTCATCCACTCGATGGCCAACGATGCGTACTTCGACAAAGAGGCATACTTCGCCAAGCTTCTCTCGGAGATATCGCCTGGGAAG
>JBBIUZ010000095.1:0-6399 GCA_037439985.1 Methanobacteriota archaeon | reverse complement strand
GGGTGGTTGCATTCCCCTCCTCTGGAGGGGCGCCCCGAAGGGGTGGGGTGGTTGCTTTGAGGTCTCGTTCCGTCATTTAACCACCCCGTCCGGCTTCGCCGTCCACCCCTCCAACGGAGGGGAATAACTGCTGCATCAGGCCCTTCTTGTGGGTCTTGAGGGCGTCGATCTTCTGGCTATGAACATCAGCGGCACGACAACCACGATGACGTCGTGCGCGTAGTTGACCATGACGGATGTGACTATGCCCAGGAGGGACATCGCGATCGCGTTGTACCTTGCCGGCATGAGCGAGTTCAGAGCCGCCTGACGCTCGGCCTCGTTCATGGGACGGACGGCGAGGGAGGAGGGACCCGTCTGGTGACCTTGAGAGAACATCTCATCCCCTCCTCAGCTCTTCCCCCACGGATAGTTCCCGCAGCGCGGGCAGAACCACGAGCCGGGGTCCGATCCGTCGGTCTTGAAGTAGTGAGCGACCAGCGCGACGTCCCCATGGACGGGGCATCTAGGCGGGTCCTGGGAGGTCTTCGAGAAGTAGTCCCTCGGCGGGAGCGGCTTGCCGCTGGCGGGAGGCGAAGCGTAATGCAGGCCTACGCCACCTACAGGAACGGCCCCGTCGGGCATGGCCGGAGGCGAACCGGTGCCCGTCTCGCCCTGCCAGGCCGGCTGCCATCCCGGGAGCGGGGATACCGTCGATGGAGGGCTTGGCGCGGTCGGAACCTTGAGAGGAGTCGCCACGATCACGATGACCACGATGGAAACGACGATGACAGCGGCGGATACCAGAGGGGCCACACCCGAGAGCGAGCCTAGCAGGAGCCCGCCCGACCTCTGGATGCTCCAGGTCCCGTGCTCCATGCCGGCCTTGGACCACGTACCGGACCCTGTGCCATTGGTGTAAATCACCCCGGCATAGTTGTATGCCAGATTGCCGGCCCCCTGGAAGCTTCCGCCCACCCAATTCGCGTTGCCACTGGCATCCACGGTTCCAGTGAATGTGTACCAGTAGACACCGTTGATTGGTGATGATCCGGCCGGTGGGTTCGTCCAATTGTAGAGACTGGCGACATACACATTCGACACCGCGCCGTTGGTCACTACGAGGAAGTTGTCCTCGGTGTGCGTTGTGGTCACCCAGCTACTGGTGTAGTAGTTCCAATAGGTCCCCGTGCTCGTGAAGTCGTATGTCCCGTCGTACGCCGTGGACGCATTCGCGGACATGCTCAGGACTGCGGTCGACAAAACCAGGCTCCACATCACGAGTGTGGACAGGGTCAGGATCCGCGCAACTCCGATTCTCATTTGTTTCACCGTGCCCTCCGAGCCGTTGTCAATATGCTCGCTGTTCTGGGGGTACGCTGGAGGCGATGTGCATCAAATGCCGACCGTTCCTATTAAACTAGCGCTTTCGGATAATCGTGACCGATACCGGCCGGGATGGGCACAGAACCGGTCGGAGAGCAGTCTGGCGGACCGCGCAGGCGCAAGGAAGATGACTCTCAAGGGGCATCTCGACCATCCGAGAGATGGGGGTGTGGGGCTTGAAGGCAGTCGTTTTCGGGGCGGGCATGATGGGCTCGGCAATGGCCCAGGACATGGCTGACAGCGAGGATGCACCCGAGGTAGTCGTGGGCGACTTCGACAAGAAGAGAGTTGGCGAGGCAGTCAGACGGTTCGGGAGCGAGAAGATCTCTGGCAGACGCCTCGACGTCAAGGACGTCCAGGCCACGAAGAAGGCGATGAAGGGAGCTGATGCAGCCGTGTACGCCCTCCCGGAGGGGCTGAACGTCTATGTGAGCAGGGCCGCGATCGACTCAAAGGTTCACCTCGTGGACCTCGCCCACAGCTTCAGGCAGTTCGAGTTCGACGCCCGGGCGAGGAAGGCGGGGATCGCGAGCGTGCCGAACTGCGGTGTGGCCCCCGGCATAACGAACATACTCGCGGCCCGCGGCGCGAGCCTGATGGACGAGGTGGACGACATCCGGATCGCGTGCGGGGGACTGCCTCAGAAACCGCTCTCTCCGCTGAACTACAAGATCACGTGGTCCACCGGTCCACCGGCCCACCCGTGGCCTGGTGAACATGTACTGCGAGAAAGTCGACATCGTGAGGGACGGGAGAGTCGTCGAGGTGGATACAATGTCCGACCTCGGGAGGATCGAGTTCCCAGGGGTGGGAGAGCTCGAGACTTTCAACACGCACGGGCTCACGGGCTCTCCACCCTGCTGATCACAATGAAGGGCAGGGCCGGGAACATGGTGGAGAAGACCGCGAGGTATCCAGGGCACGCATGGAAGATACAGGCGATGAGGGATCTGGGGTTCTTCGACACGAAACCGGTGCGAGTCGGCGGCGTCAAGGTCGTTCCCAGGGATGTCGCGATATCCGTCCTCGACAAGGCTCTCATGAAGGGGGACGAGAGGGATCTCACCGTTCTCAGCGTGGACGTCGCCGAGAGGAAGGACGGAAAGCCGTCCATGAGGGCGTTCGTCATAGTCGACCGCTTCGACGAGAATCGAGGGTCGACATCGATAGCGCGGACGACGGGGTACACGGCCGCCATCGTGGCGAGGATGGTCGCGTGCGGGGAGATCGAGGATAGGGGCGTGATACCTCCGGAGACGGCCGTCCTGAAGGTGTTCGACAGGTTCATGGCCGAGCTGGATGAGCGAGAGATCAAGATACAGGAGGTCTCGGGCATCGGGGTCTAGGCCCCGATGGCGGCCCCGATCTGTCCGACAGAGTTATTTACATCGTGACCATAATCCTGGCTTGCCCAATGCAGGGATAGCCAAGCCTGGCCAACGGCGCTAGATTCAGGGTCTAGTCGCGCAGGCGTCCGCCGGTTCAAATCCGGCTCCCTGCACATCGCACTGACTGGCTGTTTTTCAAGCCGGCGTTCTTGGTACTGGCCCCTGATGCAAATCGGTCGCGTCATAGGCTTGCCCGAGAAGGCGGAAAGGATGATCCTGGCGTGCCCTCGCACACCGGAACTCTGTCGTCCGGTCTCCTCGTGTCGGAACGCCCGCAAGACCGCATCAGGGCGGCCTCCCCCAGTCTATGCACATCCGTCCGAAAGTCGTCTGCAGGGTCTGAATCCGAGAGGTCCCGTCTTCTTGCCCTTCATGAGGAGCCCCGTTGCGAGCGAGACCTATCCGACGGCCAGAAGCCCCTCGATTGGCAACGAGGCACCTCTCGTCGCAAGGAGAATGACGCTTGGAACCGAGGCGATGCGCCCCATCTGAGTGGGTCTAAGCTTCATAGGCCGCACATCTCTTGCGCCTGGCCTGGACATCTCCAGTGGTTCGAACTACTTCCATTTGGTCAGTATCTCCTCTCTCTGGAATGTGGCCCTCGTGACGAACAGCGTGAGCACATCGACCGCTGCAAGGATGGCCGAGATGATCAGGAGGTTGCTTGTGTCGCCGAGTTGGAAGACGTTTATCTCCCCGAGGATGTAGATCCCGGCAAAAGGAAGCACCACCAGCATTCCGATCTGCTGTGCGACACGCACGTCTGCTACCATGGAGGATACAATCACGTTCCACTCGACGCTCATGACAACGGCGAGAGGCACCATCAGCAGAAGGACGATCGCGGCATTCCAGTTAGGGAAGTAGTAGTATCCAAATGTGCCGTATGTAACGAGGTCCACCAGGATCATGAACATCACAGATCCTCCGAGTACCGCGCTCACGGATGGCAGGAATGCAGACAGCCCCTTCCCGAACAGAATCTCGCCGTCTGTTGTGGGAGTCGCCAGCAGAGGCTCGAGGGTCCTTTCCACCTTCTCGCCCACGATCGTGTATGAGGCAATGGCCGAGGGGATCACGCCCGCTAGAATCATGTAGAAGAAGGAGAAAGCCGGCAGGATAGGTGTCAGACGCGCCATGGCGGTGGCGGTCCCTCCTGCGCGACTGATTATGAGGCTTGTCACTGCCGGAAGCAGTACCGAGACCATGACAGGGACGATGAAGATTGAGTAGATCAGGTTCCTCTTCCGCCGGAACGTCTTGAAATCCTTCGATGCAATGATCCATGACTTCGAGAATCTCATGTCTCTTCCTTCCTTCTCACCAGTTTGAGATAGGCGTCCTCCAGAGTTGAGCCGACAATGTTCACGGACTGGACTCGGCCTCCCGCATGGAATATGGCATCCAGGACTGCCGAGTTCTCCTTCTCAGGATTCGCCAGGTTCACAGTCACCTTGTTGCCTTCGACTGAGACTTCCCCGAGGTTGAGCTCGCCGATGGCCTTCAGAACGGCCTCCGTCGCCTGCTCGAGCTGAATCACGGTCACTCTGCCTCTGACAGTGCGCTCCAGCTCCTCGGGGGTACCGATTGCTCTCAAGCTGGTGTTCAGTATGCCGATTCTGTCACAGATTCTCTGCCCCTCGTCGAGGTTGTGAGTGTTCAGGAAAATGGTCCTCTTCTCGGTCTTGAGGTCGAGAATGAAGTCCCTCACCGTCTTCGCCGCCTCTGGATCCAAGTTGGCAGTGGGCTCGTCCAGGAAGAGCACCTGCGGATCGTGTATCAGGGCGCGGGTGAGGGCCAGCTTCTGCTTCATCCCTTTCGAGAAGGTGCCGACGACCACGTCCCTCTTCTCCCATAGCCCGAGCATGGTGAGGAAGCGCTCTATGTTCTCCTTCCTTCGTGGTTCGGGAACATCATACAGCTTGCCGTAGAAGTCCAAGTTGTCGTAGGCGGTGAGGGTCTCGTAGAGGCCGACGTTGTCGGGGACGAGCCCAATGAGCTTCCTGATCTTCAGTGAGTCGGCCTCGCTCCCCGCACTGTAGCCAGCCACGGTCGCGCTCCCGCTCGTCTTGGAGATGAGACAGCAGAGCATCCTCACCGTTGTGGTCTTCCCTGCGCCATTCGGCCCGAGAAGACCGAATATCTCTCCTTCACCGACGTGCAGCGTGAGACCGTCCACGGCTGTCAGATCCCCGAACTTCTTCGTCAAGCCCTCTGATTCAATCATTCGACCCGGCCTTGGATTGGGAAGGAGGGAATTCGCCATATTTCTATGTGCGCGTCAGTCTGCATCAGAGCGGTGAGTAGCTGCTGCCGCGCAAGGGCAATCGGTGCACTTGGAACCGGGGTTGGACCTGGAAGGCCGACTGGCGCATGAGATGCCCAGGCTTTGCCCTCGACCTGCCGGCCAATGCGAGCAGCGAACCCCTACGGGCGCGTATCCATATCGAACAGCCCCGACAGCCCCCGCGCTCAGCACAACATCCTTGGGGAACGAACAGTGTTCAAGAGACACTTCCGGGCAGTATAGGCCACTGGGAAAGGAGGCTCATGAGCCCAAAGACTCCGCGCGACGACGGATTTGCGATGCCTGCCGAGTGGCAGTCTCATGATAGATGCTTCGTCTCTTGGCCGTGCAGAGAGCAAACATGGTCGGGCCACTTCGAGAAGACGAAGAGAGCGTATCTTGACGTTATCATGAGGATCCGCCACTTCGAGCCCGCCGCCGTCATGGCGGGCCCCTCGACCGCAGCGGAGGCACGCTCCAGGCTCGGGAAGGAGATTGAGGTCATCGAAATCGGGCTGGACGACTCATGGATCAGAGACAATGGCCCGATCTTCGTGCGCGACAGCAACAGCGCAGTGGCTGTGGTGAAATTCGGCTTCAACGCCTGGGGGAAAAAGGCGGCCTCCTTCGGCAAGGACGATCACGCACCGAGCGCACTCGCGGAGCAACTCCGGATGCGCCACTATGTCGCGCCTCTGATCCTCGAAGGTGGGGCGATAAGCGTCGACGGAGAGGGCACCCTCATGACGACCGAGCAATGCCTGCTCAACGCCAACCGCAATCCCACTCTCGATCGAAACCAGATCGAGCACTTGCTTGCCCTCTATCTTGGGATCGACAAAGTCATCTGGCTTTGGAGAGGTGTAGAGGGCGACTCAACTGACGGGAATGTGGATGGTGTCGCGGGGCTCGCCGGGCCTCATCTTGCGGTGGCCTCTTGCACGAAAGACTCCTCGGATCCGAACTTCAATGCCTTGACTGAGAACATTGAACGACTGGAATCATCCACAGATGCGAAAGGAAGACCCATTGAGGTGATCAAGTTGGTTCAGCCGAGGCCGATAGAGGT
This sequence comes from Methanobacteriota archaeon, assembly GCA_037439985.1. Taxonomy (GTDB): domain Archaea; phylum Thermoplasmatota; class Thermoplasmata; order UBA10834; family UBA10834; genus COMBO-56-21. Next base: position 290 of record JBBIUZ010000095.1, on the reverse strand, counting down.
AGAAGGCATAGGCATCACCCCGGGCTACACGAACCACTATATCGCCAACGGGGCCGTGATCGTGCCCACCTATGGCATTCCAGAAGACAGGACTGCGCTGGAGACGCTGAGGAGCGCATATCCTCGCCATGAAATGGTCGGCGTGGGTTGCCGATACATCGAAATCGGCAGAGGGGCCGTCCACTGCATCACGCAGCAGAAGCCGGCCGGGCCTCCGGCCTCACCCCAGCTTGGAACCCGTCTTTGACAGTTCGCCGAGCCAGACGATCCGTCGACAGGTTCAAAACGTC
>JBBIUZ010000094.1:0-6405 GCA_037439985.1 Methanobacteriota archaeon | reverse complement strand
AGGGCGAATGGCTCCGCCACCAGGCGAAAGTTCTCCCCCCAAGTTCGACGACCTTGCGCCAGAGTCGTGCGGTATAAGACCATTCCGCTATATGCTCATTGCGTTCGGCGTTGCTGAGACACATGATTCCTGATGTCCGGAACTCATGTCATCTGGCCGAGTGAGCGAAAGCTCATTCAGAACGGGATGCGTCTGATGGGCGGCCTCTGCATCGAGAAATGGGACCGAGGTGCGATACGCTTGGGCATGAAGGCCACCAGGGCATCCGGTCCACTACGCCAACGCGGCCACGATGATTGAGAAGCCGAGGAGATCGAACCTCAGGGACACCCTTGACAGGACCCTGTGAAAGCTTTCAAACTTCAGAATCACCGTGGTGGACGGGATCGGCTATTCCCCATGAACCGCGAGGGCTCCTACCTGTTCCTCCAGCTGGTGCCGAGTCGCTACGAGAAGGGCTCAGCGAGCTTCACCCCGAGCAGGGGCTATTGAGAGTGGGGAGAGATCCTCGGGGACAGCATCGCCGTCTCCGCGGTGTCGGACCGCATTACTACGTCAATGTGCCACTGTGAATGTCGTCGGCGATAGTTGCATGCCACACTGATGGATCCTGTCCACCTCACTCTTGGTCAGGAGATTGAGTATTTCCATCGCGGCAAACAACATGAGAACGAGCGTGTGGATGCGTTCGCGACGATGACTCGGCGTCCTCAATGGCATGGGCGTCCATGCGAGTGATGCACGCGCTCATCCTGGGCGATCGCACCGAAGCTTTGTTCACGCCTGGAATCCTCTCACTCCGGTGCGAATGACCAGGACAACCACCATTGCCATCGTCCGAGCATCTGGATCTCCTGGGAGCATGGGCAACAGCGTCGGACGCAAGTGCGCAGATCTGGCGCGGTTCATGGTCCAGGCTGCCAAGATTTCCATGAAGTGGAAGGGGGTCAAGTGGGAGGAAGCGACCGCGCGCGTGAGCGACTATCTTCCGTATGCCCGAGAGTATGACCCGGCCTACCTGGAGTTCGTCGAAGGCTACGCAAGCGGCGCTCTGGTGTACCTTTCGAGAGTCTCTTCACGCTCATCTGCCTGGGGGAGAGGAGCCCGTGCACTGATGTCGCCGTCAACGGGGCGGCGACAGCCGACGGGTCAGTCCTTTCCGCACACACGGAGGATTGGACTTCCTCCGACGAGAAGCACGTCGTTCTCCTCCGCGGAAGGCCGAAAGAGAACCCGTCTTTCCTCGTTGTCACGCTCGCAGGGCTCGAACTCGCTACGGGCCTCAACTCGGCCGGAACAAGCTTCAGCGGCAACTCGCTGTATCAGAATGACGAGAGGGTGGGCGTCCCGAAGATGTTCGTGGCGCGCATGATTCCAGCTTCACGCTCGATCGGGGACGCAGTCAATGCAGCCACTCCTCCGGACAGAGCATCGAGCCACAACAACAGCATCTGCCATTCATCTTGTGAGATGTACTGCGTGGAAGGGTCGGCCACGGAGTTCTCGCTTCTCCATCCCACGAACGGCTACCTGGTCCGCACGAATCACTATCTCGATCAGAGGATGAGGCAACACGAGACGCTCTTCTCTGGGCCGACCGGGAGTTCCCTTGAGGTCGGTTCGGGATCAACAGTGCGGTACCACCGAGCCCTGACCCTCACAAGGAGGCAACTCGGAGAGACCACCGTCGAGACACTGACCGACATCCTCTCAGGCCATGTGAACCGACCTTCGTCCATATGCAACCATGAGGACAGCCGATTTCCGATACATGAAAGCTACAAGACCACCTACGCAGTTGTTTCCGATCTGACCAGACTGGAGATGCATACATGCCTGGGGAACCCGTGCGCAGGGAGGTGGGGGACACATCGCCTCTGAGGCGACGCGCCCTCGCTGGCCCGCAGCGGAAGCAAGTGACTTGATCCGCGCGCTCCTCTAGAAGTGGATTCAGTAGCTCGTAAGTAACTTCCTTGCTGAGCCAAATACGGGCTGAATGTCAGGAGCCTCCACCGCCGGTATGGACTCGCACTTTCACTCGAGAACATGCTAGCGGTCGCGTGAGAGCGAATGGAGAAACCTTGGCGCTGCTGCAGATTACCGTGGTGTCGGAGATTGACCAGATAGCGATCCAAGTTCATTCTTGTCTTCCGCTCCAATTGGAGCCGGGCTCTGCATCTGGGCAATTGCACTGTAGCGTTGCGAGGGAGGAGACTGATTCCCACACCGTTACAGGGAAGCTCGAGTTTTTCCCGTGAAGCGTCCCCAACGGACAGCCCCTTCCAGGGTGGGCACTCGAGCAGAGGCCTGCAATCTGCAATTCTGCTCACCGCTGCACGCATTCCAACATGCATCCAGCATTCCGCGCGGATGAATCCCGGGCTGGAATCCCGGCAGGAGCCATTCGTTGCAGGTTGGGCAGCTGCGCCTGCCACAGCTTGGGCCCGATGACCGCTCATCAAGAAGGAGGGGGAGTTACGTGAGAAGAACTGCGACGGCCTCTGCGATATGGAGGTTCGAGAACGGGCAAGGACGTCCCGCTTCGGGCCATCAGACAATATGCCGCAAAAACGGGCCACGAATCGGAATCTCTGCGAACTGATTCAGGCAGTCACCGGCTCTCTCGTGCCGACTCGCGGAGAGAGGAGGAACGCCTCGAGACGGAGGCTCACGCGTTATCCCTGGCGACCTGCCATCTCTGGCTCAGCAGAATCTGGGCTTCCGTGTTCTCATTCGGCTCGATGGTGAGGTCCATCGGCGCGGAGACGCTGAACATCCTCTCGACGGGGTAGTTCCTGAGATAGTCGATGAAACCCTGCCTCTTCGCAGCGAGGCTGATCACGTAGTTGCCTGGAGCCAGGAGCCTCCCGGGGACCTCGAGCGACGCGACATAGCGGCCCGTGGACATGTTCTCGTGCGACAGATCCCAGTCCGTGAGCATCGAGCGCACCAGGTTGTCCCCCAGCGAGTTGCGAATGAACACGCCCACCCGGAGCCGGTCCATGTCGCTCAGCAGCTCGAACCTCACACGAACGGTGAACGGCTTCGTCCCGTCCACGATCTCAGTGCTCATGCCGGACTGCTCTAGGATGAACTCCTCTATCACTATCTTGCCCGCGTTCACGGGAAACTGGTTCGAGACGCTCTCCAGCGTGGCGGAGTAGGCGGCGATCACGTCGTCGGCATCGCCTCTCGCCTTGACCGTCCCGCGCTCGAGCAGCACTCCCGTTTCGCAAAGCGACCTCACGGCGTGCATGTTGTGGCTCACGAACACCACCGTGCGGCCCCCCTCGGACACCTCCTTCATCTTGCCCAGGCACTTCGTCTGGAAGGGCTGGTCTCCAACCGCCAGCACCTCGTCCGCGATGAGTATCTCCGACTCCATGTTCGCCGCCACGGCGAACGCCAGCCTGAGGGCCATCCCGTTCGAGAACCGCTTCAGGGGGGTGTCGATGAACCTCTCGACCTCGGCGAACTTCACGATGTCGTCGAACTTGGCGTCGATCTCCCTCTTCTTCATCCCGAGGATCGCGCCGTTGAGGTACACGTTGTCCCTGCCCGTGAGCTCCGGGTGGAAGCCCGTACCGACCTCCAGCAGGCTTCCGACCCGGCCACGGAGGACGATCTCTCCCTCCGTCGGGTAGGTGATCTGCGAGAGAAGCTTGAGCACGGTGCTCTTGCCGGCACCGTTCCTGCCGATGAGGCCGAGAACCTCCCCCTTCTCGACTTCGAAGCTGACGCCCCGGAGCGCCCAGAACACCTCCTTCCCGCGCCTTCGGTCCCTTATGCACTGCACGGGGTGGGCGACCGCCCTCGCAATCGCGTCGCCGAAATATACGTGACCGTAGGAGTGACGGATGACATAACTCTTCGAGATCCCCTTGACCTCGATGGCCTTCTCCATCTCAGATCACATCCGCGAACTGGCGCTCATAGGCCTTGAAGTAAAGCATCCCGGTAATCAGCACGAGCAGAGTGACGGCCACGGCGGCGAGCACTGTGACGCCTGGGAGAGGCGTCCGGAGCACCAGGGCCCTCTGAGTGACCATGATGCCCGTGAGCGGGTTCAGGGTGAGCACGGTCCGATAGAGCGGATCGGTGACGACGCTCCAGGAGTATATGACGGGGCTGGCGAACAGCAGCAGTTGAACCAGTATGGGCGTCACATACTGGATGTCGCGGTACTTGGCTGCCATGGCGGAGAACCAGAAGCCCAGGCCGGCGGCGAGCATGAAGGTCAGCGCCAGCGTGGGCACCATAAGCAACAGCGCGAGGGAGAACGCCACATGCTCAAGGACCATGATGATGAGCAGTATTCCAAGGGCAATCCCGAAGTCCAGCAGCCCGGCTATGCAGAAGCCGAGCGGGAGCACCATCCTCGGGAAGTACACCTTTGAGATCATGTTGGCGTTGTTGACCAGGCTGACGGATGCCTGCGTGAGAACAGTCGAGAAGTACGTCCACAGGATCAGCGTGGGGAAGACGAACACCTCGTAGCTGTAGCCCTCGGAGCTGAAGTTGGCCATGTGCCCGAAAACTATCGTGAAAACGACCATGGTCATAATCGGCTGCAGGACCGCCCAGCCGATGCCGATGGAGGTCTGCTTGTAGCGGGTCTTGATCTGCCTCCACGCGAAGAATAACAGTAGCTCGCGGTAGTCCCAGATCTCCTTGAGCCCGAGGGTGAACCGGGAGTGGTTGGACCTTATCACCCTGACGTTCCCGTTCGTCATCGCGCACAACCTAGACAGAGATGGTCGCTCTACGGCTCCGGTCGCTTATCTCTCAGTGCCAGGTCATAATAGTCAAGCTATATATGAACAATTACCGCGTCTGCCGCCGGGGCACGGAGTCGCCCAGGGAATAATCCCCAGCGCCCCGCGACCGGCAATCACTGAATCCCGATTTGAGCCATCCTGGTCATGACCGCGTCTGGATCGAGAAGCGGGGCGATGGAAACCCCTCGGCAGGGCCAGTGTAGTCTAGCTGCAGTGCTGGCCACTATCTGGCCACCCGTTGCTTGCCATCTGGATACCATGCCAGAGAGAGGGACGCGGGGCGCATACAGGAAGGGGGACAGGGTGCAGCTTCCGCCGGAGCTGCAGAAGGAGCTGGTGGGAAGGCCGCGTTGAAGTACGGCAACTGCCAGGAGCTGGTGAAGCACCTAGACATACCGAAATCGTCGGTGCACTACTGCCGGGTCGGGAGGCCCACGATGCCGGTCTCGGTGATAGAGCAGATGCTTGAGATTGCAGAAAACCAGGACCTGAGGAGACGGATTGCGGATAAGGGAATAGCGAAGGACAGGACATAGGCGAACGAGTCCGCAGTCAGCGTATACCGTGGGATTTGCAGAGACAAGCCACATCTGCCCACGAAGCAGGGACTGGAGATGGAAGACAACCTGAGGAGGAAGGCCGCAGCCTTGATATCATATGTGGTAGCGGAAGGATCCGTCTGGATAAAGAGAAACAGATACGACGAATGGATTGTGAACACAGCATTTGCCGATCACGAAGAGGACATGTACGACCACTTCAGAGGTTCGTGCAGAGACGTATTCAATCATGACATCGGGCCGTGCCAGGCACCAGGAAACGGAGCACAAGCAATCAGGGGATTCGTCTACTCCACTTTAATAGCACAATGGCTTGTGGGAAACGGCGTACCGATTGGAGAGGAATTATCGCAGGAAGTCCATCTTCCAGAATGGGTGATGCAGACCAATCACCTTCATGCGACTGAATGCGGGCTGCAACCTGGGTGCGACGAAGAGGGAAGCGTAGTGTGCCTGAATGCCAAAAGACCCGGCCTCGCTGTGTGTCAATCGAGGCATACTGACTCGAATTTCGAGTTGGCGCTCGCGGTCATAGACGGTACTCTCCGCAGAGACTTCTCCAAGCGGGACGCGAAGAGGGGCACCATCGAAGGCACTGAGCTGTACAGCCTCTGCCGCGCGATGTATCGCAGCGAGATTCTTGAGGATGTCGCCGTCTTGTTCAGGAGGCACGGCTTTCGTGCTTACACGGATCTTGGAGTGATGCGCCTGAAGGAAGACGGCTTCTAGAGCTGCATCTGGACAATCCGGCTTGGCGGACTCGAAATGGAGGAGCCCATCAAGAGAGGGCTGGTCACGCAGGGAGGGAAGATGAGCAGAATCTCTCAGGTCTAGATGAAATTTCGCAATAAATATATATTTATTGCAAAAAATTAGCGGGGACTGGATTTGAACCAGTGATCTTCAGGTTATGAGCCTGATGGGATTTCCAAGCTACCCCACCCCGCTGGATGGCTCTAATGTGCAGGAGATAGTTAAAAGTATCCTCACCACAGGGCAGAACAGGAGCTCAGAAGAACTTCCTGAGCGTGAGCATGTCCTGCAGGGACGCCTTTATGTGGATCCTG
>JBBIUZ010000093.1:434-6509 GCA_037439985.1 Methanobacteriota archaeon | reverse complement strand
CTCGTGCCCCAACTGCGGCGCCCCGAAAGAAGGATAGGCGCACTGAGCGCAAACCTTTTTCCGCAACCCTTTCCTTTTCGTCCTCCCAACGGATTGGTGCGTGCCATGACCGACAGGACCGAGTTGCTCTACATGAAGGACGTCGAGTCCAACTACATCAGGGAGTTCGATGCGACCGTGGTCGAGCGCGGGTTCGACTACGTCGTGCTCGACAGGACGGCATTCTACCCGCTTGGCGGGGGCCAGCCGTCTGACACCGGCCGCCTTGAGTGGCTCGGGGGGAAGGCCGATGTGAGAGAGGTCACGAAGAAGGAGGGCATCAGGCATCACCTGGTGCAGAACCCCGACACGGTCCCGGACAAGGTCCATGGCGTCGTGGGCTGGGAGCGCAGGTACGCGCACATGAAGATGCACACCGCCCAGCACGTGATATCAGGGGTTGTCTACGACCTCTACAGGGCCCGCACGGTTGGCAACCAGCTCTACCACGACCGGTCCAGAATAGATTTCGCGCCTGTCAAGTTCACGGACGAGATGATAGCCGAAGTCGAACTCAGGTGCAACGAGATCCTCTCGGCGGGCGCCAGGGTCGAGATAGGCACCGTCGCGAGAGATGTCCTGGAGAAGGGCATCGACGCTCAGAGGGCGAACCTGGACCTGCTCCCGAAGTCGGTCAAGGACCTGAGGGTGGTCACGATCGAGAAGTTCGACGTATGCCCGTGCGCCGGGACGCACGTGCGTTCCCTGTCCGAGATTGGCAGGATGAAGATCGTGAAGCGGGAGAACAAGGGAAAGGACCGCGAGCGGATCACCTACGAGCTGGTGCCGTAGGGCGCTTCACGAGGGCGCCGGCCCCCTGCCGTCGCACTGCTGGCATCGGCGGGTCGGCTTCGGGCCTTCCTAGTAAACGCTTTAGTACCCCCACGCCGAATACTCGTGTCGGGGGGTATCGGATTGGTAGAACCCGGCACGGCCTCGGAGATATCGAAACTGTCCATCCAGCTAAGCGCGGTGTTCGCGGTCATAGGCGTCGGCCTGCTCTACGCCTGCATAGCCATCGCGTCTGCACCCGACACGATCAAGGTCCTGTGGGCGAGCGGCCTGTCCCTGGCGGTCGCGCTGACATTCCTGATCATCTGGACAATTGCGGGGGACATGGCCAGGGAGGGCGATCGCATGGCCAGGCGCAAGACCATGCCTTGAGGCCAGCCCGCAGACGAGAACTAGGCCTTCCGGTTGTTGTTCCCGGTGGTCTCCAGATACATCTCCATCAGATCGGCGACCTTGATACCGGGCACCGTCCTGAGCTGCGTCTCGCAGAACGGACACGAGGTGACTATCGTCGTGGCACCTGTCGACTTGGCTTCAGCGATCCTTCTGGCTGCGAGATCCTTCGAGAGCCTGGGGAAGGCCGACTGGAGCCCCGCCCCTGCACCGCAGCATCTGGATTCGTACCTGTTGTTCGGCATCTCCACGAGCACGGCGGCCGCGTCGGCTATGACCCTGGGCTCCTCGAACACCCCTCCCAGTCGGCCCAGGTGGCACGGGTCGTGGTAGGCCACCCTCTCCTGGGACCTCCGGACCTCGAGCTTGCCCTCTCCGATCAGGCGCGCGATCTCTTGGGAGATGTGCACGACCTCCATCCCGGACCCCTGCCTCTCAATGGACTTCTTCAGCGTGGTGTAGCAACCCGGACAGGGCGTGACGATCTTCCTGGTCCCGAGCGATTCCATCTTCGCGATGTTGTCAGCGGAGAGCTGCTCGAAGAGCTCGGTCTGTCCGATCCTCTGGAGTGTCGACCCGCAACAGGGCTCGTCCTGGCCCATGGTGGCGAACTCGACTCCCGCACGCTGGAGCAGCCTCACCCCAGCGACAAGGCTCCTGTTCAGCTGCTTCGTGACGGCGGATGTGCATCCGGCGAAGAAGAGCGTGTCTGCCTTCCCAGGGACCGCCTTGGGTATGTTCAGCCCCCTCATCCATCTGGTCCTCGCGCTCCTGGGCTGGAACCACGGGTTGCCGTAGTTCCTGATGCTCACAATAATGGATGAATGCTCCTTCAAGGGCTCGACCCCGTGCTTCAGGAGGTACTCCCTGAAGGCCTGCGTGTGCTCGGTGTTCTTGAGCGCGCACCACCTGTCGCAGTTGCCGCACAGGGTGCACTCGAAGGCCGCTTGCACAACCGCTGGCGAGATCTCGAACCTCCGCTGCAGGAGCCCCAGCATGGTCCTGTTCCTGCCCTTCATGGAGAGCGTCTTGACCTTCAGGGCTTGATAGACCGGACAGCCGCGCTCGCAGAACCCGCACGAGGTCCCGAAGCAGGTCTCGAGCTCGTCCTTGAACTCCTCGAGGCCGCTCATCTCACCGCCTCCCGCGGGAACTTCTTGCCGGGGTTCAGGATGCCCTTGGGGTCGAACATCCTCTTGAGCTGCCTCATGTATTCGAGCGAGGCGCCGTGCTCGAGTTCGAGGTACGGCGCCTTCTGGTAGGTGTCGCTCATGAACGTGCTCATGGTGCCCTCGAAGGCGACCGCGAGCTTGCACAGCTCGTCATGGAACTCCCTGAACCGCCGGACTTCATCCCGGTTCCTGTAGTCGACGGATACGGCGCACGACAGGGAGAAGCCGATGCTGTTCGGGTGCTCGAGGTACGCGTTCATCCCCAGGACCTCAAGGTCGTGCTTCCCGGCCACCTCGACGAACTTGTGGTAGAACTCCTCGAGCCTCCCGACGGGCACGCCTGGGTCGGCCGCTCCGAATTTCTTGAGCTTCTGCGAGTCCGGCCATTTCTGCCTGAACGGCTCAAACTCGAGCGTGTACTTGGATGCCCACCAAGAGTCGACGATCTCCCGCTGCTCCACCAGCTGCGACTCGAAATCCTTCGCGATCTTCAGAGCGTAGGCCCGCTGCGAGTCCACGACCTCCTGGTCCCCCGAGAACGCTATCGCGAGGAGCGCCTCCGCCCATGGTGGTATCTCGGGGTCCTTCCCGTACTTCTGCCTGTAGCTGTGCGTGTAGAACTTCAGCCTGCGCTTGCAGTTGATGTGAGCCGCCTCCACCGCGAGCCCGGCCTTCAGCAGCCTGCTCAGGTAGTCGACTGCGGCTCCCATCCTGGGGAAGACCAGCATCTCGACCCTGCGCGTAGCGGGCACTGGCTCCAGCTTCAGCGTGGCCTCGGTGATGACGCCCAGCGTGCCCTCGCTCCCGGCCAGCAGGTCCTTGAGCTTGTACCCGGACGATGTGAAGTGCGCCTTCCGGTGGCCGAGCTCGAGGACATCCCCCGTCCCGGTAACGATCTCCGCGCTCAGGAGGCAGTTCAGGATCTTGCCGTACCTGACGCCGAAGGTCGAGTCGTTGTCGCATGCGATGGCTGCGCCGACGGTGCTCACCCATTTTGACTCAGGCTGATGCGGGAGCCAGAGGTCGTACGGCTTGACGGCGTCGTTGACCTCCTGGAGCGTCGCTCCCGCCTGGACCCTGACGGTCTGGTTCCTCGCGTCCACCTCGACGACTGAGTTCATGGTGGTCATGTCGATGTATATGCCGCCATGGAGTGGGACAGCCCCGCCGAGCATGCCAGTGAGCCCGCCACCCGCGGTCACAGGGACTTCGTGCTCGAACGCCACCTTGACCACGTTCTGGATGTCCTTCGTGGTCTTGGGCATGACGACGACGTCCGGGGGGTAGAACTCGTCGGGCGTCCTGGGGCTCCAGTCGGCACCGTAGACGAACCTCTCGGAGGGGTCGAGGAGCACCTTCTCGCTGCCCAGCGCCGCAACCAGGTCGTCGACGTATGACATGCTCGGAGTCGTCAGGGCGGTGTTCGTACTAAAGGTTGATTGATTCACGGCCCGCGGAGCGCGCACTCCGAGATGGCCTACGATGATTCAATAAACCCTCACAGTGATGACGATGCCCGGGACAGGCTGGTCTAGACCATGGCTGAGGAGATACTCGAGAAGGGACTGCTCTACGGGCTGGAGATGCCCTCCTCCTACAAGACGCTCGAGGAGGAGTCCATCAGGACCATCAACGAACGGCTGAAGGGTTACCCGAACGCCAGGAAGGTGTTCGAGGGGCTTCAGGGGGACCAAGAGACGCAGACGTTGCTCAACCTGGCCAACTACATCGCGGTGAAGAAGCTGGGGTACAACGATCACGGCCCCATTCACGCCATGATCACCGCAGCGAACGGCATGAGGCTGCTCGCCCTGGTGATCGAGAATCAGATCGTCGACCTTGACTCGATGAAGGGCCTTGGTCTGTCCGAGGACGACGCCCACGTCATCACGGTCGCGGCCTGCTACTTGCACGACATCGGCAATGCCGTCCACAGGCACAATCACGAGATGTTCAGCACCGTGTACGCGAAGGGGATCTGCGAGAGGCTCCTCCCGGGCGTGTATGCGGACCCGTCGAAGCGGACCGAAGTGACGGAGCAGATACTGCACGCGATATTCTCGCACGACCCCGCGGGAACCGCGTTGACTATCGAGGGCGCGATCGTGTCGATCGCCGACGGCTGCGACATCACGAAGGGCAGGGGCAGACTCGCGTTCGACATGGGAAAGCACGACATACATTCCATATCTGCTCTCTCGATAGAGTCCGTGGAGATCGGCAAGGGCAGGACGAAGCCGATCGAGATACATGTGAAGATGTCCAACTCCGCAGGGATCTACCAGGTCCAGGAGACGCTCGGGAGCAAGGTGGCCAACAGCCCCCTCAGGGACTACATCGAGATCGTCGCCGACCTGCTGCCGTCCAGGGTCAGGACCGAGCAGAGGATTCTCGACCGCATGGTCTTCTCCGAGGGGAAGTACAAGAACGTCTAGAGCGAGAGCAGCGGAATTGCGACGGTGAGCATGGCGAGGGCGCACATCTGCCTCGCGCTCAGCTTCTCCTTCAGGCGCATCTTGGCGACAGCTATGGTGAGTATCGGGTACAGGTTTGTCACGGGCGACACTATCGAGACGCTGCCGAAGTCGATGGCGAGGTAGAGCGTGATGCCACCGGCCGCGAAGAACAGGAGGGAGAGCTCGAGCAGCCACTTGTTCGACTCGGGCTTCTCGAAGCTCGCCCTAGTCGCGCCTAGCCAGTACGCGAGCCAGATGGCCGGGCACACGAGCGCGTAGACGCCTATGAAGTTCGTATCCCCGATACGCCCTATCACGCTCTTGGCCATCGCGGCCGAGACGCCCCAGAAGAACAGGGACATCACGGCGAAGGCCATGCCGAGCATCTCCGTCCTCCTGGCGCCGTTCCCGTCGTCCCCGGCGGAGTATGTGAATACCAGCATTGCCGCGACGACCAGCACGACCCCAGCGGCTTCGCCAAGGGTCATGCTCTCGCCCAGGAACACGATGGCCAGGACGACGGTCAGGGGCGCGTATGCCCCCGCGATCGTGCCGACTATGCTGACCTTCCCGTGCTTGAGTGATTCGTAGTACGAGACATAGGCCGCCCCCGAGAGCGCCGCGGTCACGACCGCGTCTAGCCAGGTGAACGCATCGTACGAGCCTGGTCTTCTGAAGACGAGCCAGTAGACCCCCCACATGACGGCTATGTTCGCACCCAGGAGGATGAGGAGGTTCGCCGAGGACCCCTTCGTCCTCGTCTCCTTCGCGAAGACCTGCCCGATGCCGTACATGAGTATCGTGGCAATCGAGAACGGTATCCAGAGCAGGCCCATGGCTGCTCCGATGGACACGACCTAGATATACGTTTGCAGCGGTCGGGCCATCGGGGGCTCGTCCCGGCTCAGCCCGACATCCTCGCTCTCTCGTTCCTCAAGAAGACCGTCTCGCCCCGATAGTCGATCCTGAATATCCTGTGGCATGGTATCGTCGCGCCAGCGGTATCGAAGAAGCCCTTCCCCAGGGAGACGATGTCCTTGTCGGTGATACTCATGACATCGCCAGGGCCCCCCCTGTGAACGTACCATATCATGGCCTCGGCGAGCGACTCCCAGTCCGTCCACTTCAGTCGGTTCAGCACCTCGCGGGGATACACCATGTGCGATCAGAACTCGCGCAGCTTCTCCTCGATCTTGTCGGCCAGCTTGACGATCCTGTCGAAC
>JBBIUZ010000093.1:0-420 GCA_037439985.1 Methanobacteriota archaeon | reverse complement strand
ATGCCCTCCAACAGGGCCTGGAGCTGCTTCACTGCCCCTCCTCCCCAGCCGTACGAAGTCAGGACGGCGCCGTACCTGGTCGGGGCCCTGAGGGTCTTCGCCAGCAGGGCTGCATATGCCGCCGCCGGGTGCACGCCGTTGAGCACCGTGGGCGCCCCGATGACGAGGATCGGTGTGTCGACAAGCTCCGTCGCTATTTCCCCTATGCTCGAGTTGGGCAGGTCGTATATGTTCACGTTCGCGCCATTCTTGACGAGTGCCTCCTTCAGTGTCCTTGCCATTCTCTCGGACGAGCCCCACATCGAGACGTACAGTATGAGCACCTTCTTCTCGAACTTCTCGCCGTCCCATTTCGAGTACGCATCTAGGATGACCTTCGGGTCCCTCCAAATCACGCCGTGCGCGGGTGCGATCATGCGT
>JBBIUZ010000092.1:0-6543 GCA_037439985.1 Methanobacteriota archaeon | reverse complement strand
AGGCCGACTGGAGGGCCCATGAGACTCGCGTAAAGGACCAGCAGCAAGGTTCCCAGGATTGCGTTCCCGATACCTTCCCCCGGCCCGCCGGTTCCGACGGTCCTGCTGGTGAGGAAGCCCCAGCTGATGACAGGAGCACCGATTGCCACGACCTCAAGGAGGATGTACACGAGCGGGATGAGCGCCAGGATGACGCAGGCAAGAGCCGCCGTGGATGCCAGTCGGTTCTTCAGCTTCCGATAGGCATAGGTGTTCATAACCCACCCCCCGTCGTCGGTACGGCCGTCATGAACCTTCCCACCATCAGTCTCGCGAACACGTTCACGATCAGCGCCACGAAGAACAGGACCAGCCCGATCTCAATCAGCGCCGAGAGCTGAAGCCCCTGTGCCTCGCCCCAGTTGTTCGCTATGAGGCTCGCCATGGTCTGTCCCGGGTCCAGCAGCGACCACGAAGTCGTGTTCGCATTGCCTATCGTCATCGTCACAGCCATTGTCTCTCCGAGCGCCCTGCCCAGTCCGAGGATGCAGGCGCCGAACAGCCCAGACCGGGAATAGCTGAGTACCGCCATCTTCGTGGTCTCGTACCTGGTCGCGCCAAGGCTCAGGGCGGCCTCTCTCTGGGAGTCTGGGACTGCCCGCATGGACTCCTTCGATATTGATGCCACCGTCGGTATGATCATCACCGCAAGTATGATTCCGGCAGTGAACTTGTCGAGGCCAGTGCCATTTCCCTGGAAGAGCGGAGTCCATCCGAGGAAGCTCTTGAAGACGGGCTCGATGCTGTGTGCGATGAATGGCCTCAGGGCGTACATCGCCCACAGCCCGTAGATCACGCTCGGCACAGCCGCGAGCAACTCGACTATGAACGCCAGCGGCTCCCTGATCCATGTCGGGGCGAGTTCGGACAGATAGATGGCTATGCCAATGCTCAGCGGAACTCCGATGAGTATCGCTATTCCAGATGTGTACAGCGTGCCAAATATGAACGGCAGCGCGCCGAACGCCCCCGCATTCGCGTTCCATCGCTCGCCGACAACGAAGCCCAGGCCGAAGCGTGTTATGGATGGTTCGGCGTCTTGGACCATCTTCAGCACAAGAACCCAAACGAGAACCAGCGTCGACAGCGCGACGGCCATTACCCCGTACTCGAAGGCTTTGTCCGCCAGTGATGCTCTCATCATGAGCCTTGGCCTAGATTCACGCATCCTCTCCCCCTCCGTATTCTCACGGCCTGCCCGACCGAGGCCTGGCAGGGAAATGGTTTGTTGGGTTTGACTGCACGCCCTACCTCACGGTCGCGCCGTTATATGTGACGCTGTTCAGTGTGGCCTCGTCCAGGCCTACCAAGGATGGAGGCAACGGTGCATACCCCGGCCCCGTCGCATAGGCCTGCCCGTCATGAATCATCCACCACAGGAACGCAACCAGGTCTTGCGCGGCTGTCTTGTTCATCTTCGACTGGCTGTTGTACAGCTCTTTGTAGACCAGTATGTAGGTGTAGGTGACAATCGGGTAGGAAGTAGTCCCTGGTGAGTTCAGTATGTTCACCTGAGACCAGTCACCGGAGCCAGATGACGGCAGAGGAGTAGTCGCATTGCCCGCGGCTGCTGTAGCGTTCGCGGGAGAGGCCCAAACGTATTTGCCATCGTGGTTCTTCATCAATGCGAAGGGTATCGCGTTCGTCGTGGCGTAAGCCAGCTCGACATAGCCAACCGCGCCGGGTGTGGTCACGACGGTCTGCGCCACGCCAGGGTTACCGCTGGCACCGATTGCATCCTTCCACGCGACGGTCTTGCCTTGGCCGTAGAGCGTCTTGAACAGGCTGTTGACGGTTGAGAGATAGCCAGAGAATGCGAAATTAGTGCCTGATGCATCGGATCTCACGATCGTCTGGATGGTCGCATTCGGAAGAGCTACACCTGGGTTCAGAGCCTCAATCGCCGGATCGTTCCAGGGTCGGGCCATCGAGCCTCAGGGTTCTCACCGTCGGCTCGTTGTACGCGACAACGACAGCGCCAATCGTCTCGGCAATGGTGACCAAGCCGTACTTCGCGGCCTCAGCGCTACCGAGTGGCACATCCGTGCCAGCGAAGTTGACATGGCTGGCTTCGATCTGCGTTATGCCTGCCCCGCTTCCTCCGCCGCCGTAATTCACCTGTACCCTGTGATTGGTCACGGTGTAGTATTCGTCGGCCCATTTCAGCATCAATGGCATGACGAGGGTGGATCCGGCCCCGGTGAGAGTCACAGATGTCTTCGCGGCGTTACTGTTGAGCACACCAGATGCAAGGACCGCAACAATGACTACGACGACGACAGCCAGGGTGACTATCGCAATCCTCAACGACCCGCCTCCCCTCCGCGGCATCACGATCCTCTCCTCGGCTTCGCCTTTCTTCTGTTCCTGCTCGCTCATCTTCTCAGCCTCCAATCCACTTTGTCTCTACTTCTCACTGAACTCCTCTGCGAGGTCTTCGACCCAGTCTTCATCAAACAGTTTCCTCTCGTCGATTCCGACGACCATGTCTTTCTCTGCGTCGTGGCACATGTTGCTTCATCTCTCTTGGGGAGGTCCAGTCGGCTGAAGCCTAAAGACACTATCGAAGTGAGAAGTTGTAGGAGAACTGTGTCTATGTATGTCTATATAGATTCTATAGATAGGGTTTTGTACACTGTGACACTACAGAGAGCTGTCCGGCAGACGGCCGAGTGACTGACCATCCGCTGGAGGGGGGAATGCTCCGTGGAAACAAGGAAACTGCAGAAGACTGGCGGATCGACCTACATAGTCTCGCTGCCAAAGCACTGGGTGGCAGCTTCGAAGCTCAAGGAGGGAGACGCCGTCTCGATGACCATTGACAGCAGAGGCCTCTTGACACTCGATCCGGCCTTAGGAACGTCTAGACCTCTCTCGAGGATGGAGATATATGTTGAGGAAGGCGAGGTCGACGCTCATTTCCTGAGGAGGCTGATCGGATTGTACATCTCGGGACATGATGAGATCGTCATCAAGTCGAAGACAAGGATACCGCCGGAGATACGGAGAGTCGTGCGGGATTTCACTCGCCGTGTCATCGGTCCGGAGATTGTCGAGGAGTCAGGCAATTTCATCTCTGTGCAGGATGTCGCTGACCACTCCCATCTCGACATGAAGAAGATACTCCGCAGGATGCACCTGATGTCCAGGTCTATGCATGCTGACGCGATGGACGCGCTGGCAGAGAACAACAGCGCGCTGGCGACCGATGTCATCACCAGGGACGACGAGGTGGATAGGCTCTACTGGTTCATGTCGAAGCAGCTCAGCATGATCGTGCGAGATGCCTCGATGGCGAAGAAGATGGATGTGGGAATCGCAGAGGCTGCATTCTATCTCTCCGCCTCAAAGGCCCTCGAGAGGATAGCCGACCATGCCGAGAGGATAGCTAAGAACGTGCAATCGATATCTGTCGAGAAGATACCGGACAGTGTGATCCAAGACATCAAGGACCACGGTGTCACGGTGCTCGCTGTGCTCGACAAGTCTCTGGAAGCACTGCTCAAGCCCGACATCAGGGCCGCCAACGAGGTGGTCGACGAGTCCGAACACATACGTGGGGCGAGAGAGGACCTGACCAGGCGCATAATGGAGAAGAAGGGCAAGCCCTTGGTTCCACTGGCGCTTATCATGGAGTCTCTGGAGAGAACCGCTCTCTACTCTGCGGACATTGCGGAGATTGCCATCAATCTCGAGGGTACAAGGTAGGACAGGGAGGATATATCGCCGAGGTGTCATAGGGGTACTCTGCCGAGGAGTGCTCCATGTCAAATGGGCCGTTTGAAGGGAAGGTGCTGAGATTTCTCACCAGCCTGGTGCTTCCCGTTGACCCGAAGAGGAAAGGCGAGTGCCTGCGGTGTGGCGCATGCTGCAAGTTCTTCGTCAAGTGCCCGTTCCTCACCTACGATAAGGGGGATGGTGGACGGCCCAGGTGCATGGCATATGGGATCAGGCCGCTGCAGTGCAGGAAGTACCCAAGAACCAAGAAGGAGCAGATGCACCAGCCGTGCGGATACTACTTCGAAGACTGATGCGACCTCAGCGCAGACCACCTTTCGAGAAGAGTGCACACTTCACGGGTTGTTTGCTTCGGGACACGCTGTCCTCCTCCTGTCGTTGGGCACATTCAGTTGCCGCATCAATCGACATTCGGGATGAATTTGCCGTGACGTTGGCTGTCTGCGAGGGTGCATTGGTGTCACCGATTCTATGACGATTGAGGACATCCTTCAGGCAGCAGGCGAATGTGGAGACTCTGCGGAGGTTGTGCCTCGGCGTTCTGCCGTTCAAATGCGTCAAGTAGAGTATGGCTCCACCATCCCTTCTGCCCCTGCATCTGCCTCTCATGTCAGCCGAGGCGTATCTTCTGATGTCGCCTGCAAGATGTGTTCGCCGCTCAGTAGTTGACTGGATGCGAATCACGGCCAATCCGGTCATGTCCGCGACGTGCCGGCCGGGCGATGCTTCGCGGAGGAGGTGATAGGCAACTCAACGGGTCCCCTTCACAGGGGTGTTCAGGATTGCACTGGCGTCTCGGATGTTTAGAAGGCGAAGGTTGTCCGGCTCCATTGCGAGTTCATCCGCCGGTAGAGGAAAACCGCTGCGAGCGAGAGAACGAGGCTGATCGCCATAATGATTACCGTGGATGATGGCCTGGCATCGGAGTACCCGAAGGATAGGATGGTGAGAGCGACCAGCGGAGGTACAATGATCGCGGCGAACTTGGCGAGCACCCGCGGGTCGAACAGGTAACTGTTGGTCCTGAGACCTGTGAGATATGCCGTGGATGTCACGGTGTACAAGGTGGTCGAGTAGGCCACTATGAGCCCAATCCAGAGCGTGCTCAGCTCCGACTGCAGGATGCTCAGTCCGACCAGAAATGCTGTGGATATCGTTCCAACGATCATGCCGAAGAGGCGTAGCTTCGACCTTATGACTCGGACGACGCTGACGGGTAGCACATCGAGGAACGCGGGCGCGTCAAGGAGATTGAGCCAGCTGTACACGCTGACCCCGAAAAAGCCAATCATCGATCTGAAGAATATCAGATTGAAATGCAGCGGGAACGTCAGCACGGCGTTCAGGATCCATGCAAGGAGAGCCAAGAAGGCGAGAGGGCCGACATACGCACTGACCACCGGGAGCAGCGTCCCGCTCCTCAGAAGGTCTATCCAGTCCTTGGCCATGAGCGCCGAGTAGGTTCCCGTGAAGGAGAACTTGCCCGTCATTGCCATCATTTCATCGGGGAATCGCTCAGTGGCTCTCCCGAAATCCACCCTGAGGGTGCTCAGGGCGACCAACGAGAACGCGAGAATCAAGACGACCGACAGCACGAGACACGCCGGATTGCCTGTCCTCTGCAGCATGATTGACGGGACGAGACTGGAGGAGTCGTATGCATGGGTGAGATAGTCTCCGGCAAGCAGAGCCAGAAGGCACGCGACGATGGCGGCAAACGCACCCTTCCATCGAACATAGATTGATGACAGGAAGAACGAGAACGATATTCCAAGAATGAAGGAAAGAGTCATGGTAAGAAGCAGAAAGAGCACGCTGGTCATCCTAAACTGGGTGAACGGGATGGTGAGTGCGAGTCCTCCGACGAGCGGGATGATGGAGTACAGCATGTAGTAGATCGTGTCCTTCACGTAGAACGCCAGGAAGACGCTTCTGAAGCTGATTGGCTGGACTTGGGGCGTTGCGAGGAGGAGGCTCACCTCCCCGAACCGTCTCTGAGCCATGTGTTCTCCGAACAGCGCGAAACCGCCTACTCCGAGGCCGTAGGCGAGGATGACCAGGTGCAGCACTAGATAGACTCGATCCAAGGGGATGGAGTTCAGGAGATGCTTGGATGCCATCCCGATGACGAACGACATGAAGACGATAGCGACAGGGAACAGCAGGAACTGCACTTCCCCAATCATCGCGGCGTTCAGTCTCCGTTCCTCCGCAAGCATTAGGCGGATGATCCCGAGGTTCTTTGACACGGCGACCATCGAGCACCCTCAAGTCCTCTCCGTATATCTCATGAACACGGCATCGAGTGTCTCTCCCTCAAGTCGCAGTTCGTCGGGGGTGCCATCGGCCACAATCTTCCCTCGGTTGATTATCCCTATCCTGGTGCACATCTTCTCCGCGATCTCCAGGATGTGGGTGCACATGAACGCGGTTCCGCCCTTTCTGAGGTAGTCGGAGAGGTAACCCTTCAGCAACCTTTGGTAGTGCGGATCCAGGCCAGAGAACGGCTCATCGAGGAAGACGAGAGGCGGGTCATGGAAGAGCGCCGCAGCCACCACCAGTTTCTGACGCGTCCCTTTTGAGAGGTCTTTGCTGGGGATGCCCTGGACATCCTTCATGTCCATGAACTCTATCCACCGGGTTGCTCGCTCCTCTGTGTCGCTCAGACCCCTGATCAAACCGATGAATTCGAGGTATTCCCTTCCCGTCAGGAAAGACGGTGGCGATTCGACTTCAGGGACGATGCCTATCTTGCTCTTGACTGCA
>JBBIUZ010000091.1:0-6681 GCA_037439985.1 Methanobacteriota archaeon | reverse complement strand
ACGCCTCTATCGCTCCGTAGAACAGATCCGAGAAGTCGGCCCCCGCAGACGCCGCCGCCAGAGCGCCGAACGCCTTCTCGTATGCCGCCTGCGCATCCGGCACCTTGGAGTCGCTCTGGACACCCATGTTGCTCGGGAGCCCGTAGAACTTCGCGAGCTGGACTGCGCCCACGCCGATGAGGGAGAACTCCGGAGAACCGGTCGCGGCCATGCCCGTCCTCATGTCCAGCGGACATGAGACCGAACCGCAGACTATCCTCGGAGACTTCGTGACGCAGCTCGCGATGACTATTGCGCTCAGCACTTCCGCGTTCTGCTGGACCAGGAGGCCCGCAACGGACGCCGGAGCGGTCCCGCCTGCGAGGGCCATGACGGTCACGAAGACCGGCATATCCATGGCTGAGTAGCCGAGCAGAGCTTCGAGCATCGTGTGCTCGTGCGAGAGAGGACTTATGGGGTCGACATAGCCGCTGAATAGCGGCCTCCTCCTGAGCTCCTCTCGGTCGCCATAGAACGCCTCGCCGATGCGCATAGTCATCTCGACATCGTCTTTGTCGGTGCTCCCTCCATAGACGCATTTCGAGCTATGGACCAATCCAGATATCATCGAGGTAATGCCCCGCACATCCTCGGGAACATCGCTGATGTACGTCGGGACGTACGCTATCTTGACGTTCTCCATCGCATCGAGCAGCCTGCAGGACCTGATGCCGTCGGCGAGGGTCGGGTCTCTTGCTAGTCCCGTGTCTGGGTCGACGTAGTAGATGCACTCCGCCCCTGGACCCATCTTCGTCCTGCCGTCCACGACCTCGAACGAATTCCTCTCGCTCCGCGCGTGGAGCTTGAAGTTCTTCTTGCATGACCTCACGGCCTCCATGACTGCGGTCTCCGGCATCTTGACAACCTTGCGCCTTTGGTCGACCTCCATCCCCTTCTTGTCGAGGAGAGTGAGCGCCTCGCCAGAGTTGACGAGCACACCGGTCCTGCTGAGGACCTTCATCGTCGCACCGTGTATCGACTCGAGGTCGCCCTCTTCTAGAACCTTCAGCATTCGCTTCCCAGAGACCATCATGATTCCTCCGATCGGCTTCTGTGACAGGGCATGCGCAATCTGAGCCAATCCCCGGACGGCACCAGATGCGCCGGCGGGACAACATCCTTCACTTAGATAAAATGGCGCCCAGGCCGCCGCGAATGATGCTTCTGGAGGATTTCTTCCGCGGAGCGTTCCGCTCCCTCGGACGGGCACAGCCTTTATGAGGGGATAGGGGTCTGGGGTGTCTGGATGCACGCACCGACAGTGTCGATTCTGAGCAGCGGCAGCTGCGGCAACTCGACTCTCGTCAGCGCGGGGGATGAATCAGTCCTGATCGACGCGGGCATCTCTTGTCGCGAACTCGAACGAAGGCTGTCGTTCTTCGGCGCGGATGTCGCGCAAATCGCAGCGGTCGTGCTGACTCACGAGCACACAGACCACGTTCGGGGTGCGAGGAGGTTCTGCGCCGAGCACGGAATCCCCACATACGGGACGCGGGGCACGCTCGCGCTCACGCCCCTGAACGGCATCGATACAGTGACCTTCGCTCATAGCAAGCCCTTCACGATTGGGTCCTTCACGTTCGAGCCGTTCAAGGTGAAACACCATGCTGCCGAGCCCGTCGCGTTCTCCGTCGGCGTCGCCTCGAGGAAGGTCGGGATCGCATCCGACCTGGGATGCGTCACGCCAGGAGTCGTCGGTGGGCTGCGGGGGTCGGACCTGCTAATTGTCGAGGCGAACTACGACGAAAGGATGCTGATGGAAGGAACATATCCACGCTTCCTGAGGAGGACCATAATGGGGGACCACGGACATCTGTCGAACAACGATGCGGGCGCGCTCTCGTCCAAGGCGGCCACGAAACGGACCGGACGTATCATCCTCGTACACCTCAGCAAGGAGAACAACTCACCTGACATCGCCAGGAGGACTGTCGAGGCCGTCCTGGACGAGAATCATCAGCTCAAGCCGCTGGAGGTCGCGGAACACGGCTTGCCATGCGGACCGTTCGGCCTGAACTAGGCGCTCGCGGGACCGATTTGGACCGCCTTGCCGTGGGACACGAGCGTCTTGGCGATGCTCTTCGGGAGCGATATGATGTCCTCCTTCCTGAGCTTGTAGTCCCTGTCGACGCCCGCGAACGTGGGAACGTCCTCGACCACCCTCACGAGAACGAGTTCTTCGGCGAGCGGGGCGGCTGCCTGCTCCTTGCGCTCTTCGCATACCCTGCTGCCGGTGGCCACTGGGATCTCGGTCACGTCCTTGGGCTGCGTGAATCTCGGGCCCAGCTCCTCGAAGTCCGCCTTCGAATCCTTGTGCGCCCCTAGAACGGACGTGAGGCTCGAGAAGAGCACCAGCTCGTCCGGGGTGAGATTGGTCGTGTCAGGGTTGTCCCCTGCGACCTTCCGAATGGCGATGAGCGCTATCTTCCGCTGCCTGATCTCGTATATCCTCTTCGACTTGTCGATGGCCTTCTTGAGCTGGTCATTGAGCATCATGCTGGTCTGAGACATCGGGCTCATGGCGAGTTCGCGCTCGCTCTCCTTCCTGAGGGTCTTGATATATGCGCCCATCTTCTCGTAGAGCCTCGGGTCGACCTTGGACAATTGCGAGGATTTGTGTTCCTGCCTGAAGAGACCCATGATGTCCTCGTAGGCCATGTCTGAATGCTCAGCCGGCATCAACTCTCGCATGAGTCGTTAAGATATTTGATGCTTGTGCGCTTCGACGACGCTACACGCAGCCGCTTAATATCGTCTCCGTCCATTACACGTGCATGCCCAAGAAGGGGGCGGCGGGCTTCGTGAGGCCGCAGGCCTCGGGATGCAGCATCACAGTAGATGCTTCCCCGGGTGCTAGGAGGACCGAGATTATCGGCGTCAATCCGTGGAGAGCGGCGCTCCAGGTGAAAGTCGCAGCGAGACCCCGGGACGGGGCCGCCAACGAGGAGCTCATTGCCTTCCTGGGAGACTTGCTCGGCCTGGACCGGTCCCGGATCAGATTCCTAAGCGGCCAGAGGTCCGCTAGGAAGACGCTCTTCGTCCCGTTGCCGGCCGAGAAGGTGGAATCGGTGTTGGGCGGTGGCGAGTAGATGCTCGCGCCGCAGGAACGACTGGAGCAACTGGAGCAGGCCCTCCTCGAGCTTGAGGAGGCGAGCGCGGACGCGCCGATAATCGTCGAGGGGAGGAAGGATGCGAGGGCACTGGCGCTCCTCGGCATCGCTAGGAATGTCGTGACGCTGAGCAACGGCACATCCATCTTCTCGTTCAGCGAGAAGGTCTCCATGCGCGCGAGGAGGGCCGTGGTCCTGACGGACTGGGACAGGAAGGGCGGACAGCTCGCGAGGATGTTGAAGGAGGCTCTGGCGCACAATGGCGTCCAGGTCGACGACGATATCAGGGCGAAGCTGGCGGTACTGTCCAAGAAGGAGGTCAAGGACATCGAGAGCCTCCCCACCTTCATCGCCCATCTCCGGCAGCAGGCAGGTCTCGAGCCGAGGAGAACCGTCTCGCAGGGACGGCCCAAAAGAATTTAGTACAGAGATATGATGATTCGGGCATGGCGCTTTCTGAATGTTCCTTGGAGATGCTGCAGTACCTTGGACTCAAGTCGGTCGACGACCTTTTCGGGGACATCCCGGCAAGCGTAAGGACCGACGGACTAGGGCTTCCTGACGGCCTGCTGGAGATAGAACTGACGAGAGAGCTGAGGACAATGATGGCGGCCAACAAGTCCGCGTCCTCACAGCCGACCTTCCTCGGCGCTGGAATCTATTATCATTTCGTGCCCGCGGCGGTCAGGACCATCGTGACTCGGGGGGAGTTCATAACCTCGTACACGCCCTACCAGCCAGAAACGAGCCAGGGCATGCTCCAGGCGTGCTTCGAGTACCAGTCGTTCATGGCTGAGCTAACTGGAATGGACGTCGTCAACTCGAGCATGTACGACGCCTCGACGGCGCTTGGAGAGGCGATACTCATGTCCCACCGGATTACCGGCGGGAAGAAGTTCCTGCTCAGCAGAGCGGTGAGCCCCGAGAGGAGGCTCGTCGCTGAGACCTACGCCAAGGGCGCCGACATCACGCTCGCCGGCATCGCATACGAGAAGGACACGGGCCTGGTCGACCTGGCGGACCTGAAGACGAAGCTTTCGGACGATGTTGCAGGGTTCTATTTCGAGACGCCGAACTTCTTCGGGCCTGTCGAGACCAGGTGTCAGGAGATCAGGCAGGTGCTCGGGACGAAGACGATGGTGGTCGGCGTCAACCCTCTGGCACTGGCGCTGCTGCGCCCGCCAGGAGAGTTCGGGGCAGACATCGTCATCGGGGACGCTCAGGTCTTCGGCTCGCCGATGAACCTCGGAGGGCCAACCATCGGCGTGTTCGGATGCAGGTCCGAGCATGTGCGCAAGATGCCTGGCAGGATCATCGGCATGACGGACGACCTCGAAGGCCGCCGCTCGTTCTGCATGACTCTCCAGACGCGGGAGCAGCACATCCGCAGAAGCAAGGCGACCTCGAACATCTGCACGAACGAGGCTTTGCTCGCGGTCGCGGCTGCGGCATATCTCGCCATTGTTGGCCGGAAGGGTCTGAGGCAGGTGGCGCGGGAGAACGTGAAGAACATGAGCTCGCTCTGCTCCAGGATGAACTCGGTCAGGGGGATGAAGGCCCCGAGGTTCAAGGCGCATCACTTCAACGAGTTCGTGGCGACGAGCGAGCTCGACTCGGCCAGAATCCATGAGGGGCTGCTTGCGCGTGGAGTCCACGGCGGCCTAGTGCTCGACGGGATGTTCCCCGAGCTCGGCCATTCGACTCTCTACGCGACGACGGAGATGCACACCAAGCGGGACCACGACGCGCTCATCTCTGCCCTGGAGGCGATCAAATGAGCTACCACCAGGCGGTCCATGACGTACCGGTGCTCTTCGAGGGCTGCGAGGAGCCGTCTCCGGAGGAGACATTCGATCCAACCATGGGAGGCCTGCTGCCCGCGAGCGCGGTGCGCTCCAGGCTCGACCTCCCAGACCTGGCGGAGAGGGATGTCGTCAAGCACTTCATCAACCTCTCACAGATGAACTTCGGCGTCGACAACGGCCTCTACCCGCTCGGCTCCTGCACGATGAAGTACAACCCAAAGGTCTGCGACGAGATCGTCTCGATGCCGACCATCTCCGACCTCCACCCTCTGCAGGACCCGGAGACGATCCAGGGCGCGCTCAGGCTCATGTACGAGCTGGAACAGATGCTTTGCGAGGTCGGAGGCGTCGACGCGGTGACGCTCCAGCCGGCTGCGGGAGCTCAAGGGGAGTTCACGGGGATGCACCTGGTAAGGGCGTTCCACGAGGCGCACGGGGAGAACAGGACCGAGGTCATACTGCCGGACACAGCTCACGGCACCAACCCGGCAAGCGCTGCAATGGTCGGGTATGACGTCCTCGAGCTGCCCTCGAAGGAAGGGTGCGTCGACGTCGAGGCACTCAAGTCATCGGCGTCGAAGGACACGGCTGCATTCATGCTAACCAACCCGAACACCCTCGGCCTGTTCGAAAAGGACGTGCGGGAGATCGCGGGCATACTGCACGACGCTGGCGCGCTACTGTACTATGACGGAGCGAATCTGAATGCTATCATGGGAAAGACCTCGCCCGGGAAGATGGACTTCGATGTCGTGCACTTCAACCTCCACAAGACCTTTGCGACGCCGCACGGCGGAGGCGGCCCCGGCGCGGGTCCCGTCGGCGTGAAGGCGAAGCTCGAGGAGTTCCTGCCCGTGCCCAGAATCGTCAAGGCGAGAGACAGGTACTCGCTGAACTATGCCAGACCGAAGAGCATCGGAAAGGTGCGGGCGTTCTTCGGCAACTATGCGGTCCTCGTCAGAGCATATGTCTACATGCGGATGCAGGGAGGGAAGGGCCTAGTGTCGGCCTCCGAGAATGCCGTCCTGAACTCCAACTACCTCAAGCAGAGGCTGAAGGGCGACTTCGAGCTGCCTTACGGGCAGCTCAGGAAGCACGAGTTCGTCCTCAGCGGTAGGCCGCTGAAGACGAAGGGCGTCAGGACACTGGACTTCGCAAAGCGGTTGCTGGACTACGGGTTCCACGCGCCCACGACCTACTTCCCGCTCATCGTCGACGAGGCGATCATGATCGAACCGACCGAAACCGAGACGAAGGAAACCCTCGACAAGTTCGTCGCAGCCTGCAAGCAGATACTGTCGGAGCCGCCAGAGGTGCTCAAGTCCGCCCCGGTGAACACCGCCCGGAGAAGGATCGACGAGGCAAAGGCCGCGAGGGACATGATCTTCAGCTGGAGGGCGTATCAGAAGAAGACGGCAATGGGGCAGGGCAAGGCTAACGCCTGAACCTGGCGGTGATAAGGGTCTTCGTGCTCCTGACCCCCGCGATCGTCCGAATCTTGTCAATCACGATGTCGCATAGGATGTCGTAGTCCTTGCTCTCGACCCGGGCGAGCATATCGAACTGACCGAACAGCTGATGCACCTCCCCGAGCTCGGGAAGTTTCCTCAGTTCCTCGAGGACATGGCTCTCCTTGCCCGTAGCGGTCGTGATCAGCACGTACGCGACTACCGTATGGACCACCAGCGGCAGGGTAATGGCCTGGGTCCTTATAACTCATCTGGAGG
>JBBIUZ010000090.1:0-6732 GCA_037439985.1 Methanobacteriota archaeon | reverse complement strand
GCTCAGGGGGATCAAGTCCGAAGGCATGCTCCTCGCGGCAGAGGAGAGGTCGAAGCTCGCCCTGCTGACGCCGGAGAAGGGCCTTCCAGCGGGCACGGAGATTGCGAGCGGCTTGGAGGTCGGCCGGAAGCAGGTGAGCTTCAAGGAGTTCCAGAAGCTCGAAATACGCGCGGGCGTAATCGACCAGCTGAGCCCCGCAGTGGTTGACATCGGCCAGAGGAAGCTCCAGTGCGTCGTCGAGGGCGCTGGCCTGGGCAGGAAGTATGCAGTGCTCGTTGCGGGCGAGAGGGCTAAGGTCATGCACGGTCCTGACAACGTCAAGGTGGTCTTCGATTCAGACATCCCTCCGGGTGCGAAGATAAGATGAAGCTTGACCTGCACGTCCACTCGAGCTACTCCAGGGATGCCACCGCGTCCCCGAAGGACATCGTCCTGTACTGCAGCCGTTCCGGCTTGGACGGGCTCGCCGTCACTGACCACAACGCGGTCGCGGGATGGTCTGAGGCATCGTCTCTGGCGAGGGATAAGGGATTGCTGTTCATCAGGGGCGTCGAGGTCTCCGCAAGGGAAGGGCACGTGCTCGCCTACGGTGTGCGTGAGCTCGTTCCCCGAGGCCTGCCTATGGACGAGACCATCGAGAGGGTCCATGAGGCAGGTGGACTGGCGGTTGCGGCGCATCCGAAGCGCTTCCCGTCGGGCATGGGGCTGGAGCGCGCCCGCTCGTTCCGGTTCGACGGCATAGAAATCCTGAACGGCGGCTCCTCGCCGAGCAGCAATCGCCGTGCCCGGACGGTCGCCGAGTCCAAGGGCTCTGCAATCACGGGCGGGAGCGACGCCCACGAGCTGGACCAGATCGGGAAGGCGTACACTCTCCTGGAGAGCGCGTCCGGCGAGGACGATGTGCTCGACGCCGTCCGGGGTCGGAAGACCTCGGTCGGAGGAAGGAGCCGGAGCATGTCCGAGGGCCTGCGCTATTCGTGGGAGATATTCACAGAATGGATCAGAGGGGATTTCTCGCGCCTGTGACCGCGCTCAGATCTTGGGCGCTATCCTGCTGGCAAACTCGATCGTCTTCGATGCGAGGGTCTCAGTGGGGATGTCCTTGGAGGCCGTTACGACCAGAAGCGCTCTCGGGCCAGCGCCCGTGAGCACCACCTTGCCCCGGCCGAGTTCAACTGATATGTGAAGGAGCTTGTCCTTGAGCTCCGCGGTGGCGGTCTCGGCGGCCCCGAACAGGATGGCCGACATCGCGACGAATGTCTCGAGATGGACGCCCTTCGGAGCATCCCCCGCGATGTGCATCCCGCTCCGCGATACTATCGTCGCCTCGTAGACAGACGGCACGGCCTTAATCTCGCTAAGGATTCTCTCGAGCTCTGGGTACTCCACCATAGCTACACGCTCCTGGCCCCCCCTCTGGTCAGTAGTTCAGCATTACTCCATGATGATATATAGTTTCTCGAACCCGCCCGATCTCCTCGATGCCTTGATATGCGCTCATGGATATCACTTTGGAGAGTCGGATGAAGATACTCCACCAGGACGCGAAGGAGAACGAGATCAAGCTGATGCCCGATACACTGGACGACCTATGGCATCTGTACAACCTGATTGACGAGGGCGACCTGGTCTTCGCAAGCACCTATCGGAGGGGGGAGGACAGAGCAGACAAGCTCAGGCCGGATCGCGCGGAGAAGGTGCGCATGCGGCTCGGCATCCGCGTCCAGAAGGCGGAGTTCCATGAGACAGGGGACCTGCTCCGGGTTCTCGGCAGGATAGAACAGGGTCCCCAGGACATCGGCCAGCATCACACCCTTATGGTCTCGCTGGACGACCCCGTATCGATCATCAAGCCGGAATGGAAGCCCCAGCATTTCGAAAGGATCAAGCGGGCAGTCGAGGCCTCCGAAAAGCCGTCGGTACTCTTCGTTGCGATAGAGGACACGGAGGCCGTGATTGCTGCCTCACGGGAGTACGGGCTCAAAGAACTGGCAACGATCACGCGGAGCTCGACGGGCAAGATGTACGAATCGAGGTCCACAGAGGAGGAGTACCTCGACGACATCGCTGGCAAGCTCGTAGCGTCCTACAGGGACGAGCCGATCATGGTCCTCGGCCCAGGGTTCGAGAAGGAAGCGCTCGCGAAGAGGCTCAGGGAGAAGCGCCCGGAGATGGCGAGGCACATGGTGCTGCACCACACAGGTCAGGCGGGCATGGCCGGCATACACGAGCTCATGAAAGCCGGCATCGGAGGGAGGTTCGTCGAGGAAACCAGGGTCGCGAAGGAGACGCGGCTCATGGAGCAGCTCTTCTCGGAGCTCGGCAAGGACGGTCTTTTCGCCTATGGTGACAGGCAGGTGGAGGAAGCTGCGGCAGCGGGGGCGATCAGGACCCTGCTGATCCTGGACACGAAGGTGAGGTCGGCGGAAATAGATGCCCTGCTCAGGAAGGTGGAGGACTCGAAGGGCGAGTTCGTCATCATCAGCTCGCTCCATGAGGCTGGCAGGAGGCTCGAGTCTCTTGGCGGGGTGGCTGCGCTCCTGAGATACAGGATCGCGTGAGCTACTTCCTCTTCTCCTCGACAATCTCCAGCATGGCCTGCACCAGCAGGCTGCACGGGAACGGCTTGGCCCAGAAGGAGCGCGCGCCCGCTTCGAGCGCCTGCTCGCGCACGGATTCGTCCGCGCTCGAGAAGACGATGGTCATGGACGGATCGATCCTCAGGATCTCCTTCGTGGTCTGGATGCCGTCCTTGCCGGGCATCCTGTGGTCCATGATTATGATGTCGGGGCGGCTCTTCATCGCCTTGAAGACGTTAAGGGCTTCGTCCCCGCTGCTCGCCGAGAGCACTGTGAGACCGGCCGACTCGAAGACGTCCTTGTAGAGGTCTCTGATGAAGTCCTCATCGTCGACGACGAACACTCGGCCCCTGTTGTCCTGGACGCCCGCGTCGTCGATCTGTTCACGGCCAGAAGCCACCCTCGGGTCCTTATCGACGCTCGGCTGTCTGGTCCTGGAACTCCCCTCAGAATGGTCATAAGAGAGTCCTGTTAGAATGCTGGGTTGCTCCCATCCCATGGCCGCATCCAAGTATGAGAAGCCCGCCATCGGACTTAAGCGTTTCGAGCAACTCGGGAAGAACA
Source organism: Methanobacteriota archaeon (assembly GCA_037439985.1). Lineage (GTDB taxonomy): Archaea > Thermoplasmatota > Thermoplasmata > UBA10834 > UBA10834 > COMBO-56-21. The sequence continues at coordinate 3,589 of JBBIUZ010000090.1, read as the reverse complement.
TTCCTTGCGCGGCCTGGCGAGCCCATGCAGGGTAACGGTCATGGGACTGCCTTCACTCGAATCGCCCAGCTCGGCGCTCGACGAGCCGTCGGCCACATGGACCGCCTCCAAAAAGAGGTTTGATAGGTAGGAGGAGCATGAGTTCCTACCTATCCGGGATGGTTGGTTGATATTCAGCACTCGGCAGCCTGGATGGGCTCGATCTCGGGGTCGCAGCCGAGCAGGTCGTACACTTCTTCCCAGCTGTAGTGGTCCGCGTCTGCCATTGTTCTCGCCTAATGGGTGTCTCTAGTGGAAACGGAGGTCAATAACCTGACATCAGGGGGTGCGCGAAAGTAGTCCAGACACCCTTTGGCCAGCCGGTCATCCTCAAAGGCGAGAGGCTGCTCTCCGACGGCAAACGGCCATCACGCGCCACGGACATGCCTGATGTGGACGGCCTCTCCGCGCTCTGCCAGCTCCATCTCCATTGGCGTCATCTTCGCGACGCCTACCGCCCGCACCTCATTCCCGTGGACCACTGCGACTTCGTCGCCTATGCGGATCTCCTGCCCGGCAGAGACCACCCCGACGGCGAACAGGTTCCCCTTCGGCGCGAAGTCCTCGATCTCGACGCAGTACGAGCCCTTCATGGCCAGAACGGCGGCGCCATCGATCGTTAGCGAGACCATCCCCCTGTCTCCCGTGAGCATGCCCAGCTGCGTATCGTTCCTGACAATCTTCAAGCTCGGCCATCGGCCGCGCACGGCCGCGCTGTCACACAGGGCGTCCCCCGCCTCCCCGAACTGGAACCTACACAGCGACCGCATGTCCGCGATGCCTCTGCCTCCCCGCGCCACCCCCGTCGTACCCGGAGCGTTCGATCTGATCGCATCCGTCATCCTCTCCAGGCTCTCCTTAGAGCCGGGGCTGCCTTCGGAGGTGTCGATGAAGTCCCCGAGGACGGGATTCACGATGTCGCGCTCGTCCCCCAAGTGCGATATGACGAGGTCGTACCGCTGGCTCTCGACAAGCCACGCCACGGCCTCCTCGACCATCTTGCGTTCGTCCCTGTCCCAATGGCCGGTCACGGGGATGTCGTAGTCCTTCGCCGGGTAGAACAGCTCGAGCTCCCGGGGGACCAGCCCCAGCGGGGAGGTCACGATGACATCGTGCACCGCGTCTGCGAACCCGCTCTCCGCAACCGCCTGCCTGAACCTCATATGGGATTGCGAGAGCGAGTACGGCTTTCTCGCAGAGCAGGGGATCAGCAGCAGGATGCGCGCGCCCTCAGGCCGCCTGTACCTCTTCTCCAGTCGCTGCCTCCACCGCACCACGTCGGGCCTTGCGAGAGATTCCTTCGAACCCGCGTGGAACCTCGCGCCTCTGATGGGCGTGTGCATCTCCAGCAGGTTTCGGTGATTGAGGTCCAGAAGGCGCAGGCCCTGGACCTGCCACGGCTCGGACCTTATCCTCGATTCGACCAGCTCTCTCAGGGTCCCCTCGATGATCGAGTGCCTCACGAGCCTGAGCTCGTCCCTGGCGGTGTTGTAGTTGTGCTGCAGCAACTCGATCCTTCCCCTTGTCCCAGACGAGCACGCGGGACACGGGCAGGGCAGTTCCTCGAGGGCATCGTAGGCCAGGACACCAGTGCTCGTGAGGTACAAGCCGTTCTCCGCGGACATGATCAAGGCTATGGAATCGAAGACATCGAACCCGCAATACGCCAGGAAGGCGAGCCTGTGCGGCAGGCCCATGACCGGGCAGAAGGCCGGTCTGAGGAGAGCCTGTCCGTCCTTGAACTTGGCTACGGACTCGACGAAGCTCTCGGAGTCGAGGAGCGCCTCGGCAGGCGAGCTGAGCACCGCGAGGTCGTCCTCTGGCACGCCCTCGGCGTACGGCGATCCGCGGAATCCTGGGTGGAGGTGCGCGTGGTTCTCGGTGCGCCTCAGGTCCGGTGAGAATGACGAAGTGGCCACCACGAGATCTTCCTTTCCGCTGGTCCATTCCTTCCTGAGTTTGAGCGCGCCCGCAGGTGCAGGGTACATCTCGCTGTCGACGAACGCCACCACAGGCGTCCTGACACTGCTCCCGTCGAGTTCCAGGGAGCCGATTCTGGCCAGGCTGTCCCTCGTAAGTATCTCGAATCTCACGGTTGGAGATTGCTCGGCCGGTAATAAAGGAAAGCGGTGAGCCCTCCAGAGCCGGCTAGAAGGTAGTCACCAAGTCATGGCTAGCCATGAGCTCCTTGACCTGCGACACGGGCACAACCTTCAGACCCTCGAACAGGCGGGATTCTTGAATCCCCCTAGCCACGAGGTCCTCCTTGACCACGTACACCGGCACGTCGAAATCGTACAGCTCTTTCGCCGCGTCGACGTTCGACGGCATCTTCAGGGCATCCGCCTTCTGGTTCCCGATTGCGTTGTAGACGCCCTCCTCTGTCATGAGGACGGAGGTCTGCATGCCGTTGACGCCCATCGCGAGCGCGAGCCTCAGGCCCGCGAAGGCGTCCTCCAACCCGTACGGAGGTCTTGTGATCAGCACAAGCAAGGATTTCGTCATTTGGTTCACCTCGCTATTGTCACGAGCCTGTCAGACTCAGACACGAACTTGAACAGGTCATTCGTCAGGCTGCCGACCTTGGCGCCCTCGATCTCCTCTCCGCGTTCGAATCCTCGGGCCGCGTAGCAGGTCTCGCACAAGGCGATCGCGACGCCTTCCTGCACGATCTGCTGGAGTTCGTCGCCGACGTTCGGGAACCTCTTGGGCTTCTGCCCCTTCTTCACGGCGGTCACACCCTCTCCATAGCCGAACATGTTCACATTGTACCCCTTGTTCCGGGCCGCCTTGGCAATCTTCACGGCAACGTTGGCGTCCATCGCCATCATCGACCCGCTTCGCCAGAGTATCGTCAGAGTCTTCGTCACGCTGTCACCTCACACCGTGATGGTCCTCTCGGTGCGCTCCATGATCCAATCCACTACTTCTGGGTATCCTGCGGTCCTTCCGACCTTCAGGTCGCCCGCGCCGAGCCCCCTGGCCTCGAGGTCCTCGAGGGAGACGAGCACGTCTGTTGCGGCCTTTCCGAGCTTGTCTGCAGCCTCCGGCAGGACCGCCTGGTACACGCCGTCTTCCAGGAGTATCGCGCTCGGCGCATGGCCATCCACGAACCTCCTCATTGCGTGGGTCGGATCCTGCTCCTGCGGTGATTTCAGTATGATGAATGCGGTCTTCGGCATTTGCGCACCAGCTCATCCGATGAAAAGGTTCACCTTCGACTCTCCGGCCATCTTCAAGAAAGCCGCCGCGCCCAGAACCTTCACCCCGGGCATGAGGTCGCTCTCCTTGATCCCCAGCAGGCCCATCGTGGTGTTGCACGCGTAGAAGTTGATACCGAGGTCGACGGCCTGCTTCAGCATCTCGCTGTATCCGGGGATTCCCACCTTCTTCATGCGCCCCTCGATCATGCCCGTGAAGAAATTGAAAAGAATATGAAATATGCGGCCGGAACGGGCAAGAAGAATTCCTGAAAACAAGTCTCCGATAGGCGGGGGTGTTTTAAACCGGAGGGACGATGAAAAAATACGATAAAATTTTTATAAACGGA
>JBBIUZ010000089.1:5020-6900 GCA_037439985.1 Methanobacteriota archaeon | reverse complement strand
CAAAGTCCAACCCACCGTTACGAAAACAGTATAAAACATCGAACACCGCACCAACTTGAGAACCATCCCTGTAATTCAGATTCATCCTGCAGATCATCTGCTCCCACTCGCCGACCCACCGAGGTTTCTGGAAAATGGTTGCATAAATGATATTGACTTCCGGAGTCGACATACCCGCTCCCGCGTGCCAGAATTCGCTCGTGCCATTGATGAACCATGTGTTGTCAACCATGTGCAGGTTCTGATTCTGCCGGCGTAGGTCTAGGCCCATAGCCGCATCAACGCCAAGAGCACAGGGAACAACCAAGAGAAACAGGACCGCAATGCAAGAACCTACAGTGGTTCGACAGATACGACGGCATTTGTGCGACTCAGCACGGTCCATCCATTTATTAATTAATGGATTCGGTTCGTCTTTAACCTTTCGGTAGCGGAGTCTCGTCACCGAAGAAAGCTGGCTCCCCCAAGTACCATCAGTGGCGGTTGAAGGCTGACCAGTTCCGGCGGTCTGATGTTGACCAGCGCCATCCAGCCCCGAATCCATCGGGTGCTGGGCACGTTGTCGTCTGTCCTGTTCCGTATGATCGCGCAGGCGTCTATGCCATTCACCTGAGTTGCGGACTGGGCTCCGCTTTCGCGTCGCGTATCCTCGGCATCCTAAGCTTGCGGCTTGATCGTCCATGAGGGCGCCCCGGATACAGAAGGTCGTTGACTTTGTTCCCGTCTGCAGCGCCGCCTGCTGAGGGCGGACGAGGCAAGCAAGAAACGAAGCCTGGACACGCTGAATCGGGAGACTGCTACAGACTCGACTTTCTTCCGCTTTGTGGATCTCTGCTGAGCGTGGGGTCGCTGCTGGCAGCCTGGCCATGGCTGAAGACACGATCCGCCTCGCCCCCTCTCTCTGGCCAGGGGGTCATTCCTTGCGGTCCTCGTTCCGCGGAAGGACAACCCACTTGGGTTGGGAGCTCTGCTCTTCCTTGCGTGGGCCGCCACTTCGTTCGACTCTCAGCTTGGCAGTGGGCTTCAGCTGTTTGGGCTAGCTTCCTATTTCGATGGGGGCAGGACGGGCGACCTCGGCCGGAAGAGCCGCGAGAGACTCTCCAACATAGAGGCTTGAGAAACGACGAGTCAATCATCGGGATTCTAGTCTAGGTCCACTCTCAACTCGAGGAGCGGAAATGCGCCTGCGCAAGGGCTTTGGCCTCATAGCGCGCGCATGTGCGCGTCAGTGTTGCGATGCCTTCGACTTGGCGATGCCCCCCCTCGGACCGTAGGCGGGCTCGGCCTTCAGACTGGACGCCGCTAAGGCCTTCGCCCTCGTCTCCTTGGTCAGCTTCCCCAACTGCCTGACCTTCTTATCGAAGGTGTCTATGAACTTCGGCAGGACCTTGTAGATGGGCAGCAGCATCGGGACGAACGTGACCCTTTCCCTGCCGATCCCGAGGGAGTCCAGCTCGGGCGCCAGCACCTTCAGCCTCTCCTCGACTATGTGCGAAATCTCCCCGCCCTCCTCGTCAGATAGCATCACGCCGTCCGCCCCGAGCGCGAACGCCAGCAGTATCTCCCTTCTGGAGACCCGGGTCGCATACGGCACCCTCATGATCCTTATCGAGGGCGGATACTCCATCCTCGCGGTCCCGGCGGTGTCCGCGGCGACGTATGCAAGCGAGTCGCCGAAGAACCCAGCTATGCGGGGCTCGGCCGCATCCGCGCTCAGCAGGCCCCTCATCTCCGCTTCGACCTGTGAGCCCGTGTAGTTCTTCAGCTCGAACACGCGCTCCGGGCACTCGGACACGCACGCGCCGCAGCCGATGCACGATAGCTCATCCACCCGAGGGAACTCGTCTACGACTATCGCATTCGCCGGGCATATCTCCTCA
>JBBIUZ010000089.1:2029-4995 GCA_037439985.1 Methanobacteriota archaeon | reverse complement strand
CGTCCGCGACGTAGGCCTTCACCGGGTCGACTAGCATCTTGCCGCTCCCGAGGAACTCGATCACATGGGCCGCCGTGCTTCGGCCGTCTATGACGCTGTCGCGAACGTCCTTCGGGCCGAGCGCCACACCGGCGGCGAATATGCCCGGCCTGTGAGTCGAGACAGGATCGAGCTTCGGATGCTTCTCGGAGACGAACCCGTCCTCCCTGAGCGGCACGCCTAGCATGCTGGCCAGCTCCGACGTTCCATTCGAGGGCACCATCGCGGTGCACAGCACGACAGCGTCGTACTCGTTCTCGATTGTCTCTCCCAGGGTGACGTCCTCGGCCCTGACCAGCACTCCGCTCGCGCCCTTCTGGATCTCCGCGACCTTGCCGTGGACGAACTTGACGCCGAACTCCTCCTGCGCGCGGACGTAGAACTCCTCGAAGCCGCTCCCCGCGCTCCTGATGTCTACGTAGTAGATGTAGACCTGCATGTAGGGGAATGTCTTCCGGAGGATCACCGACTGCTTGATGGCATAGTTGCAGCATATCTTGCTGCAGTACGGCATGCCGACCTTCCTCGTCCTTGAGCCTGCGCAGAGCACGTACGCGACCTTCTTCACGCGGTTGCCGTCGGACTTGCGCTTGAGGACCATCCCGGCGCCGCACTCGTTGATCATGAGCCGTTCCATCTGCGTGGCCGTGATGACGTCTGGCAACGACATGTCGTATTCGTGGAGCTGCTTCACATCGAACATATCGAAGCCCGTGGCGATGATCACGGCGCCAACGTCGAACTCCTGGAACTGCTCCTTCTCCTCGAGGTCTATCGCATGGGCTGTGCAGACCTTGACGCATGCCCCGCACTTCTTGCACTTCTCGAAGTCGACGACGTACGCTGCTGGGACCGCCTGTGGGAAGGGCTTGTGTATTGCCTTCCGCTCGTACAGGCTCTCCTCGAACTCGTTCGGGGCCTTCGCGGGGCAGACCTTCTCGCACTTCGCGCAGCCGATGCATTTCTTCGGGTCCACTCCTCTCGGCCCTATCCTGATCCTCGCCTTGTAGTTCCCAGGCGTTCCGGAGAAGCCGACGACCTCTGAGCCCGTGTAGAGGGCGATATTCGGGCTGGTCGCGACATCGACCATCCTCGGGCTCAGGATGCAAGGGGCGCAGTCGAGGGTGGGGAAGGTCTTGCTCAGCTGGGCCATCCGCCCGCCTATGCTCGGCCGCTTCTCGATGAGGTAGACCCTGTAACCTGAGTTCGCGAGCTGGAGCGAGGCGGATATGCCGGCGATTCCTCCGCCGATCACGAGAACGTCCTTCGAGACGGCCATCTCCCTCGGGTAGAGGTCGTCCAGCCTGGATGCCCGGAACACGCCTCCCCTGACGAGGTCCTTCGCCTTCTCGGTCGCGGCCGCCTTGTCCTTGTGGACCCAGGAGCACTGCTCCCTCAGATTCACCATCTCGAACGAGTAGGGGTTCAACCCCGCCCCCTCGACGGTCTTCCTGAAGGTCTTCTCGTGCATCTTGGGGGAGCAGGAGGCGACGACGACCTTTGTGAGATGGTGCTCCTTGATGTCCTCCACTATCTGGTTCTGTCCCGGCTCGGAGCAGGTGTACGTGTTGTCCCTACTAACGACGACGTTCGGCAGACCCTTGGCATAATCTGAAACGGCCTTGCAGTCCACGGTGGCCGCGATGTTGGTGCCACAGTGGCAGACGTATACCCCGACCCGCTCCTCTTTCTTGTCGTGCTTCTTGTTGGATTCTTCTGGCATGTCCGCGCCATTGTATGCCCATTAGGGGTAATTGTCCCTTTTGGCAGGCAGAACGACGGTTGGGCGGCGGTAGGCACGGCGACGCGGGAACATGCCGCGCTCAGCCCACTTCCCGATTCCCCGAAAACGCAAGTATAAATATCCAGCCTAGGCTATTTACGCCAGGAGAGACTGGAAACGGCTCATGCCCCCGCCGCAGAGCCACTGCGATGCCCGACGCTCCCGATCGTTCCTGTCTAGGATGAATCATGCCCGAAAGAGACGAGCTTCCTGCCACTATCACCTGCTATGTATGTGGTTTTCAGTCACCCGCCGGCTCCATGCGGTGCCCCCACTGCTACAGCCTCCTCGCGCCCGCAGAAGACGGAAAGACTCCAGGCAAGAAGGAGAGCGAGGCTGAGGCAGACAGGAGCCTCGATGAGCTCCTCCGGATACCAGGAATCGGGACTGCGAGAGCGGATTCGCTCTACGGGGCCGGTTTCCGTTCGCTCAAGGATGTTCAGGAGGCCGATGTGGAGCGGCTCTCCGAGGTGAAGGGCATCGGCGAGAAGGCGGCGCTCAAGATAATCGAGGCGGCGAAGGGGGTCACCACGCACCCAGGCTCGCCCCTGGCCGAGTGGCTGTCCGGGGAGAGTGACCCCTTCACGAACTGGCTCTCCTGGGACGAGAGGATTGACCCGGAATCCGGCGTCGCCACCTCAAGGGACTCGGCGAGGGAGGACATGCTCGTCAGGTGGCTCTCGGGGAAGGAGGACGACGTAAACTCCTGGCTCGTGGAAACGAGCCCCGAAGAGACGACCGAGCAGCAGGCGGAACTCGGGCCGACAGAGAAGCTGGCCATGGAGGCGGAGCTGGTCCAGCTGCGGGAAACCCTCAGGGAGAAGCTAGGGCAGTTCGAATCTGGAGAACTCGATCCCGCGACCGTCATCGACGAGTTGGCCAAAGCGAAGGCAGAGCTCGAAGTCGAACAGAACAGGATGCGGCAGCTCGAGGAGGAGCTGGAGAACGTCAAGCGAGGAAGCCTCGCGGTCATCAAGTTCATCAAGAGCCAGCAGGGCCCGGAGACGGACGTCAGGACGATCGCGGACAGGCTGGCCTCCGAGATGGCCGACAGGGAGACGCTGGAGCTCAAGATAATGCAGCTCGAGCAGGTCGTCTCAACCCTCAAGGACACCATAGAGAGGTCGCTGTCGGAGTCGCCCCC
>JBBIUZ010000089.1:0-2019 GCA_037439985.1 Methanobacteriota archaeon | reverse complement strand
TACAGGAGCTGAAGAAGAGGGAGATCGCACTCCAGGAGAGGGGAGCGCAGCTCGACGCGATGAAGAAGCAGCTGCTCGCGAAGGAGGACGCCCTGCGCCAGGGTGCCCTGCGCGGAGAGACCCAGGCGGCGCAGACGGCTCCGACGTACTCCCAGGTCACCGATGATGTCTCACGGGACATCGAGCACTCCAGCAGGATACACGAACTGGAATCGCGGCTGGCCGAGGCCGAACTCAGGATCAAGCAGAAGGATGAGATGATGGCCCTCTCCGAGAGCCCGACCAAGGGCGCCGACAAGGGAGTCTTGAGGAGGCTTGAGGAGGCCCAGAGGACGGAGCGCGCCCTGGTACAGATGGAGCAGGAAGTCCAGAGGCTCAAGGATGAGCTGAAGATACGGGACGACGAGATGCAGAAGCTCAAGGAGCCGATGAAGTACAAGGAGGAGGAGGTCCTCAGGCGCGAGGAGGACCTGATGTACCGCGAGCGGCTGATACAAGAGGAGATGAAGAAACTGGCCCAGACAAAGTCTGAGCTCGGAGGCCAGGACGAGCTCACCATCAAGAAGCAGATCGAGGAGATGCAGGGTGAGGTGCAGCAGAGGGAGGAGGAGATCCGCAGGAAGGAGAAGTACCTGAGCTCCAAGGAGGAGGAGCTGAGGTTGAGGGAGCAGGGCGTGATCTCCGAAGAGATCGAGAAGCGCGAGCAGGAGCGGATGCTCGAGGTCTCCCAGGAGAAGGTGAAGACCGGCACGGCCAGGCTCGACGACCTCCTCCTGGGAGGGGTGCCGTTCGGCTCGAACATCCTCATCTACGGCCCACCGTTCACGGGCAAGGAGGTGCTGATCAACGTGTTCATAGCCGAGGGGCTCAAGAAGGGCATACCCGCGCTGTGGATTCTGACCGAGAAGCCGCCGAAGGAGATCCGCGAGGAGATGACCTTCGTCGTGAGCGGCTACGAGGAGTACGAGAAGCTTGGTCTCGTGAGATACGTGGATGCGTACTCGAGGAGCATGGGCGACGAGAGTCAGGACCCCTACACGGACTACATCGAATCGCCCACAGACTACGAGTCCATCCAGAAAGCCATCGAGGCGGCGGCTAGGCAGTTCATGGAGAAGCACAAGTACTACAGGGTCGGGTTCAGGTCCATATCGACACTGATCGCGTACCTCGACCCAGCGACCGCGTTCAGGTTCCTGAGCCCAGTAGTCGGCAGGAGGAAGAGGGACCGCGCGGTGGCCATGTACACGATCGAGAAGGGCGTCCACGGCGAGCAGGAGATACAGATGATAGGCTCGCTGATGGACGGGATGATAGAGTTCAAGGTCGAGAACCTGAACACATTCCTGTCTGTCAGGGGCATCTGCGACGTCCAATCAAGGGCTTTCATCCGGTACACCGCCACCAAGGTCGGCGTCACGATAGGCTCGTTCTCGCTGGACCATATCAGATAGACGAAGCGGCGTAAGAGGAGGGAGAGAGCTCAGGCGACTTCCATCGAGCGGCCCTTGTCTCTCCCGCTCGGAGGCTTCTGCTGCGGCCCTGGCTGTATCTGGGGCGGGGGCAGGGGCGGCGGCAGCCCGAGGTCGTGCGCCGTGACCACAGCTGGGGGCATGCAGTTCGCCCAGATTGCAGCAAGGATCGGGTTGAACACATCGTTCGGGAGGGCGTTAGTCTGAGACCACTGAGTCGCTAGCGTCTTCGCCTCCCCTTCCCACACCACCCTGCCCTCGATCTTGATCATGCCGACGCCAGCGTAGTTCACCGTGAACCTGAAGTCCATCTGCGCCTCCCTCTCGCTCGTCGCCGCTATGCTAGTAACCGTCGTGTTGTGATCGACTCGGAGATGAGGTATCCTTTCCCCCAGCCTGGAGAAGCGCTTGGCCTCCAAGGAAACCAGCTCGAACGATTTTATTGGCATTTCGTCATTTCCGCCTTGAGCGTGAGCGCTCCAACCGCGCAGGAATCATATAAACTCAGTAGTTCGTAAGGTCGCTTCTTGACGTAGCCAGCTTCTCT
>JBBIUZ010000088.1:0-6950 GCA_037439985.1 Methanobacteriota archaeon | reverse complement strand
CGATGAGCCACAAGAGCTTCGACGACCTGATGTCCCTGACCAGGACGCCCTCTTTCGTGTTCATGGACTTCCTGCTGATCGCCGTCGTGATATACCATGGGCTGAACGGGTTCAGGGTGCTCCTGTTCGATGCCGGGATAGGCATCAGGAAGCAGAAGCTGGTGTTCTGGATAACGATGGCGATGGCCGCGGTCCTGGTTGTCGCGGGGTTCTACGCGCTCCACAACAGCATCTTCGGAGGGGGTGGGTAGATGGCTGAACGGAAGATAGCGACAGGCAAGACCGCCGGCAGCTGGCCGTGGTTCCTCCAGAGGCTTTCCGCGACGCTCTTGATCGTGCTGCTCGCGGTACACATCGTGATCGACCACTTCTGGCAGATGGGCGCTCCGACATCCATGCTGAGCGTCGCGCACATACACCTGAGGCTGGCATCGCTCGTGTGGGTGCTCGTCGACTACTCCCTGCTTGCTCTTGTGCTGTTCCATGGTCTCAACGGCACCAGGACGGTCATGTTCGACTTCGACTGGTTCGCCAAGAGGAAGAAGTACGTAGAGGCTGGGCTGTGGACGCTGGGGATCGCGATGCTCGTCTGGGGCGTAGTGGCCCTCTGGCCGTTCATCTACGGTTGAGGAGGCTCGAAGGAGATGTACTACCACAAGGTTCTGGTAATAGGCGGAGGGCTGGCTGGGCTCAGGGCTGCAATCGAGTCGGGGCCCAAGGTGGACACCGCGATCGTATCGCAGGTCCATCCAGTCAGGTCGCATTCCGGGGCGGCGCAGGGCGGGGTCAATGCCTCGCTCGCCAACAACTCCGTCGGCAAGGACGACACATGGGAGAAGCACGCGTTCGACACGATCAAGGGCAGCGACTACCTCGCGGACCAGGACGCCGCGGAGTTCATGACCAAGGAGGCCGTGCCGCGCATCACAGAGATAGAGCATTGGGGCTGCCCGTTCTCGAGGACTGACGAAGGGAAGATCGCCCAGAGGCCGTTCGGGGGGGCCGGTTTCCCGAGAACCTGCTTCGCCGCCGACAAGACCGGCCAGTACATGCTGCACACGCTTTGGGAGCGCTCGGTCAAGCTGGGCGTGCCGCTCTACGAGGACAGGGTGCTCATCGACCTCGTCATCGATGGGGACGCCTGCAGGGGCGTGATATGCTGGAACCTGAAGACTGGCGAGATTGAGCCGTTCATGGCCGAGGCCATCGTACTGGCAACGGGCGGCAGCGGACAGATATTCGGGCGGTCCACGAACGCACTGATAAGCTCGGGCTCGGCGCTGGCGGCGGCCTACAGGCGCGGCGTTCCAATCAAGGATATGGAGTTCATCCAGTTCCATCCGACTACTCTCTTCGGGACCAACATACTCATGACCGAGGGCGCGAGGGGCGAGGGCGGCTACCTCATCAATTCGCTCGGGGAGAGGTTCATGTCGAAGTACGCCCCCACGGCGATGGAGCTCGGTCCGAGAGACATCGTGTCGAGGTCCATCCAGACCGAGATAAACGAGGGGCGGGGGATTGACGGGAAGGACTACGTGTACCTCGACCTCAGGCACCTCGGCAAGGAGAAGATCCTCGAAAGGTTACCTGGCATCAGGGACCTCGCCATCAACTTCGTGGGGGTCGACCCGATTGAGAAGCCCGTGCCCATCCAGCCGGGGCAGCACTATACGATGGGCGGGATCGACACAGACATCAACGGAGCCACCAAGTTCAAGGGGCTGTACGCGGCAGGCGAGTGCGGGTGTGTGAGCGTCCACGGAGCGAACAGGCTCGGAGGCAACTCCCTGCTCGACACCGTGGTGTTCGGGAAGGCCACCGGAGCGCACGCATCGGACTACGTCCTGGGGAAGAAGACGCAGAGGGATGGCGAGCCGTCGATCATGAGGTGCATGAGGGAAACGGAGGAGCGTATCCGCGGTCTGCTTGACAGGAACGGGCCGGAGAACCACGCCGACATCAGAGAAGAGATGAAGCAGACAATGATCATGAAGGTCGGCATATTCAGGGAGAGGAAGTTGCTTGAGGAGGCGCTCGCGAAGATTAAGGAACTGAAGGAGCGTTACAAGCACATCACCATCCAGAACAAGGGGAGGGTCTACAACGTGGACCTCGTCCGTGCGCAGGAGCTCGAGGGGATGCTCGATGTGGCCGAGGCGATCGCACTGGGAGCGCTCAAGAGGGAGGAGAGCAGAGGCGCTCATTCAAGACTGGACTTCAAGAACAGGGACGATGTCAACTTCCTGAAACACACGATAGCGACCTACTCGCCGAGCGGGCCATTCATAACATACACCCCTGTGAAGATAACCAGGTACAAGCCTGAGGCAAGGAGGTACTGACATGGCGAACGGTGAGGTCACTGTCAAGGTGCAGAGGTTCGATCCTTCCGCCGACAAGGTGCCGTACTGGCAGGACTACCGCGTGAAGGCAAGACCGAGCATGACAGTGCTTGACGCGCTCTTCGAGATCTTGAACCACCAGGACGGCACGCTCGCCTTCAGGTTCTGCTGCAGGGCGGGCGTATGTGGCTCATGCGCCATGGTGATAGCAGGGAAAGTCAGGCTCGCGTGCGAGACGCAGATAGCCGCGCTCGGTCTGGATGTCATAAGGCTGAGCCCGCTGCCGCACCAGAAGGTCGTGAAGGACTTGGCCGTGGACTACGACAAGTTCTTCGAGCGTATCAAGAAGGTGAAGCCCTACCTGGTCGGGAAGGAACCCTACCCGGAACGGGAATTCATCCAGATGCCGAAGGAGAGGGCCCCGATCAACGAGCCCATAGACTGCATACTGTGCGGCTCGTGCACCAGCTCGTGCACGATGGCCTGGACGAGCAGCAGCTATCTCGGTCCCGCGGCTCTCCTGAAGTCGTGGAGGTTCATCGCCGACACCCGTGACACGGCGACCGACGAACGCCTCGACATCGTCGAGAACGAGGAGAGCGGGGTCTGGAGATGCCACACGCAGTTCAACTGCGTCGAGGTCTGCCCCAAGAAGCTCAACCCGACGGAAGCGATCCAGTTCCAGAAGATCAAGGTCTTCAAGAGGAAGCTTTTCGGCAGGCGGAAGCGGAAGGGCTGAGCGCGCCCGCAGACTCCCGGGTACGCGCCAGCCCCGCTCATGCTAAGCGGCATCTGCGACCAATCACGGCCATTGCCCTACTTCTTCTCGGCTACCGAAGTGAAGAAATCGTGGTGGTCCTCTTCGTCCTCAAGTATCTGCTCGAAGATGAACCTCGTGGTCGGGTCGTTCTCCGAATCCGCCTGCTTCTGGATGCTCTTGTAGAGGACGATTGCCTCCTCCTCTGCCTTGACGTCGTTCGCGATCATCCCGTGCAGGTCCTCGCCGACGCTTATCTGCGCCGGCTTAGTCGTCGGGACCCCTTCCAGGTACCACAGCCTCTCGGCGATCTTCTCGGCGTGCTTCATCTCTTCTACTGCTATTTCCTTGAACCTGTCGCTCACTGAGAAGTGGTCAACGCCCATCCACTGCACGTGCTGCCACATATATTGGATGGAAACCTGTATCTCGCGAGCGATGGCCGTGTTCAACATGTCCTTCAGTTTCTGCGATGCCAAACTACTACCTCCTCTTCATTCCCACTCGAGTGGTCCAGACCTGATGCCTGACATAGGCCCGCCCGGACCGAGCGCGATTGATGCCCATAAAACTTTACGCGAACACGCTACGCGAGGAGGCTGTACCGAGTCGGCGCCCCGCACGCGGTCAGACCGGCTTATCACTGGCACGTGTACCCGCCGTCGACCGAGAGCGCCGTCCCTGTAATGAACTCCGACTCGTCGGACGCGAGGAACGCCACGGCGCTGGCGATCTCCTCTGGTCGGCCGAGCCTGCCGATGGGATGGTTCTTGCTGAGTTCCTTTCTGTACTGCTCCACCGGCAACCGCCGAGCCCTTGCCTCCTGCCTGAACATCGGCGTGTCTATCTCCCCGGGACAGACGCAGTTCGCCCTTATACCCCTCTTGGCATAATCGAGTGCGAGACACTTGGTCATCAGCACGACTGCTCCCTTCGACGCGTTGTACGCGATTGCGTTTGTGTCGCCCACGAGCCCGCTGCAGGATGCATTGTTGATGATTGACCCGCCATTCTGTTTGAGCATGATGGGCACCACTGCCTTCGACATCAGGAACGCCCCTTTGACGTTCACGTCCATTACTCGGTCCCAGTCTCGCTCAGAAACCTCCTCGACGGTGCCCTCGACGAGTATCCCTGCGTTGTTGAACAATACATCTATCGAGCCCAATGAGGCCTGTGCCTTCTTCACCATTCGTCTGACATCCTTCGCATTCGAGACATCCCCTATCAGCAGAATCGGGTCGTAACCCTTCCATTTCAGCTTCTTGACGGCCTCGCGGGCATTCTTCTCAGAGACGTCAATCATAGCGACCTTGGCGCCCTCAGCCAGGAACCTCTCCGCAGTGGCCTTTCCTATGCCTGACCCTCCCCCGGTCACGACGACCCCCATTCCGACGAACCTCCGCACTGACAATCCCGCCAAGCAGAACATGTATCCGGCCGTTTTGGATAAAGGTTTTCAGAGTCAGCTCGCGCAACTACAAATAGCCGGTCGCAATTGAATGCGGACGCATATGTCGAAGAAGGTTCTGGGAATCATGGGCAGCCCGTGCTCGGAAGGCAACACCGCCTATCTGCTCGACGCAGTCCTCGATGGCGCAAGGAGCGCAGGAGCCCAGGCCGAGAGGATGGACGTTGGAGGCATGAACATCCGTCCGTGCGACGGCTGCCGCATGTGCGATGACACGGGCGCCTGCGCGCGGGCCCAAGACGACATGCGACGGATATACGCCGACATCAGGGAGATCGATGCCCTCGTGGTCGCATCGCCCATCTTCTTCACGGGGGTCAGCGCGCAGCTGAAGGCCGTGATAGACCGATGCCAATGCTACTGGGTCGAGCGCTTCGTCCTCCACAGGAAGCCGTACGAGGGCAGGAGGCGTCCGAAGGGGCTGTTCGTGTCGAGTGCGGGCTCGTCCAAGCCGGGGGCCTTCGAGCCCGCCGTCCACTGCGCGAAGGCGCTCTTCATCGCTCTCGACTATGATTATGCAGGAGAGATCCTCCTCGGGGACACTGACAGTTCTGACATCTTCCGAAAGAGGCTGCCGGTTGCCAGGCAGGCGTTCGAGGCCGGGAGAAGACTCATCGAATGAGTCCTTGGGTCGGGCCATGCAGTTCTCGTGAAGGGTCATTTGCTTGGCCGAGCCGGGGCCGCTAGTACGACTCGCGCTCCCTCTTCGTGAAGTAGAGTATCTCCTTCTCGGCATGATACCCGAGCTTCTCGAAGAGCAGAACGGAGGTCTTGTTGTCCTTCGCGATATGCGTGCAGTGAAGCCTGAATCCCTTCGTCCTGAGGATCCTCTCGGATTCTGTCACGAGCAGCGTGCCCACCCCCTTTCGGCGGGCTTCCGGGCGGACTGCGAGCCTGTTGATCCAGCCCCTCCTGCCATCGTCCGACACGAGGCATGCGCCTATCATCCGACCGTTGCTGAAGGCGCCCAGGAAGAAAGTGTGGTCGGTCTGCCGCTGTCTTCTCAGGTTCTTCAGGCTGTCCCTTCCTCTGGGCTTGTAGTCGAGCCCTGCGGCCTTCCACACGGCAACCATGTCCGGGATCTCGATCTGCGTGAGGTGCCGCACGGATATCCTGTCTGTTCTCACGGATGCCATGGAAGGGGGAACGAAGCGCAGCCATTTGAATGATATCCCCGTACATGACGAGTAGTGCGGACAGGACCGTGGCCTCTGCGGGACGGAGCGGCATCAGCAGGGGCCTCGCGATGTCGCGTTATCTCTGCTGGGCGCTGAGCCCGAAGTCTTTAATCGGGCTCCAAGCTATACGAACACCAATGGAACGGGCTCAGGCACGAATCCCTCCATCGGCGGGCGAGCGAAGGGCTAGGACCCTCTCGAGGATACTCGAACTGACGACGGAGCTCCTCCATGTCGAGGACATCAGCAGCTTCTTGAAGAAGATAGCCGAATCTGTGAAGGAGGAGTTCGGATTCGAAAGGGTTACCATCTCCATCATGGACGAGGATAAAGGCATCTTCACCGACCACGCCCTGGCGGGCTATTCGCCAGAGGCCGAAGCCGAGGTCAGGGCATCTCCAGAGACCTTCACGACGGAGCTGATGATGGTCGACTTCAGGCCGGACTGCAAGATATCCGAGATCGCATACTACATTCCCTACGAGAAGCAGACGGCCCCGGACTCGTTCGTGGCAGTGAAAGACCCCGTGGCTGCCCGGCTGCCAAGGAAGTCCCCGGAGTCATGGCATGAGCTCGATCTTCTCTACTTCGCGCTCTACAGCCGATGTGGGGCTATGATCGGGTTCCTGCAGGTGGACTACCCGATCGATGGCAGGACACCGTCACGCGAGACCATCGCCGAGATAGAGCCGTTCGCAGCGATTGCCTCGGTCGGGATAGAGAACTCGGGTATCTACAAGCGCTCGCTCGCGGTGCTTCAGGAGAATGAGACCAAGACGCGTCGGATGATGAGCCTGCTTGACATAACCCAGAGCGTCGTGCGGGTGGATGACCTGGATGCCGTCCTCCAGAGAGTATCCGACGCCATGGCGTCCACCTTCGGCTTCAGGAAGACTGGCGTCTCGCTATTCTCCAAGGACTCGAACAGGGTGGCGGTGCACGCCCTCACAGGGTACACCAAGGATGAGGAGGCCGCGGTCCGAAGCAGCACCATCCTAAAGGAGGCAATCCTGAACGACATCAAGGAGGAGTACAGGGTTACGCGCACGGGCTATCTGATCCCGGGTGAGGTCCAGGGCAATGGGTCCGGCTTCGTCTTCGTGAACCTGCTGTCCTTCCTGCAGCGCAGCGTCCGTCCGGCCATGATCGGTTCGGCCTCCGGCATCTTCCTCACCGCCCTGTTCGGCGCCGGCACGGTG
>JBBIUZ010000087.1:0-6975 GCA_037439985.1 Methanobacteriota archaeon | reverse complement strand
CCGCCTCCTTCAACCACTCGTCGACGCCGGCCCTCTCCTTCGAGAGCCCCCGGGGCCATAGCCTGTCGACCAGAACCCTGTACCCATCCTCGGGTTCGGACCGCTCGTAGATCCTCTTGGTCCTGATCACGTCATCCCTTCCCTCCAGGCATGGAGGCGGACATCTCGGGCCAGTCTATTAACCGTGGTGACGTTCTCGTGTACCGCTGGGAGTCAGGCCCTCGTCCGCCCTCGCCTCGTCCTGGGGCCTGTCCAGTCAGTTCGCAGCATCGAGAACAGGACCTCATCGACTGGCTTCATGCGTTCGTCGAACCCGTGCTTCCTGAGCACGCCCTCCTTCTGGAACCCGAGCTTCTCGAGGAGCCCAATGGACCTGGCGTTGCTTGGCATCACGAGCACCTCTATGCGGTCAAGCTTCATCCGCCGGAAGCCGAAGTCTATGATTGCCGTGAGCGCCTCCTTCATTATGCCCCTTCCCCAGTACCCGGGATCCAGGTCGTAGCCGATCTCGGCCTGATGGCCGTCCGGCTTGACCCACTTGTAGAACCCAGCGGACCCTATCAGGGAGTCGTCGTCCCTGAGCGCGATCCCCCATCTGAACCCGCTCCTCTCCTTGAACAGGCCCGAGAAGTACAGCTGCAACTCCCTCTTTGCCGCCCGCCTGTCTCTTGGCGCAGGAAATCCCTGGCCGTGGACTATCTCGTCCCTGGAGAAGTGTTCCAGGTACCAGTCGACGTCCTCCTCGGTGACCTCGCGGAGGACCAGCCGTTTCGTCCTCAGATCTGGGAATGTCTCGAAAGTCTTGAACCTGTCCATCTTCGTTCGCCGCCTCCCGCATTGAAGGCGGACCCTCCATATCTCGCTGTCGGCCTCCGCGGCAGCGAAAGGGCTAACTACCCCGCGGCGGCTCTTGATTGCGAGTGGGACAATCAAGGTGGTGCAACTCGGTTGCGGAATAACTGGGCTTGTATGCGCGGAACAACTGGCGAAGGTCCCTGAGGTCAGTGAGCTGGTTCTCGCCGATGCCAGGACCGATGCGGCGGAAGCGATGGCCTCGAGGGTCAAGAGCGAGAAGATCGCCGTGAGAAGGGTCGATGCGACCAAGCACGCCGACCTAAGGGCGCTTCTGAATGGTGCGGACCTCGTCATCAGCTCGATGCCCTGGGTTATGAACCGGCGCACGCTCGATGTCGCCGCGTCGATGGGCACCGATTATGTCGACTTCAGCCTGACCGTTGACAAGCTCGAGGACTTCGAGCATGCCAGGAGGATGTGCGAGAATGCCGGGATCACGGCCGTTACTGCCGTCGGGGAGGACCCGGGCATATCCGACTGCTTCGCCAGGCACGGTGCAGATACTCTCGACGAAGCCTGGGAGGCCCATGTAATGGACGGCGACAGCGGGGTCGCCGATGGTCATGACTTCTTCTCCCTGTGGTCCCCGATTGACCTGCTCGAGGAGGCCACCGTGCCCGCAGGGGTCTACAGGGATGGCAAGTGGGACGAAGTCCCGCCGCTGCACGAGAAGGAGACCTACAAGTTCCCCGCACCCGTCGGCGCTCTGAGCGTGTACAAGACCAACCACGAGGAGACCTACCTCATGCCGCGGTTCATCAAGGGTCTGAGGGTCGCCGATTTCAGGATCGCGCTCGACGACGGCTTCGTCGAGATCGCGAGGATGCTCAGGAGGATTGGGCTCCACAGCATGAAGCCGATCGATGTCAAGGGCGCGAAGGTCAAGCCTCTCGAAGTCGTCGCCGCACTGATGCCCAGGCCAGTGGACCTCATCGGCAAGGTCAGGGGCCACGCTGCTGTGGTCGTCGAGGTCATCGGGCTCAAGGACGGCAGGAGGACGATGGTCAAGATGTGGACCCTGATGTCGCACGAGAAGGCATACGAGCTCTGCAGGAGCAACGCCACGGGTTATCTCGTCGGCACTGGCGGGGCCGTCGCGGCGGAGATGGTCCTTGCCGGAGAGGTGAATGAGAAGGGGCTCCTTGTGCCCGAGCAGCTCCCGGCCGACAGGTTCCTCTCAAGGCTCCGGGCGAAGGGGATCGAGGTCAAGGAGGAAGTCAGGAGCATCTGACCTCACCCGCCCTGGCTTCCCCGCCTACGGCGACCTTCCGCGAAAGTCCCAACCCATGCGAGTCGTTCCTGGCTTCCCTCACCTGGTCATTGCCTTCTTGAAGAGCGGGACGGCAATCGAAAGCATCACGGCCCCGAACACTGCGAGTATGACCACATCGCCGACTATCGAGTCTCCCCCGGCGCCGAGCACGACGACCTTCCTCATCGCGTTCGCGGCATAGGTGAGCGGGAGGAAGTTCGCGATATCCTGCATGATGGCCGGCATCTGCTGGATTGGGAAGAAGACGCCGCTCAGGAACATCATGGGAAACATGAGCGTCATCATGACCATCGTGGCTGTCTCCTCCCTGTCCGCGAACGAGGTGATCAGTATGCCCAGCCCTACGAAGCTGAACACGGTCAGGAATATGAGCAGGAGCACGAGCAGTATGCTCCCGTGGATGACGACCCCGAAGAGCAGCACTGACAGGCCGAGTATGATGAACCCCTGGATCAGCCCTCTCGTGGATTGCGCCATCACCTTCCCTAGGATGATCGCCCAGCGACTCGTGGGCGCGACGAGCATTCCGTCAAGCGTGCCCATGTCCTTCTCGTAGGATATAGCGTGCGGCAGACCGGTCATGAGGGACATCATGACCACCATTGCCATGATGCCCGGCGCGACGAACTCGAAGTAGTTCGGGTTGCCCGGGACGATGCCCCTCAGCTGCACGTTGTACGGCTGCAGGACCGCAGGGGCTTGCTCCAGCGAGATGTGGTATGTCTGGTTGAGGTCGTGGGCCGCTATCTGTGACCCGAGCTGCTGAATCACCTGCGTGAGCACAGCCTCCATCATGCCCGACATCTGTGGATTCGACTGGTCCGTCACGATGGTGACGTCCCCCTGCCTGCCAGCGAGGAGGGCGGATGTGAAGTTGGCCGGGACGATGATTCCCCCGCTGACCTTCCCGTCTTGTATCATCGTCTTGATGTCATCGAAGCCAGTTGCCGTGTGCAGGTCCATCATGCCCGTCCGGTTGTTCACGGCCTCCAGCTGGGCGACAAGGCTGGCGCCAAAGGACGTCCCGTTGTGGCCCAGGTCCCCGTTCGCCAGCGCTACCGGTTCATGGCTGATGCTCGTCTGGGTCGGGAAAATGAACCCGACCATCATCATCATAAACAGCGGCATTATCACGAGCATCGCGACCCTCAGCTTGCTCCTGCTGAACTCGAGCAGGTCCTTCCAGCAGATCCACGCGCTGTGCCTGAGAACTCTCTTCATGCCCACGGGATCACCTCACCCTCTTGTTCTGGCCCCATCCGCGCGGGCCGCCCCTCCGCGTTGGAGTCGAGGGTTTCGAGACGGAGTCCCTGACCTCGTGGCCCGTGATACGCAGGAAGACGTCCTCGAGGGTCGGCTCGAGGTTCCTGACAGTGCGAATCCGGGCGCCGCCTTTCCTGAGCGCGTCTATCAGCACGTCGAACGAGTCCTCGCCCTCTGAGCTCACCTTGACGTGGGTCGGGTCCTCCTGAGTCACAGAAGTGACCGACGATAGGGACTCGAGGGACGAGACCACGCTTGAGTCGAGGTTCGGTATCTCGAACTCGAACAGGGTCGCGCCGTTTCCAGAGATGGACCTCTTCAGGTTGGCCGATGTGTCGAGCGCGACGATCTTCCCGTGGTCGATTATGCCTATCCTGTCGCAGAGCATGTCCGCCTCCGTCATCATATGCGTGGTGAGTATGATGGTCGTCCTGTTCTCGATGTTGATCCTTCTGACGAGCTCCCTGATTTCCGCGGTGGACTGGGGGTCCAGGCCGAGCGTCGGCTCATCGAGGAAGAGTATCTCGGGCTGGTTGACAAGCGCGCGTATCACGTTGATGCGTTGCTTCATGCCCGTCGAGAAGGTGTCTATCCTGTGGTCAGCCCACATCTCCATCCGGACGAATTCGAGGAGCTTGCTTATCCTCTTCTCGAGGACGTCGCTCGGGATGTCGTACAGCTTCCCGAAGAGCGTCAGGTTCTCCCTGGCCGTCAGCTCGTCGTACATTATCATCTTCTCGGACACGAGGCCGACATGCTGCCTGACCTTGTCGTCCTGCTCCTGAACGTCGAAGCCGGCGACGATGGCCGTTCCTTCGGTCGGGGTGCTCAGCGTCGTCAGCATTCTCATCGCGGTCGACTTGCCCGCGCCGTTTGGGCCCAGCAGGCCGAGTATCTCGCCTTTCTTGACCTGGAACGAAACGTGGTCCACCGCTGTGAACTCCCCGAACTTCTTCGTCAATCCATCCACGCTTATCGCGACATCTGCCATTATCTCACGACCTATCCATCCGTATGCTTGCCAGCCCGTTCAGCGTCCAGCTTCGAGACGACAATCCTGATCTTGTTCATCGATTCGTGCAAGGACGAGATGTCCTCAGAGCTGAGCGAGGAGAGACTCCCTATGACGGCCTCCCTCGCCTCCCTCGTGAACTCCCTGAGGGTCTCCTTGCCAGCCTCCGTTATCTTGACATTGACCACCCGCCTGTCCCCAGTATCCCTGACTCTCTCGACGAGGCCTTCTTCTATGAGCCTGTCGACCAAGGCCGTCATGTAGGGCTTGGATATGCACAGGTGGTCGCCTATGTCGGACATCCGCGCAGGACCGTGATTCTGGATTGCCCTGAGCACGACGCGGCTCGGGTCGAACCTCCCCGCGCTAGAGCTAGCGCCTTCTCTGGACACTCTGCGGAAGAACACCTGGAGGGAGCCCATGAGGTCATCCGCGATGTCCTCGAGATTCTTGCGGTCCGCGCTGGTCATGGGGACGGCGCAATATGGTTTCCTTATTTAACTGTTCTCAAGCTAAACTAATCTGGGAGGCTCGGCCCCATTGAAGCAGTGACTGGAGCAATCGGGTGAACGTGTTTGTATGTCCATGTGCTGGGATTTGAGTGTGGGGCAGGCTGGATTCCTGCCCGGGCATAATGGCCCGTCTTCCGATTCTGGCATTCCTAGGAGATCGCACCAGACCTCTGTGTCGAAGAAGCCTTCCCGCCTCTTCTGCATTCCGTCCCTTTTCCTTTTCCTTGTTCTGAGCCGTGGACATGAGCGGTGAGTTGCTATCAGGCATGCAACGGATTTGAAAACGCAATCAAAACGGAGTATCGGGGGGTTCATCGGCAGATTGAGGGGCAGTGCTGCAATGAAGGCTGAAGCGAGCGTGATGGTTGATCGTACGGTCGAGCAAGCATGGAAGTTCATGACGGACATGTCGAACGCTCGGAAATGGAGCGAGGGGGTAATCGAAGTAAGATGGACCTCGCCAGGGCCGTTAGGAATCGGGACCGCACTGGAGCCGAGAGAATCGTTCGGAAACGCGCCACTCTCGCAACGGGTCATCGTGCACGACCCTGGCCGCAGGCTATCACTTGAGCATATTGGTGAGCCAGCAACGAGAAGCGTGGTCACCTTCAGTTCAGAGAGTGTCGAAGGAAGGACCAGATCTACATTCACCCATTCGCCTCTGAAGCTGATGGGACCGTGCAGGCTTCTGGAGCCACTCCTGATTCACTGCGTGAGGTAAGCGGCCATGGCTAGCGTCGGCAACTTGAAACGGATTCTCTTGAATTTGAAGCGCATCCGCAGGTTCGCCAAGCCATTCCTGAGGGACGGTGTGCTGAGCGTGCTGACTGTCAGATGCAGGGTTTCTCCGAGGCCAAGCCCAAAACCTATCACGAATCAGTTGCCCTGCCTGTAGAAGTGGAACTTGAGGAACTCCACGAGTAACAGGTAGTAGCCAACCAGCAACGCCAGGATTGCTAGGAACAAGGCCGGTGGCGTCGTGAACTTGAACAGCACGTTCATCGGCGTGAAGGGGAGGACAAGCGCAATCCCGACGACCGCCAGCGTGCTCGTCAGAAGGAGCCTGCTCGGCCTGCTCTTATAGAACGGGGATTTGCGCGTCCTGATGAGCAGGATCACGAGCGCCTGCGTGGCCAGTGACTCCATGAACCAGGCGGTCTGGAACAGCGACTCGTCGGCCTTGAATATCCGGATCATGATGAAGAAGGTGATGAAGTCGAACAGGGAGCTGGTCAGTCCGAACACGATCATGAAGTTCCTGATGAACGTGATGTCGATCCTCCGTGGCCTCTCGACGTACTCCCGGTCGACGTTGTCCGTGGGTATGGTGGTCTCGGAGATGTCGTACATCAGGTTGTTCAGGAGGATCTGGGTGGGTAGCATCGGCAGGAAGGGAAGGAATATGGAGGCCCCCGCGACGCTGAACATGTTCCCGAAGTTCGACGATATGCCCATCATGACATACTTCATCGTGTTCCCGAAGGTCTTTCGTCCCTCGAGGACGCCGTCGTGAAGGATGTTGAGGTCCGGCTTCAGGAGGATTATGTCGGCCGACTCCTTGGCTACATCCACCGCGTTGTCAACGGACAAGCTCACGTCCGATGCCCTCATCGACGGCGCGTCGTTGATACCGTCTCCGAGGAAGCCGACCGTGTGGCCGTTGCTCTTCAGGGCCATGATTATCCTGTCCTTCTGGGCGGGCGTGACCCTCGCGAAGATAGTCGTATGCTCGGCGAGTCTGGCAAGCGCGTCGTTCGTGCTCTTCTCGATGCTGCTCCCGAGGACGACGCCCTTCACCTGGAACCCGAGCTGGTCGCAGACGTGCTTGGCAACGAGCTCGTTGTCGCCGGTTATCACCTTGACCTCCACTCCGGTCTTCGCGAGCATCTCCAGGGACTCCTTCGCGGTCTCCTTTGGGGGGTCGAGGAATATGACGAACCCTAGGAACGCCATGTCGCGCTCATCGTCGGCGGAGTAGGTCGCCCTCCTGTCCGCCAGCGTCTTGTACGACAGCCCCAGTGTTCGGAACCCCTGCGAACTGAGCTCGTGGAACCTCTGCT
>JBBIUZ010000086.1:0-6986 GCA_037439985.1 Methanobacteriota archaeon | reverse complement strand
GCCCCGGGTGCTCCTCCGCGCTCAGCCACTACAGCGACATCGCAAGCAGCCATGGCATCAAGGTCCAGCACATCGCCCAGTTCTTGGCGGAGCACCTGGACAGGTCGCGTCTGTCTCTCCTCGACGATGTGGGGCTCGTGACCTACCACGACCCGTGCGATCTCGGGAGAGCACAGGGAGTGTACGAGCAGCCCAGGGACCTCCTGTCCGCTGTCGCGCGGACGGTCGAGATGGAGCATTCCCGGTCGGGAAGTGATTGCTGCGGCGCCGGCTCGGGCGTGAGGAGTGCATTCCCCGAACTATCGAACGCCATAGCCGGGGAGCGAGTGAGGGCAGCCGAGGCAGTCAAGGCCAAGACGCTGGCCACTGCGTGCCCATGGTGCCTCCAGAGCCTGCGCGAGTGTCAAAGCAGCGAGAATCGTGTGCAGGTCATGGACATAGTGGAGCTTCTCGACATGTCCCTTTCGAGGAACGCGACGCGAGCGGACGTCCACCCCCGTTCAGCGAGGCCTTAGTGGGCACTCGCTCACGGTCGAGTAGGCCGGGCCTGTCGGCGACAGTACGCTCTTCTTGAGCATCAGTCGGTCGATCTGGTACTCGCCGCAATCGAGGGCGGCGTTCTCCATAAGTATCTGCTGGACGGCGGCCATGTTCCTGGGGCTGCGCGCTCTAGCCAAGGTCAGGTGTGGTCTGAACCCCCTCTTCTCGCGCTCGAAACCCAATTGAGCCATCGATTCGTCGAGCCTCTCCGCGATGAGCCCGAGAGAGCCTCCGTCCTCTATTCCGACCCAGACAATCCTTATGTTCGACATCGAGGGGAACGCGCCCATGCCTTTGAGGGTAATCCTGAACGGCACGAAGTCCTCGGCCGTGCTAGACATTCGGCTGACCACCTTGCCAACAAGCGACTCATCAGTGTCTCCCAGGAACTTCAGCGTGAGGTGCATCAACTCTGGCCTGACCATCTTGAGGTCGGCCCTCGAGCTGGCGAGCCGTCTCATGACCGTGACGAGGGCCTGGCTGGGAACTACGTCGACCGAGATGAACGCCCTGAACTTCACGGTATCCGCATTCTTCTATGTCCGTCATATGCTTTTCAGCACCCGAGAGAGGAGGGCGTTGAATGTCACCCTTGGTGTCATCCGAGTGCAGGACGATAATCGTACGGCGAATGCTTGTTCCACGCCGCGCGCTTGATGCTCTCTTGGAGCAGGATTGTTGCAGCTTCGCGGACAGAGAAGCTTCTCACGGCCGTTCCCAAAGCCGACCGAGCGATCTGCGCTCCGCCAGGCCGGTCCGGACCGGCCAACGCGCTCCTTGCCGTCACCCCATCCTGAGTCCGTCCGTGACGAGGCCCTGCCCCATGGCCGCAATTTGGATGACCAATCGCGCTGTCATCCGGCCAGCCGGTGTCCCCACAGCCTTTCCCGCGGGGATGGATTCCTTCGCAACCGCCTCGGCCTCGATCATGACACCGCCCCGATGCGTGATCAAGCCAGCGACTGTGGGCCCCTATCCAGAACTCCGTGTTGACGACATTCATGAGCACGTCCGGAGCCGCCTCTGAGATGTCCGGGCGATGGAGGCCTCGTGGACGCTCCTCCCGGGATGGGAGAGCCAGATTGCGAGAGACGTATCCAGCAACTGGTTGTTCCCACATGCTCCAGGAGCTTCTCCGGAAGCTCCAGCTACTCTCTCGAGAGTCGCCTCACGCAAAGCACCGAGCCTAATCACCGAGAGGGGAAGGGACATCCGCACGCAAGAGCTATGAGAACTCGTCTGTAGCACCCTAGAACGGCTCCCTCTCGCAAACCGTCTTGCCGTCCTTGATCGTTCGCACGCAAAGGTTGGTGCCGAACCTGTAGGGGATATGGACGTGGGTCGGCACACCAAGGAAGATGACGTCGGCCCTCTTGCCCCGCTCGAGGGAGCCAACCCTCTTCTCCAGGCCGATGGCCGCCGCGGAGTTAATCGTCGCCGCTGTGATGGCCTCTGCGGGGGTCATACGCATCTTGTGGCATGCCAGGCTGATCGTGAACTGCATGGATTCGTTCCAGCAGTTCGGATTCAGGTCGGTACCGAGGGCGACGGGCACGCCCAGGTCGATCAGCCTCCTGCCGTCGGCATAATCCTTCGACATGGACGAATACGGAGTGGCGGGCAACAGGGCTCCAATGACGTCCTTCCTCGCCATCGCCATTATGCCATCGTCGGAAGGTTTCACGAGGTGCTCTGCCGAGACGGCCCTGACGTCGGCTGCGAGTTCAGCGCCGCCCGAGGGCGACAGCTCGTCGGCATGGATCTTCAGCTTCATCCCGAGAGCCTTGGCCGCCAAGAGAACCTTCCTGGACTGGTCAATCGTGAAAGCCCCCTTCTCGCAGAAGACGTCACAGAACTCGGCCAGCTTCCGCCTCGAAACCTCGGGCATCACATCGTTAACCATCATGTCCATGTACTGTTCCGCGCTCTGCTCCGGGGGGACGACGTGCGCGCCCAGATATGTGGGCACCAGAGAGACGGGGTACTCTTCCCCGAGTCTCCGCACAACCTCCAGCATGCGGATTTCGGTGACCTTGTCCAGCCCGTATCCCGATTTCGCCTCCACGGAGGTGGAGCCGTGAGCAATCATCGACTCGAGCCGCTTCGCGGACTGCTTGAAGAGCTCCTCCCATGAGGCCGCCCGCGTGTCCCTCACGGTCCTGTATATGCCTCCTCCCTCGCTCATGATTTGCATGTAGCTCTTGCCCTTCGCCTTCATCTCGATCTCGAACTCTCGTGACCCCGCATACACGAGATGCGTGTGGCAGTCGACGAACCCAGGCATGACGACCTGGCCCGTCGCGTCAATCACTTCCGTTCCGGTCGCGGCGTGGTCCCTGAGTATCGTCTCGGTCCTCCCCACATCGACAATCACGCCCCCGGATGCCGCGAGCGCGCCGTCACGTATGATGGCGATGTCGGACATCTCTAACTTCTGCCTCGCCCTCCTCGGGCCCTTCAGCGTCACGAGCTCTGATGCGCGGGCAATGATGAAGTCCTCAGGCATTCTTCCGTCCGCGGTAATCCCCCTCGGCATCTATAAACGAATCGAGTGCTCACTGCGCCCGTCTTCCCAGTAGCTCGTGCACGACGTATTGGAGCGTGCCTTGCGGGTTCAGCAAGACCCTGAAGTACTTGTAGTCAGATGGTTCCAGCTCGCCCAGCGCGTAGGCGGTCACACCATACGAGAGGCCCCCCACCCCCGCAAGGACGACGAGCTGCGTCCAGCCGATGGTGCCGAAGAACAGCCACGCGACGACATACATCACGCCGACCATGACTGCGGCGCCTACAAGGTGCCTGAAGGAGCCCGAGTTCGGGACGATCCGAGCGGTCCTCCAGGCCATGTACCTGAGGGCAAAGAACATGTAGACCGAGGTGAGCAACAGAGCCAGGGCCGCTCCTAGCCCCTTGAGGCCCAGCATCGGCAGCTCGAACAGTTCTCTTGGTACCAAGAGCAACATCAGGATGACCTGGAGCGCGAGACCGCCGACACCGATTCCGAACAACGTCCTCGGGCTCCCGGCCCCCGCGATCGCCGACCTGAGCGGCAGGACCAGCGCCGTGAGCGTACTGCTCATGACCAGGAGGTCCATGACCCTGACGTCTGAAGCGAAGTTCCTTGTCAGGAAGACGGTCAGGATTTGCGAGCCCCACATGAGATAGAACGTGGCCGTGGGGATGACCAGGAGCGACACGTATCTCTCCGCCTGGTTGACGACATCCCAGCTCGCGACGAGGTCTTTCCTCGTGTAGTAAGTCGTCACCGAAGGAAGGATGATTGTCGCGACGGCCAGCGCGAACACGCTGACGAAGACGGCCATCTTCTGGACACCGAAGTAGAGGCCAACCTCGATGTCCCCCCAGAAGTACCCGACGATTGCCTTGTCGAGGTACAGGTCGACCACGATCACCATCGTGACGAGGAAGACCGGGGCGAGCGACCGGATGTACTTCATCAGTATCGCCTTGTCTGGTCTGGCGACTCTGATCTGGAGCGTCAGGAAGGCTACCAGGAGCGTCGACGCGATGACGCCCACCATGTAGCTCGATGCCAGAAGTGCTGGCCCGGACAGTCCAGCCCCGAGAGCCGTCGTCGCCACATAGATTACGAAGGACACTCTGACGAGAATCTCGAGGAACGATGGCACGTACACGCTCGCGACGAGATCCATCCCCTCGAATGTGTGCGTGGCAATCTGGCTTATTCCCAGCAGAACATAGTATATCAGAAAGACCCTGAGGGAGTTGATGACTGCCGCGTCCTCCAGCATCGTGCCACCGAGAAGGTTGTTCCTCCACAGCTCTATGAGAGTGTACGCAGCCAAGGCGAATACCGCCAGAAGCACGAGTTTGATCACGGCGTAGGCCCCGACGCACTTCCCTAGGTCCTCCCCGCTCTTGATCTGCATCTTGTGCACGGAGCCGGTCCCGAAGTCGGACAGGAAGCTCAGCATCCCGATGGAGGCCATCGTGTAGCCAAGGATCCCCATCATGTCTGGTCCCATGTTCTTCGCGATGAATACCAGCGCCGCGGTCCCCAGCACAGCACCGAAAACGTTGTTGGCGACCGACAGGACCGCTCTCGGGTTCATCAAGCGGCCGCCGTTGCCCTTCTTCCGGCTGCCCTCGTCGGGCATAGCCCCTTAACCCATGGCTGTCGATAAAAAGCTACTGTCCTGGAGGGGCCTCACAGGCTCGAAGCCACTTCCTTGACGACGTCAAGTCCACGGACGATGTTCTCCTCCGAGTTGGCATACGAGAACCTGAGATGCCCTTCGCCGAGGGAGCCGAATGCCGACCCGGGAGCGCATATCACCCCGGCTTCGAGTATCTTGAGAGCGAACTTCTCCGATGAAAGCCTCTGCTCGTAGCTAGGGAAGAGGTAGAACGCGCCCATGACCGCCGAAACCGAGAATGAAGGCACCTCCCTCAGCTTCGCCATCGCGATGTCCCTCCTCTTCCTGAACTCTCTGAGGACGCCCGCCTGGAAGGTGTCCAGCACCTTCAGGCCCTCGACGACAGCATACTGAGTCGCTGTCGGCGGACACGCTAGCGTGTAGTACTGCACCTTCGACAGCTGCTTGACTATTTCCTTCGACGTCGCCACGTACCCGATCCGCCATCCGGTGGCGGCCAACGACTTCGAGAACGAGTTAACGACAATCGTGTTGTCGTGGAACCGGGCGAAGCACCAGTGCTCTCCCTCGTAGACGTAGTCCTCATAGACCTCGTCCGAGAGGACGTAGAGCTTGTGGTCCTTCGCGATCTCCGAGACCGCCCTGACCATGTCCTTGCAGAAGACTGTCCCTGTCGGGTTGGACGGACTGTTGACGATGATGGCCTTGGTGCGGGGCGTGATAAGATGCTTGATTTCCTCCAGGTCCGGGAGGTAACCGTTCTCCTGTCGCAGGGAATACTCGACAGGCCTGCCGCCCGCGAGGGAGACGTCCGGGCCGTAGATGATGAATCCAGGGTTGGGCACCAGGGCCTCGTCGCCATGCCCCAGGATGGTCTCGCACGCAATCCGCATGCCTTCGGTGGCACCGGCCGTGACAATGACGTTCTCGAGCGACACATCGCGCCTGTACTTCCTCAGGTGCGCGGCAATCGCTTCCCTGAGCTCCATGACCCCCGCGCTCGGTCCGTACTTGTTATGCCCCTCATCGAGGGCACGCTTGAAGGCATCTATCATCTCTTTCGGCGGCTGGATGTCTGGCTCGCCCAATCCAAGGTTCACCGCTCCTGCCGGGGCCGCCTCAAAGAGCTTCCGTATCCCGGAGACCTTCAGGGACGTGATGTGGGTGGGAAACATCAGCTGCCCAACGACCGTTTTTGTACATTAAGCGTTCGGATTAACAGTGAATCGGTCGCTGCTGGGAGCCTTTCACGATTTGACACGCGAAGACCGCGCACGGCACGGAAGGCGATCACGAGAGCCACGATGCGACACGGGCCGGACTCCAAGACGCAAACACACGCATTCTCAAGCAAGCGGGACGCTCAGCTCTGGACAGCCGCCCCCGTTCGTTTCCATGATTGGCCTTGAGAGGTCTGTGTCGAGAGTGAGCGTGATCGAACTCTCCGCGGTAACGTTGAACGAATGCGTGCTCTTCAGGACTCCAAACGAGACCATGAGGTTAACCTTCGTGTCGCTGGTCATCATGCCATTGACGACCAGGCGGACCTGCGTGTGCTTCGCGGACCCGACACTGCCCTGAGCCAACAGCCCCTAGACGTTTGGCAGGGCCGCGATGTCGACTGTGTTCGTTTTCATTGTCGGGTTCCACCGGCCCGAACCGCTCGATGAGTTGGCAACGTGAATCTTCACTTCCCAGAATGGGACATTGACCTGAGGCCACCCCGTAGGGGCATCCTTGACACAGATCGCGACCTTCACTCCGTTGCTTGCCGATGGCGACAGGAGGAACAGTGACAGGCCGCCAGCCACAAACACCGCTATGACTGCGACGACAATCGTCCCCCATGAAGTCCGTGTGGCGCTCTCGGCCCTCACGTCATGAACGCGGTACACACACCTTGCGGCGGGACCATTTGATGTGGTCCGCATTATGTTCATGTTGACATTCCATCATTCAACAGAAGCACATATCTCCACTGCGGGGGGACGAACTGGTACATACAGGATGCTCTGACGATGCGCAAGTACCATGAATAGTTACATCAGAGAATAGTTTAATAACTGAACCATCATCTACCCTGCCATGGAAGACGCTGATTCTGAGTTGCTCGACGATATTGCGGACGACCTCTTCCTCTCATTCCAGTTCTTCAGGAGGATGGTCGGAAGAGAGATGAACCATGACGGAAGACGGTTCGGCCCAACGCGAGTCGTCCTCGCCATCGTGCTGAGACACGGCCCTCTGCCAACCTCGGAAATCGCGAAGCGGCTTGACATCTCGAAGCCGTACATGACGGTCATCGTC
>JBBIUZ010000085.1:0-7046 GCA_037439985.1 Methanobacteriota archaeon | reverse complement strand
TCCTCAGGATGCCAGGGCGGAAGTTCGACAAATTCGAGAAGCTGCATCCGAGGAAGTTCAGGAAGTATGCCAAGCCACTGAGGTCGGTCAGGGTGTCGGCGGTCGTCCTGGGGGTCGTCCTCGTCGTACTCTATCTCTTCCCGTTGGCGTTCTCGTTCCTCTCGAGGAACGCGCTCTTCTATGCCGCGTACCTCTACGTCCTGGTGCCCGTTGCTCTTGTCGGCGAACACCTGTTCTCGAAGTCGCTCTACGACAAGGCTGCGCTCTCAATCCCTGACGAATCCATAATAGAGGTCAAGCAGGCCATCGCTCAGCCGGAGGAGGGGGAAGGGGAGATCCTGTGCAAGGTATGCTACACCCCCATCGATGCGGGCCTCGACCTGTTCCAGTGCGACTGTGGCACGACGATGCATGTGAAGTGCGCCGAGAAGATCCAGAACTGCCCATCGTGCGGCGAGCCGCTCTTCAAGCAACGGACGAGGTCCATCCAGTGCAAGGCGTGCGGCGAGACCTTCATCTACTCGGGCCAGGAGGACCCCTATTCCATCCAATGCACCAAGTGCGGGGCGTTCCAGGAGGAGATCAAGCCCGGGAGGAACTACCTCGTAGCAGGAGACGATTCCAGCAACGCGTTCATGATGATCCGGTCGATGTTCATCTCCGGAAGACCGGCGATGATCCTCACGACCGAGTTCCCGGGCAAGCTCAGGGTAGACTACGACCTGCGCGACATCGCGATCAAGAGGTTCTCGGAGGCGACGACGGACATCGACGATCTGAACCCGAAAGACCTTGAAGGGGACTCCATGGAGGTCGTCTCGACCTTCCTGATGACGACGAAGGCCGCCGGCGTCCTGCTGCAGGGCGTCCGCGAACTCATCGATGTCAATGGCTTCGACAAGGTGCTCGCCTTCATCAAGCGACTGAACGATCTGTCCGTGGTTCACGGGTCGAGCGTGATACTGGCGCTGAACAAGAGCAGCCTCACAGAGGATCAATACAAGAAGATCAGCGACGAGTTCGACGAAATTCACGACTACCAGTAGCGCCGCTCCCCGACCAGCGCCTGTACTTGCGGTTCTTCACGCCCAGCTGGTCCAGCGCCCTTCCCACCACGAAGTCCACCATGTCATCCACGGTCTCGGGTTTCGGGTAAAAGGCAGGGCAGGCGGGCAAGATCACGGCACCAGCTCCGGCGAGCCGCTCCATGTTCGAGAGCACTATCGCCGAGACGGGGGTCTCCCTGACGACGAGCACCAGCTTCCGCCCCTCCTTCAGGGCGACCGAGGCCACCCTCGTAATGAGGTTATCGGCAATCCCGCATGCGATCTTGGACAGGGTGGATGTGCTGCAGGGAGCGACTACCATCGCGTCGAACGCGGAAGATCCGGATGCGATGGGTGCGCCCAGGTCGTCGTTCGCGTAGCTGCGATCGGCGAGCTGGCGGATGTCCCCAAGGCCGATGCCCAGCTCGACCTCCGCGATCTTGAGAGCGGCCGAGGAGACTATGACGGTCCTCTTCCCCGGGAGCGCCGCAAGCAGCCTCGTCCCGTAGACAATCCCGGAGGCCCCTGTGATGCCCACTACCGTGTCCATCGTATCGGCAATGGGTCGGCCGGACAAAGCTCTTTCTCCTAGGCCACAATGTCCCATCCGGGGAGCATCTGGACCATCATTTTCGTTCCCGCGCAATCAGGAAGCATTTAAATACGAGTACCAGCCTACCCGCGGTTTGCCACCCATGGTGGCACACGTTCCAGCTGTCCGAGAAGTTGCGTTTCGACGAGGAATTGCGATGGCGACTGCATTTGACGTACCTGCTGAGAAGCTCATACCGAAGATAGCGGCAGAACTGAAGAACATCGAATCAATCGCACCGCCCGACTGGGCGGCATATGTCAAGACCGGCAGGCATAGGGAGAAGAGCCCCGTCGAGAACGACTGGTGGCACACGAGAGCCGCTGCAGTGCTCAGGAAGATATATGTCGAGGGGCCGGTCGGAACGACCCGGCTCGCTGCGATGTTCGGAGGAAAGGCCGACAGAGGCTCGAAACCGAACAGGGCGGTCAGGGGCTCTAGGTCCATATCAAGGATGACGGTCCAGCAGCTGGAGAAGGGCAGACTGGTCCAGAAGCAGAAGGACGGAGGCCGGGTCGTGACGCCCAAGGCGCGCAAGATGATCGACGCGATATCGACGCAGATACTTAAGGACATGGCCGCGCAGAAGCCCGAGCTTACCAAGTATCTCTAGGGAGCTGACATGGAAGGAGACGACGAGCTAGAAGTCCTCAGGCGGAAGAGGCTGCAGGAGCTCGAGTACAGGGCCCAGCAGGAGGCCATCTCGCAGGATCAGGCCAGGCAGCTGGACGCCCAGAAGCAGGCCCTCATGCGGCAGCTTCTCACGCCGGAGGCTCGGGAGAGGCTCGCGAACCTTCGCATGACACGCCCTGACATTGTGGACTCGGTCGAGGCTCAGCTGATCGCGCTCGTGCAGGCTGGACGGCTCGGTCAGCAGATAGACGACCACACGCTCAGGCAGATACTGCGGAAGATTATGCCGAAGAAGAGGGAGATCAAGATTGAGAGGAGATGAAGACATGGCCAGGCACAAGCCGCACGCCAGGAAGCTCAGGTTGCTCGCGGCCGAGAAGAGCAACAGGCGGGTCCCCGCATGGGTGATGATGAGGACGAACAGGGCCTTCACGAGGCATCCCAAGAGGAGAAGCTGGAGAAGAACCAAGCTGAAGGTGTGAGACCATGGTCGAGGAACTTGAGAGAGTCTACACGATACCGCTGACTGTCACAAGGAGGGTCCCAAAGACGAAGAGGGCCCCGAGGGCCATCAAGGAGATCAAGGAGTTTGTCAGAAGGCATATGCTGGAGGAGTCTCCTGACGAGGAAGAGGAGACGGAGAAGCCCAGGGATGTCTGGGTGGATTACAAGCTCAACGAGCTCATCTGGACGAGGGGTATCGAGAACCCGCCTTCCAAAGTCCGCGTGAAGGCCATCAGGTTCGAGGACGGCCTGATCGAGGTATCCCTGCCCGAAGGAGAATGAATCTCCTTCTGTTGGAAAGGGACCTCGATGCTGAGGCTGGGCGACATCAACGGCAACCCCTACATAGGCGTCTACTGCGCCGCGAGCGATGAATTCGCCATAGTCTCGGACACGACAGACCCCAGGGCCATCAGAGAGCTTGCCGAAACGCTGGACGTGGATGTCGTTCGCACGGTCATCGGAGGGGCCTCCGTGGTCGGCTCCCTCGTGGCCATGAACTCCAATGGCATCGTTGTCTCGAATTTCGTCGAGAAGCAGGAGCTGGCGAGGCTCCCAAAGGGTCTGAGGGTTGCCGAGATGGAGGAGAAGTTCAACGCCGCCGGGAACAACGTACTGGTCAACGACCGGGCCGCGCTCGTCCATCCCAGGGTCGCGTCGAAGACAGTCAAGATGCTCGAGGACGCGCTGGACGTGGAGGTCCAGAGAGGAAGCGTCGCGGGGATCGAAACCGTGGGCTCAGTGTGCATCGCGACCTCCAAGGGAGTGGTGTGCCATCCGAAGGCCACCGATGACGAGCTCCGATTGCTCTCGCAGCTGTTCAAAGCGCCGGCCACTGTGGCCACTCTGAACTACGGGACGCCCTATCTCGGGGCGTGTGCAGTGGCGAACAGCAAGGGCGCGTATGTCGGGTCCAGATCGACGCCGATCGAACTCGGTAGGCTCGAGGATGGTCTCGGCCTTTACTAGCGTGGCTCACTTGGAGAAGACCCAAATCTCCGTGCCTTCGGGCGGCAGCTCGTCACGGACGAAGTCCACTTCGTTGCCGACCTTGACGACGTTTCTCTGGTCACACAGCTTCAGGAAGCTCTGCACTGGCTGAAGCGAGAGCACGAGTCCGGGCACCCTGTAGTGCATCGGGATCGCCACCTTCGGCCTGATGCTTCTGATGACGCGCACCGCGGCCTCGGGGCCGATGGTGAAAACGTTCCCGACAGGCACGAAGAGTACATCGACACTGGAAATCCTCTCGAGCTGCAGTTCGTCGAGCTCGTGCCCGAGGTCTCCAAGGTGACATAGGGAGGTTCCGTCCAGCTCGAACCTGAATATCGTCACCTTGCCACGCTTGGAGCCCCCCTCGCTGTCATGGGCCGCTTCGACGCCTTCGACCCTGACCCCCTTCTCGACGGTCATGATGGGCTTGGAGATGACGCTCGTGTCTGCTCCCATGACCGTTCTCACGCTGTTGTGGTCGAAGTGGTCGTGGGAGACGAGAACCAGGTCCGCGGTCACTGTGGGGGCGGCTATCCCTAGCGACTTGCCGTCGTGGGGGTCCGTCACCACCTTCACGCTCCCCGCGATCTCAAAACATGCGTGCCCATGCCATCTTATACGCACACTACCAAACCCCGGGCGCCAGACGAAGTAATCCGCAACTGCGTACTTAACACAAACGGTTTGAGCCCCGTCGCGCGTCTAGGACGCCGACCAAGAGGCCTTCACTGCTTCACCTTTCGGACTAGCCGGCTCTTCGCCTGGACGCCCTCCGCGTTCGCGCCGTGTTGCTTCGGCTCGCTCGGGGCCTTGAGGGACCGTACCCTGCGCACCTTCGGCTGGGCGGTTTTCGGCCCGGATTCAATGACGCGCGCCCCCGCCGCAGCGGTCGCCGGTCGAACCGGAGCGTTGGGCCTCTCACGCCCCTCGGCCTTGATTCCTGGGGCACTCGCCTCTGTCACCGCCGTCCTGGTTCTTGGAGAAGCGGCCTCCCGGGTCGCAGGCGTAGGAGTCATCTCTCTCTTCTGGGCGGGCTCGGGAATGCCGCGCTCCTGTCTCTCCTTGGCCTGCCTTATCCTCTCCAACGCGGGCGTGTGGAGCGTCGATTCAATCTTCTCCTCGACAGTTCCGGGCTCGAACTTCTTCTTCTCGAGCATGAGGTCGCGCTCGAGCTTCTCTATCTGGAGGATCCATTCGTCCTCCTCCTCGAAGTCCCAGCCGCAGAACTCACAGACCGCCGCATCTAGGGCAACCCCAAGCCCGCAGCTTGGGCACTCCTTCTTGCTCTCGGCCTTGTCGGTTTTTTTGCCCATCGTCTAGATAATTCTCAGGTCATTATATAAGGATTTTCGAGTGAAGCACCGACTCGCCCGGTATCTGGATAGGTGATGCTCAAATACGTATGGACATCTCGTTTTGTGCGTGGACCGGGACGATGACCTCGGGGTCAAGGCTGCGATACACGGGCCAGTCATCGGCAGGGAGGAGAACCTCAGGGCGATGATAGCCCTCGGCTTGGCCGATCCCGAAGAAGTCGACACGAACGCCATCCTCTCCGGACTTCAACTCTATGACGACCTCCTGAGAAGGGGTATGGACACGGAGATCGCCACAATCTCAGGGGACACAAGGGTCGGATTCCAGTCTGACCTCATCCTGAGCAACCAGCTGGAGAACGTGCTCGAGGTGGTCAAGCCCGACCGCGCAATCCTGGTCAGCGACGGCGCGGAGGACGAATCCATCTACCCGGTGATATCTTCGCGGATAAAGATCGATTCCGTCAGGCGGGTCTATGTCAAGCAGAACAAGAGCATAGAGGGCACCTACTACATGATTGCCAAGACCCTCAGGGACGAGAAGATGCGCCGGAGGTGGATCATACCGACGGCCACGCTCCTGATCCTCTGGAGCCTGTTCACGATACTCACGATAGCGAACATCATCAAGATACCGTCGGCACTAGCCCTCGGCGTCCTGGGGATCGTCCTGGGGCTGTACCTCATAGGCTGGGCGTATGAGTGGGCCTCCATGC
The DNA here is from genome assembly GCA_037439985.1 of Methanobacteriota archaeon. Lineage (GTDB taxonomy): Archaea > Thermoplasmatota > Thermoplasmata > UBA10834 > UBA10834 > COMBO-56-21. The sequence continues at coordinate 1,246 of JBBIUZ010000085.1, read as the reverse complement.
TCAGGAACAGGCTGTCCCGGACGAGGAAGGCGATCCACCAGGGGAGCCTGACGATACCGTTCGCCATCGTGGCCTTCGTCCTCGTCGTTGTCGGGATGCTCGTGGGATACGACATGACGACGGTCTATAACGAGGGCCTTCTCCCGAACGAGAGAAGCCTCGCGATCGCCATCCTGCTGTTCGCATCCGGCGCAACGTGGTTCGTCGTCTTCGGCGTGTTCGCCTACGAAAGCGGGAAGTCCGTGACCGCCTTTCTGCAGACTGGCAAGATCAGGTGGTCCTTCATCGTGATAATGATCTCGGTCCTCGCGACGGGGTTCATCGTCCAGGGCGCGGTCGACGCCCTGGAGCTGTTCGTGTACAAGAGCCAGACGGACGTAGTCGTGATTTTCGCGGAGATCATCACGGGCATACTGATGGCCGTCTTCGGCTCTGTGCTCAGCACGTCTCTCAGGCGAGAAGCTGCGAGAGCAGGTGGGTCGACCTCGGAGGCGTGATTCCGCGTGAAGCAGGAGACCTGGCAGCCGCTCTACGAGCAGATATGCAAGGACTTCGGCTTCGACCCTTCCGAGGACCTCAGGAACGCGCAGAGGCTCGCTTCGATGCTGGGCGGTCGCGGGGCGTCCGCGCTTGAGAGTGTTTGGCGGTCCTTCCCGAGGTCGGTGCTCATCTGCGGCAGCGGGGACGCCCTAGCCGAGCAGCTCTCCTCCATGAAGATAGAGCGGTACGTGGTCGTGGCCGACGCTGCCACGTCGGTCGTGGCCGATGCCGGGATAAGCATCGACATGATTGTAACCGACTTGGACGGGCTCGTCGAGGACCAGATCGAGGTCAACTCGGCCGGTGCGGTCGCATTCGTGCATGCCCACGGCGACAACGGCCTGGCCCTGGACCGATATTTCGGGAGGTTTGTCGGGCCTGTCGTTGGGACGTGCCAGTGCCCTCCTCCGAGGGGCGTGTTCAATTTCGGCGGCTTCACGGATGGTGACAGGGCCGCATGCATATGTGCGGAGCTCGGTGCAAGGAGCATCATGCTAGCTGGATTCGATTTCGAGAACCCGAGTCCAAAGGCGAGCAAGAGCAGGGAAGTCAAAAGGAACAAGCTTCGCTGGGCGAAGGTCATCTTGGAGGTCCTCGAAAGGCAGGGCGTGCGTTTCGAGTACGCAGACCGCTGACCGCTGCGCGCAATTCGACATGTTTTTAGCCCAGCAATCGATTCCGTGACGGGATTGGGATGACTGTTGTC
>JBBIUZ010000084.1:0-7060 GCA_037439985.1 Methanobacteriota archaeon | reverse complement strand
GAGTCCGCCGGGACGACATCTCCTGCGGATAGGTAGACCACGTCGCCCGGGACTATCTCCGAGAACCGCACGCTCTGCTTCTGGCCGTCCCTGAGGACCGTAGCAGTGATCGCGACCTTCTCTCTCAGCTCCTCGGCCGCCTGCTCCGCCTTCCTCTCCTGGACGAAGTCCATGAGCACGCTGATCAGTACTATCATCGCGATGATGGTCGCGTCCAGGACATCTCCTAGGACAGCTGACACAATTACGGCCACCGTGAGGATTAGCACGAGCGGGTTCCTGAAGTGCATCAGGAAGCTCACGAGGGCTGTGCGCTTCTTCCTCCTGGCAATCTCGTTGGTGCCATAGATGGAGAGCCGCTCCTGAGCTTCAGAAGAGGACAGGCCGAACGGTGTCGATTCGAGCCCAGCCAGAAGTTCATCGCTGCGAAGGCTCAGGATCTCTCCGGCATCCATTGGCTTCCGCGAATGGCTTCGGAGCTTAAATTCAGTTGCTAGAGTCCATAAGAGGGCTGCCTTGGCCTGGGGCCGCCTTGTAGCCTTTGCCGGCTCTTCGCACGGGCGGATTGGCATTTCCGGGTCAGAGGATGCCTGATGAGCGCGGGGCGCTTCAACATTGAGGCTTAGACCGTGTCCGCGATTCTCAATCCTGTCAGATTCATCAGAAGCTGACAAATCGGAAGTGGGGTAGGCCGGATTTGAACCGACGGTCACGTGGTCCCGAACCACGGATCATACCAAGCTAGACCACTACCCCGTGGTGTCGTCCTCCTGAGGGATAGAGTGGTTTGTTATTTATTCCTACGCTAGACGACAACAATCGGTCCACCTCGCGTCGCGGTTCCTTTCCACTCCGGGGGAACCACAAGGCATCCTCCACGCCGTTCGACCTTCCGCCGCGCTCCGTCGGGCACCTCCATCCATCACGTTTGGGCTGAGCCAATGTCAATCGTCTTTTGCCGATGCCGATATACGACAACTATAAGTAGCGTGAGAATTCTCTATCGCGTATGCGCGACCAGGTAAGAGAGAAGATTGCGGGTGAGATCTGCCTATCGGACGAGCCGGGCAAGACCATCAGGAAATGGAGGGAGCAGTTCAAGATCTCCCAGCAGGAGCTCTCGCGCCACCTCGGCGTGTCCCCATCGGTGATAAGCGACTACGAGGCCGGCAGGAGGAAATCGCCGGGAATAATCACCGTTCGCAAGATCGTCGATGGGTTCCTCGAGATTGACGAGCGCACGGGCGGAAACGTGCTCAAGCAGTACTCCCTCGCCACCAAGACCGAGTCGATCATCTCAATCAAGGAGTTCGCCGTCGAGGTCCTCGCCTCCGACCTCGTGTCGAAGATCCGCGGCGAGAACCTCACGCCCACGATATCGCTCGACAAGCACATACACGGCTACACCGTGATAGACAGCATCAGAGCCATCACATCGCTGAACTCCTTCGACTACCTCAAGATATACGGATGGAGCAGCCAGAGAGCGCTAATCTTCACGGGCGTGAGGTTCGGCAGGTCGCCGATGATCGCCATCAGGGCGCACCCGCTCAAGCCCGCCCTGGTCGTCTACCAGAAGCCGATTGACGAGCTCGCGATTAGGCTCGCAGAGCTGGAGGGCATCCCGCTGATCAGAACGCAGCTCGCTGTCGGGGAGATCGTCGAAGGCCTTCAGTCCTTGGGCTAGACGGGAGTTGGTGCTGTCATGAATGTCGGAATCGTTAGCTACGGGGCGTACGTCCCGCGCTACAGGATAACCCCTGAGGAGATAGGCAAGGTCTGGGGCGTCGACGGCAGGTCGATGAGCAAGGGCTTGATGATAAACTGCAAGTCCGTGCCCTCGCCCGACGAGGACACGATCACCATCGCAATCGAGGCTGCTAGGAACATGATGAAGCGCTGCGAGGTCAGCCCGAAGGACATCGGGGCGATCTACGTCGGCTCCGAGTCCCACCCATATGCGGTCAAGCCTTCGGGGACGATCGTGGCGGAGGCGATCGAGGCTTCGCCGCACCTGACCGTCGCGGACTACGAGTTCGCGTGCAAGGCGGGCACGGCGGCCATACAGACCTGCATGGGCATGGTCGGCTCGGGCCTTGTCAAGTACGGGATGGCCATCGGTGCGGACACGTCCCAGGGGGCCCCAGGGGACGCGCTCGAATACTCCGCGTCGGCTGGGGGCGCGGCCTTCCTGATAGGCTCGGAGAAGATCATCGCGCGCATCGACCACACGTACTCATACACCACTGACACGCCGGACTTCTGGCGTCGCGAGGGCGAGATGTACCCGAGGCACGGTGGGAGGTTCACGGGGGAGCCGGCATACTTCAAGCATGTCGTGAGCGGTGCTAAGGGTCTGATGGCCAAGACCGGGCTGTCCGCGAAGGACTACACGTATGCCGTGTTTCACCAACCGAACGGAAAGTTCCCGACCAGGGTAGCGAAGCAGCTCGGGTTCACCGACGAGCAGGTCAGGACCGGGCTTCTCGCGCCTTCGATTGGCAACACCTACTCGGGCGCTGTTCCCCTCGGCCTGGCAGCGATACTCGACGAGGCGAAGCCTGGCGACAGGATATTCGCCGTCGCGTACGGTTCCGGAGCGGGCTCGGACGCGTTCAACATCACGGTCACGAGCGAGATGGATTCCTTCCAGAGGCACAGGGCGCCCACGATCAAGGAGTTGACCTCGGACACGAAGTTCCTGGACTATGCCACCTACGCTAAGTTCAGGGGCAAGATACATCTGGGGGCTGAGTGAGATGAGGAGGGTCGCGATCATAGGCATAGGCGATACCGAGTTCGGCGAGCTCTGGGACATGTCCTTCAGAGAAATCGGCATCCAGGCAGGGCTCGCCGCCGTGGCCGACGCGAACATCAGCGCCGATCAGATCGACGCGCTCTATGTGGGGAACATGGGCGCCGGGAGGTTCATCGAGCAGGAGCACGTGAGCGCCTTGATAGCGGACTACGCGGGCCTCGCGCGGGACCACATACCTGCGACGAGGGTTGAGGCCGCGGGAGCGTCCGGCGGTCTGGCGCTCAGGCAGGCGTATCTGGCAGTGGCCTCAGGGCTCCACGACATGGTGATCGTCGGAGGGGCCGAGAAGATGATGGACGTGAGCGACGTCGAGTCCAACATGATTCAGTCGTCGGCTGCCGACCAGGAGTGGGAAACAGTCTTAGGCGCGACATTTCCCGCTCTGCACGCCCTGATAGCCAGGCGGCACATGCATGAGCATGGTACCACCAGGGAGCAGCTCGCCGATGTGGCTGTCAAGAACCACAGGAACGGCTCGCTCAACCCGAAGGCGCAGTTCCAGCGGGAGATCAAGAGGGAGACGGTGCTCTCGTCGCCGAAGGTGGCCTCGCCGCTGAGAGTTTTCGACTGCGCCCCCAGTTCTGACGGCGCCGCCGCGGTGGTCCTGTGCCCTCTCGAGTCAGCGAGGAAGTACACGGACATGCCGATTGAGATAGTCGGTACCGGCCAGGCGAGCGACACGCTCTCGCTGCACCAGAGAAAGGACATATGCACCATGGAGGCGACCAAGGTCGCCGCAAGGAAGGCCTTCGAGATGGCCAAGCTCACGACCAGGGACGTCGACGTCGCTGAGGTCCACGACAACTTCACGATCAGCGAGGTGCTCGCCATCGAGGACTTGGGGTTCTTCAAGAAGGGCGAGGGCGGGAAGGCGACAGAGGATGGTCTGACGGCCCTCGACGGTGAGATAGCGGTCAACACCTCTGGCGGGCTCAAGGCGAGGGGCGACCCAATAGGCGCCACGGGCCTCGCGCAGGCCGTCGAGGTCGTCACCCAACTCAGGGGCAAGGCTGGCAGGAGGCAGGTCAAGGACGCGGCCGTCGGGCTAGCACAGAACGTCGGCGGGACCGGTGCCACTGTGGTCGTCCACCTGTTCAGGAGGGTCTGAGATGGCCACTGCTCCGAGGTTCTGGAGGGAAAATCCCAGCAGGTACAACTTGGTGGGCTTCAGATGCAACAACTGCGGCAGGACCTACTTCCCGCCGCGCGCGATATGCCCCGTGTGCCACAGGAAGAGTGTCGGGAAGATGGAGAAGGTCAAGCTCAAGGGCACGGGCAAGGTGTATTCAATCACGGAAGTCCAGGACCCGCTCGACGAGCTCTCGATGATGAAGCCCTACCTGCTCGCTCTTGTGGAGATGGACGAAGGTCCGAAGCTGACCGGTCAGGTCATCGACTGCGAGACCTGCGATGTTGACATCGGCACGCCTGTGAGGGTCGCCTTGCGGAGGCTGGGCGAGGAGGGCTCCGCCGGCGTCATCCACTATGGATACAAGTTCGTGCCGATCAAGGACCGGTCAGGCAAAGCTCCTTAAGCCGCTGCATCAACTCCGGGTGTGCACCCTGCTCGCTCAGGCAGGTGGTTCCGTCAATGCCAAGGAAGGATGATCCGTCAGAGGTCGTGGTTCTGGTGGACGGCAGCTCGCTGTCCTTGGAGAAGGTCGTACGTGTCGCCAGGGAGGGAGCCAGTGTGGCTCTCTCCGAGGAGGCGCGGGCGCGCATGGCCGAGTCCAGAAGGGCTCTCGAAAATCTGGTCGAGGGCGGCCGCACCATCTACGCGGTCAACACGGGCGTCGGCGAGCTCGTGGATGTGCGGATCCCGCCGGAGGAGCTGAGGGCGCTCCAGGTGAACCTGCTCAGGAGCCATGCGTGCGGTGTCGGAGAGAAGTATCCCACCGAGGTGGTGCGCGCGATGATGCTCCTGAGGGCGAACGCGCTCGCGAAGGGGTACTCGGGAGTCAGACCCGAGGTGGTGGACATGCTCGTCTCGATGCTCAACTTGGGCATCCATCCCGTGGTGCCTCGGCAGGGCTCAGTTGGCGCCAGCGGTGACCTCGTCATGCTCGCTCACCTCGGGCTGGTCATGATCGGCGAGGGTGAGGCCGATGCCGGGCGCGGTCCAGAGTCGGGTGCGAAGGCCCTGGGACGGAAGAAGCTGAAGCCGCTCTCTCTCCAGCCCAAGGAAGCGATATCGATCATCAACGGGACCCAGGCGATGGGGGCGCTCGGCGCGCTCGCGCTCAAGGATGCCGCGGTCCTCGCGGACAACGCGCAGATCGTGGCCGCCATGTCGCTCGAGGCGCTGAAGGGCACATCATCGGCCTTCGATGCCCGAATCGCGGCCGTGAGGCCTCACAAGGGCCAGATGCGCGTCGCGAGGAATATGATGTCGTTGCTCCAGGGCAGCGAGATCATGGTGTCGCACCGCGACTGTCCGAAGGTCCAAGATGCGTACACCCTCAGGTGCATACCGCAAGTCCTCGGGGCGAGCCTGGACGCTATCTGGTACGGCGAGGACGTGCTCGATGTCGAGATGAACTCCGCGACCGACAACCCTCTGTTCTTCCCGGAGGACGGCAAGGTGATATCCGGCGGGAACTTCCACGGGCAGCCCGTGGCGCTCGCAATGGACTTCCTCGGGCTCGCGGTGCACGAGATCGGTAGCTTCTCCGAGAGGAGGACCGCCAGGCTCGTGGACGACAAGCTCAGTGGTCTCCCGGCCTTCCTGACGAGGCACGGGGGCGTCGGGTCGGGCCTAATGGTTCCCCAGTACGTTGCCGCGTCGATCGTCTCCGAGAACAAGGTCCTGGTCCATCCGGCATCTGCGGATTCGATCCCGACTAGCGCGAACCAGGAGGACCACAACAGTATGGGCACGATTGCGGCCTGGAAGGCCAGGCAAATAGTCGAGAACGCGAGGCGCGTGGTCGCAATCGAGATGATCGCGGCCGCCCAGGGCATGGAATTCATACCGCTTGCCTCAAGCCACGCGATGGAGAAGGTTAGGGCGGCGCTGCGCAAGGAGGTATCCCCGCTCGAGGAGGACAGGTCAATGGCCAGGGATATCGAGCGCGTGGCCGAGATGATCTCCCAGGGCGTCTTCGTCGCCGCAGCGGAGAGCGCGTGCGGGTTTCAGAGGACCTGACGTCGCAGGTATTTTCAATCACCTGACGGCTACCGGGCTCACAACCGAGGCGATGACTTGGAGGACCTTGCTAGGCTGACCATAGGGCACGCCGAGAGGCTTGGCGCGGAGTTCGCGGACTTGCGCATCGAGTCGACCATCGGAACCAACATCGTCGTCATGGACGGAAGGACCCGGACGCTCAACTCAGAGCGGGAGTCCGGGTGTGGGGTCAGGGCGTTCGTAGGAGGCGCGTGGGGCTTCGTCGCCACATCCGTCCTCACGAAATCCTCCCTGCACTCGGCCGCCTCCGCGGCGGTGAGGATGGCGAAGGCGGCGAGCGAGAAGGCCAAGGCGCGGTTCTCGATTGAGCCTGGCAGAGCCGTCAGAGCTTCTGAGGAGTACAGGTGCAGAGAGAAGCCCGCAGATGTCACGGTCGAGGAGAAGCTGTCGTTCGCTCTCGGTCTCGACAAGGCGATGCGAGTCTTCGATCCCCGCATCACGAGCACCAATGCGAGATACGATGACCTCGAGGCTGATCGCGTAGTCGCGAACTCGTTCGGAAGCCTGGTGCGCACGAAGGAGCGGTGGGCGCTCGCAGCATGCTCGGCGTGGTCGAAGTCCGAGGGGATGACCCAAAGGGGGCACGCGTCCATAGGCAGCGTCGGGGGGTACGAGCTCATGAGGACCGACGAGTCCGTCAAGCTCGGAGAGGTTGCCGCGGCCCAGGCGGTGCGCCTCCTCGACTCCAAACCCGCGCCTGCGGGCAAGTTCACATGCGTGCTCGACAACAAGATGACAGGCATGCTGGCGCACGAGGCGTTCGGGCATGCGTGCGAGGCTGATGCCATACTCCAGGGGGCGTCCGTGCTCGAGGGGAGGGTCGGCGAGAGGGTGGCCCGTGAGGGCATAGGCCTTGTCGACGACCCGACCATCAGAAACACCTTCGGGTTCTTCTCGACCGACTGGGAGGGCGTGAGGTCCAGGAAGCATGTACTGATAGAGGACGGAGTGCTGATCGGTCTTATGCACAACCTCGAGTCCAGCAGCCGAATGGAGAAGACGCCGAACGGGTCCGCGAGGTCTCAGGGGTTCAACAGCCCGCCCATAATCAGGAT
>JBBIUZ010000083.1:0-7132 GCA_037439985.1 Methanobacteriota archaeon | reverse complement strand
TTCACGAAGGTGGTCACTGCGTCTGTATCCATCTCCCAGATGCCCTCGTACGCCAGTTCAACCAACTGCCTGTACTTGCCCTCGCTCTTTCTCAGATCCTCCATCGCCCTCCTCATGGCAGACATGTCCCTGCTCACGCTGACGTACCCGGCGATGTTGCCCGCGTGGTCGCAGACCACGACCGCGGTGATTTCCGATTCTATCGTCGACCCGTCCTTCCTGACCTCCACTGTCTCGAACCTGGCCCTTCCGTCGTTCCTGAGCCGCGCGAGGACATCCTCGCGGTCGATGCCCCGAAACTGTCTCGAGGCTGCGCCAGGCCTCCTGCCGAGCATCTCTTCTGCCTTCCAGCCATACATTGACTCGGCCGCCCTGTTCCAGACAGTGATCAGCAGTGCCGCGTCCCTAGCAATCACCGCATCGTCGAGCTTGTCTATCAGCCCAGCTTGGTGTTCTGCGAGGTTCTGGACTTCCCCCTTCCCGGCTGGCCCCACCGCAATGTTGACCGTCCCTGCCGCCTTCCCTGACTCGTCATCCACGATCTCAGTGCGCCACGAGATCGGCTTCTCGCCTCCGTTGCCGATCAGAATCCTCAGTTCGCGAGGACCGCTGGGTGGGACGCCTCCTGCCATCAGCGTGGAGAACTCCAGCCTGGCCCTCTCCCTGTCGGCTACTGCGACAAAGCCGTCGAACCAGTTCCTCCCCAGGATGGAGCCCTGGTCGCTTCCAATGATCTCGCACATCTTCCTGCTCACGTAGGCCACTGTTCCGCCCGGGCCGAGCACCACGGCGGCTGTGTCCTCGAGACCGAACATGTCCTCGCGGACAGGCTCGACTGCCCCTGTGAGACCGTCCTGCACGGCCAAGTGGCCGCCCCTCCATACGAATCGGTCATGCCTCCTTGCAAAGGGTTGCTCCCGATTCGGCTGAGAATGACTGAGATCCATGATTGCCCTGACCCTTGATCGAGCGCTTGGGCCGCGTCGATTGCGCGGTGGCAGTCGTCCGCCCGTCCTGGAAGGGGCGACTGGCAACTCAACCAGCAATGATTGATCGACCAGATATATTCTCCTTGTGGAGAACAGCTGCTTGGCCAGATGGTCGCATCACTGTGTCGCATTCGCGGTCTTGCCGACGGCCGCGGAAAAGTGGATATCCATTGCCTGCCATCAGGGTTCACCATGAATGCCCGTCAGATGGGCAGGATGAAGTGCGGACATGAAATGGGTTACCAGGGAGCGAGCTCATGTCGACAGGATTGCGTGCCCTTGGTTGATACAGAGGTTCGTGGATTACAACGCTGAATTCGTATTCGTCCCCGCGGACAAGGTACTGGAGGTGGTCGAACGGGAGGGTGCGATACCGTTCGACGTCAAGGGCGCCGAGCTGGGACATCACGACGAGTTCTGTAGCTTCGACGCGATAATCGCGAAATACGGAATAACGGATCCCGCTCTATTGGAAATGGCCATGATCGTGAGAGGCGCCGACACGAACGCAACGCAGCCTGTCCCTGAAGCCGCTGGCCTGAAGGCGATTGCGGAAGGGTTCAGGCTCGTGAGCTCGGACGACGCGGACAACATGATCCGGCAGTTCGCGACCTACGACGCGCTGTATGCATATTGCAGGGAGAAGACAGCGGAGAAGAGATGAGCACAGGTGCGTTCACGACCCCGCAGGAAGCAATCCTTTGGCGCTGGAATGGATGAGCAGAGACGGGAAGCTGCTCCTCACGACGAGGGCGATTAGGAGCTTCGGCTACGGCTTCCTGAGCATCATATTGGTGATCTACCTTCATGAGATCGGCTTCAGCGATGTGCTCGCGGGAACGGTCCTCAGCGTGATTCTTCTGGGTAGTGCGGGCTTCACGATCTTCGCGAGCGTGTACGCAGACAGGATCGGCCGAAGGAAGATGCTGCTTGCTTTGTCTCTGCTGATGGCGACCTCCGGGATAGTGTTCGCAATCACTTCTGACAAGGCCGCACTGTTCATCGCGGCGGTCATCGGTACCCTGAGCCCCACGGGCGCTGAGATCGGCTGCTTCCTGCCGATGGAGCAGGCGATCCTGCCCCAGACGACGACAGAGGAGATGCGGACATCGACGTTCGCGACATACAACATAGTGGGCACGTTGTCCTCTGCTGCCGGCACCCTCTTCAGCGGATTGGCCGAGGTGCTTCAGTCCTCGTTCGGTCTTGGAAAGGTCGACTCCAACAGAGCGCTGTTCCTGGTCTACGCGGCCCTAGCTCTCGTCACCGCGGCTCTCTATCTCGCCGTGTCCGCCAAAGCGGAGATTCGCAGGGAGCAGGCGGAGTGGTCCCGAAGGAGGCTGTCACCCCGGTCGAAGTCAATCATCGCCAGGCTGTCGACGTTGTTCGGCATGGACGCGTTCGCCGGGGGCTTCGTGCTGCAGACCATCATCTCGTACTGGTTCGTGACGAGGTATGATGTGTCCGAGGCGACTCTTGGGGCCATCTTCTTCGTCGCGGGGATACTCTCGACCGTCTCCTTCTTCGCCGCTGCCAAGCTGGCGAAGAAGATCGGGCTCATCAGGACGATGGTGTTCACCCACATCCCGTCGAACATACTCCTGATACTCGTGCCCATAGCCCCAACCTTCCTGCTCTCGCTCGTCTTCTATCTCGCAAGGCAGTCGATCTCACAGATGGACGTCCCTACCAGACAGTCGTACACGATGGCAGTCGTGTCCCCGGAAGAGAGGGTCCCCGCCGCGAGCATCACGAACATATCGAGGAACCTCGCGCAGGCGACTAGCCCGACTCTCTCAGGATACGCGATGCAGGCAGTATCCCTCTCGTCGCCGTTCCTCATCGGCGGCACACTGAAGATCGTCTACGACATAGCCGTCTACTTCAGCTTCAGGAACGTCAGGCCACCAGAAGAGGAGAAAGCTCACTGAGGGACGATTTTCAGGTCGACCAGCCAGTGGTTGGTCCTTGAGACGCTCTCACCAAGCTCGAAGGCGATTGGGCTTTTGAAGAGAGGGCCGTCGTGGACGAAAGTGTGGTACTCTCCCATCTCGCCAGCATGGGTCGAGCCCGTGCCGGTTCTCCTTCCCTCATCCAGCTTCGCCATCCATGCATCGTCGAGCCTGCTCCCGAGATCCGTCCTGTCAAAGAAGGCGGCATCGATGCAGACCGTTATTGCCTTGAAGCCAGCAGCCATGAACTCAGCCAGCAGCGCTCTCTGGTCGCGCCCCCAGAGAGGGAACCTCGAGTCCAGGCCCACATCCCGGCACACGCCCTCGCACCAGTCGCGGTTCTGATAGACGTCAATGTCCCCGAACACCATCAGGTCCACTTCCCCGCCTTTGAGCTCCTCGAGAGCTGAAACGAAAACCTTCCTGTAGTCGTCGTCCCCAACCATCTTCTGGACGAGGGGGATGCCCAATGAGTCCGCCTGAGCTTGCACGAGTTCAGCCTTGACGCCATGGAACGCGACCCGGCCGCAGTCCCGCCGTACCGTGTTCAGGAGGTAATCCACCTGTATTCCCGCAGCAACCGTCTTCCAGAGCGCCAGGCAACTATCCTTCCCGCCGCTCCAGGAGACTGCTACCTTTCGCATCGTGGCGTTGATGCGCTGGCCTTACTTAGAGGTTTCCTCGAGTTCGGCCTCCTCGGATACGAGCGAGGTGGAGTTGATGCAATGCCTTCTGCCAGTGGGGGAGGGCCGTCGTCGAACACATTTCCGAGATGAAGGCCGCGGCCTCGTGGACGGCAGAGCTGATACTACTCACCGCAAGGATGCCGTCATACCTCTTGGTGGGGCTCTCGGCCCTGATCATCTCCGCCACTTGGATCCCCTTGGCCAGGCCCAATTCATAGACCTGGTGTGCCTTGACAGACCGAACGCCCACGGAGGCGAGAGATACCGGCTAGGCAGCCGTCTCGGTCCACGTCACGGAGGCCAGCCGACGGCTCACGGGACGAAAACCGATATCGAGAGCGGCAAGATCACGTCGTCGGGCAGGTAGGGAGGCGCGAAGAGGATGTCGGAGTTCGAGCATCGGTTCAGGGTGAGGCAGCCTTTCAGCATTCTGACACCACAGAACAAGAAGAGGATCCACGAGGGCGCCTTGCGTATCATGGAGTCCACGGGCATCAGGGTTCTCAGCGCCAAGGCAAGAGCGGAGCTCGGCGAGGCAGGAGCGCTCGTCGATGAGAGATCGAAGGTCGTCAAGTTCCCTGCGGAAGTCGTCCTCTCGCAAATCAGAAGCGTCCCCTCGAAGATGGTGCTCGCGGGCAGGACGAAGGACTGCGATCTGCCCGTGGACGGCAGTCACCACTACTACACGACCGATGGCTGTGGCGTATCCGTGTGGGAGGAAGGGTCGAAGACAAGGAGGGGGTCCACTCTCGCGGGCATCACCTAGACGGCTGTCATAGGCGACTGGCTGCCGTATGTCAGCATCTACGAACCGATGATCGTGGCGAACGATGTGCCTCCCGAGAAGCACGTCGTCATGGGCATGAGGGAGGCCATCAGGAACACCCAGAAGCACATCGAGACAGAGTCGACAACGAGGCCGGGGGGAGGCATCGGCGCAGGTGAAGATGGCGGCCGAGGTCGTCGGCGACGTCGAGGAGCTGAGGAGAAGGCACTACATCTCGGCTATGGTCTGCACGACAGCGCCTCTCCAGCTCGAGGAGCTCGCGACGGAGAACGCGCTCATATGGGCCGAGAACCACGTGCCTGTCCACATCACCGCGATGGGCCAGATGGGTCTGACGGCGCCCGCCACGGTCGTGGGCGACCTCATCACCTGCCACGCGGAGATGCTCGCGCTGGCTGCCGTCATGCAGGCCCACGAGAAGGGCGCGCCCCTGCTGTACGGGTCGGTGCTTTCGAGCATGAATCCCCGCACCGGGGCTGTCAACTTCGGATTACCGGAGACGATGTTGCTCGCGGCAGGCTCTTCTGAGATGGCGCGGTACATCGGATGGCCGTGCTCGCGCGGCGGCATCGGACCTGGGGCGGTCGTGCCGGGAGTTCAGGCATCAGTCGAAAACGCCTCGATGGCCTTGCTCTGCGCCATGACGGGTTCGGAGATCATGAACGGTGTCGGGCTGGTCGACAATTCGACGGTGCTCTCATACGAGCAACTGATGATCGACAACGACATTGTCGGCCTGACAATCGCCGCCTGCAAGGAACTGCCAGTGGACGGTGACGCCCTCGCGCTTGATGTGATTGAGAAAGTGGGGGTCGGGGGCAACTACCTCACGGAGATGCACACGCTCAGGCACCCTCGCCGGTTCCACGAGCCCCTTATCTGGAGCAAGGACAGCTACGAGTCATGGACAAAGAGGGGCGGAAAGGACTTGATGCAGGTGGCCAAGGAGAAGGCCGAATCCGTGCTGAAAGAGCACAAGCCCGCGCCGCTGGACGGGCCCGTGTCGAGGAGTGTCGATAATATCGTCAGAGGATTCGTCTGAGCGGTCGGATCAACCTACGCCGCATTCGACGGCATCTCGACCCTTTAATAACCAGATTGCGTATTCTGAATGGACCCGATTGCAGTAGTGGAGATGAAGTAGCCATGCTCGATCCGATGTTCAACGGGTTCCTGTTCTTCATGCTGGCCGTCTGGGTCGCCGGCATGCTGAACAGCAAGTTCATGAAGAGGTTCACTGGGTCTCTGATCAGGCACGGGGGCATGCTCGCGCCGTCCATCGCGTGGGTGGTCTTCCTGGCGTTCTGCGTGTCCATTATCATCTGGTTCAGCGGGTTCAACGGCATCCATGACATCCCCACCGCCGTGAATGCTGGCGTGGTTGATGCCGTCAATAGCGGAAACCCGTACGTGGACAAGGTAATTCCAAGGTTCGCCACGCAGAACGGGACCGGCACGAACATGGATTTAGGGACCTACAACTACCTCCCCTGGGATCTGTTGGTCTATGCCGGGATGCACCAGATGCTCGGCTTCCTCGGATTCCCTGTATGGTTCGTCGTCTCGAACCTCCTCTTCTGGGCGCTTGCCTTCGGTGTGTTCTACGAATTCATGAACACGAAGCTCAGAGGATACATTCCTTTCGTCAGCACTTGTGCGCTATTCTACTCTTTCGACAACGCTGCGCTAACGACGCTGCTCATGGTTGGAGCGGTCTATGCGCTGAAGAAGCTCCGCAGGGATCAGGCCGGATATGTCGCACTCTTCTTGATGGCCTTTGCAGCTCTGACCAAGGTCTACGCCGCGATACCGTTCCTGGTGCTTTTCATGTGGCTGCTCGAGGAAGGACGGCGCGAGAATCGGACGGGCGAGCCTCTCAGGCTCTTGGGCACAGGCGCGGCCTGCGTGCTCATCGGCGTGCTGTTGATGCTGCCCTTCGGCTTCTGGAACGTCCTCGACTCCGCGGTCTTCTTCCACCTGAGCTCAGCGACGAGGGTTGGCACATCGGTGGGGGGGACCGTGCTTGCGGAGATTGCTGACAGCAGCCCCTACTTCGTGTACGTCGAGGTGAGCGCCATAGCCGCATCCATAGTCGCGAGCTTGAAGCTGAAGAATCTCAACGATAGGATGATGCTGGTCTCAATCGTGTTCTGCCTCGTCTCTGTCAGGAGCAGTCTGTCGCTGCTCACCGTCCCTGGCCTCTTCCTGGGACTTCGAATCCGCGAGTGGATGGACGCAGCCCGGCCGAGGCAAGCGAAGGACGGGGGGCTCAGCACCTAGCCTGATGCCGCCACACCTCGCCTTGAGCATATCTGCCTCGCGCGTGCTAACCGGCGGATGAGGCAAGTGTTATGAGCCCCCCGCGCATTGACTGAGTGCCGCGAGCATGGAGGGCTGCTCACCGTGTCCCCGAGGCGTGCACTGGTCCGCGAGCCTGGGAAGGCTTTCGCGAGGTGTCTGTCCTGCCATCCTCTGAGGCACACTGTGGATCTTGGAAGGGCGGCGGCGCAGCATGCAACCTATTGCAAGACGCTGAGCGACCTTGGCCTGGATCTCATCAGTCTTCCGGCGGATGACCTCCATCCGGATCGGATCCAGGATCTCGATTTGATCTTCGTAGATCCGCACCACGACCTGGCTGCCGATCGGCGCCGGATTGGCGGCATAGTAGGATTGGCCAATCTGAGTCGTGCCGTCATCGTAGACCGTCCGGGTTTC
>JBBIUZ010000082.1:0-7166 GCA_037439985.1 Methanobacteriota archaeon | reverse complement strand
TCTCCGGGTACAGCGAGCCCACAGTGATCCCCGGCTCCACGAGGATATCCGGCAGAGCCTGGACTATCACCTGGCCCCATCCAGTCACCGGGGACTGGCCCGCTATTCCTGTGCTCGCAATGACAGATATGTTGTGCGGCGTGGATGCGAAGTTGACTGGCGCCGGAGCGAACCAGTATGCGATTGCGACCGCCGACGCGCCTGGGGCTATCGCTGGCACATACGCTGTGCTGAAGAGCACACCATTGTCATAGAAGTCGACCCTGACGTTGTAGGCCCCGACTGGGCCGCTGTTGTTCACCGTGGCGTTGATGGTCACAATCTGACCCTTGACTGGATTCGATGGCGTAGCGACAACCGGTCCCATCGCTTGGTTGATGAACAGGTGCGGCACCGCGCTCGATATCCTCAGTACCGCGCTGGTGGCGTTCCGGCCAAGCGGCTCAGTGTATGGCATCACGCCTATGGACACATTCTGATCGCACCAGTAGTAATGGCCACCCCAGAGATACACCGCGCTGATCTTGTAGTTCCCAACAAAGGTCGAGCCAACGGCCGTGATCATCGTGCCGTTCGCGTCGATCTGGGCTACCCCTCGATTCGGAGGGACCCAGCTCGTCGTTGCCGACTTCGCGAATATGCCGCTCACCAGGTAGGACGCAGTCACGGTGGCGTTCGGAAGAGGCTTCCCAGCGCCATCGTAGACGGTGACGTGAATCCATCTGTATATCATGGCCACGGCGCTGTCGGTCACCTGGATCGAAGGAACGCTCGTGTTCGTGAACCCGCCCTGCACGTATCCGGAGAGAACCACTGGCTGTATCAAGGTCGAATCCTTAACATCGATGGTCGCGTACGAATCCCATGCTGTCGATATCTGCTGGTCCATCGTCGCGTTGTTGAGGTGCACCGCGGACTGCTCCAGAGCCTTGATGCTGACACCCGTGAGTGTGGAGTTCAGGACCTCGAGGATGCCATACCCCTTGACAACTATGTTGATCCCAAGGGCACTGATCACTCTTGAGTGCTCGAATATCAATCTGCCAGGCTGGGCCTGGGTGCCATCGACGTAGACGGTCCTCTCATACGCATACGACTGCACGAGCTTGAGCACCGCGTTGTCGAAGGTCAGAGTGCCACCAGCAGCCACGATTATGTCCCCTGCATGATAGTAGGTCATCCCTTCGATGGTCAGGTTATGCTGCGTCGAGGATACCGGGACGACCAGCCACCTTGATTGATCGGGGCTCGGCGCAGATACGCCCGAGATCTTGACAGTCGTGTTGAAGCTGGCGCTAGTAGAATTCATGGCAGGGTAAGCTGGGAAGGAGAAAGACTCGGTCGAACTGTACAAGACGGAATTGACTGTTGCGCTGCCGGCAATCGCGAATGAACCAACATACGTGCCACTCGACGTGCTGGTACTCGAAATGATGTCGGTTAGATAGGGAATGAGGGACCTGCCATCTGCCTTTGTCATGCGGTAGCTTGTGGAAGTCTCCCCGAGATAAGTCAGGATCTGAACCGGTGGAGTGGACGAGACGCCTGTAGGCGTGAAATAAACTGCAGTCTGACCCTGGAGCGCGGTTGATCCAGTGAATCTCGCAGTCACTTTGGCGTTCGGGATTGGCACACCGTATTCGTCGCCGACTGTTACATTCAACCATCTGTAGACAAATGCGTCTGAACCCACAGTAAACGCAATCGAAAGTTGATCGATTTGTACGGCACCAGTTATGGCATTATTCGTGAAAAGGACTTTCATAGTCCTGACATCGCCAACGGTCGGAACTGACGCCAGCGGAAAATCATACTCAGCGGTTGTCCCAGGCGAGTCGATGGCCTTTGGCACTATGCCTGTTGAGTTGTACGCTGTTCCTTGCCTCGCCCACTGGATAGAGTTGGTTCCTGTGTATGAACTCGAGACGGAGTACGTCACCATCAGACTTGCTGAACTTACAGGCAGCGAATCACCAAGGGTCCCCACATTGAAAGAAACGATTTCCATTGTCTGCCCTGGACTTATCTGGTACGTGTTGGAATCCACTGAAGCGAGGCTCGCCAGAGACTGCCCAGTGTTGTCCAATGCGCCCTTGGCTGACGGAGTCGCAGGAGATGCAGCGACCCCGTTGGATACTATGGCCGGTACACGATCTGCCAACGACCCAGCATATGGCTGGAAGGATGTTCCATAGAGATAGAGATGGGACTGGCCAGAGAGAGATATCGAACTGTGAGTGTCCCACGCGGAAGGGCTATTGATTGGCCCGAAATCGACCCCGATGTAGCTGTTGACTGCCAACATGACCGAGCGCCCGGACAGCGTGATGTTCTTCGCCGGCTTCATATCGTTCGGATACCTTGGCATGTTCACGATGCCGGAGTGGTACATCTCCCATGTGGAGTTCGTGATAGATATCGCCGGACCGTCGTTTGCTGAGTCGAACGTGATGAGGCCGGAGCTGCCGACGACATACTGATACACGGCCGAATCAGGCAGTTTCACGATCTGCGTATCGTGCAGAGTGACATTCCCGCCTGAGTTGACCCAGATGTTCCCCGGGAACATCAGCACGGACTGTCCGTTGGCTATCAGATGCCCTCCGCTCTGCACGATCAGGTTCAGGAAGGGCCATGGGCTGATCTGGTCCAGGTAGGTGGTCACCGTGCCGTGCTCCAGGTAGAGCGTTCCGCCCGATTGGACGGTCACCGTGTGCCTCTGGCTCGGGTCGTAATTGCTGATGACGCTGAGGGTCCCGTCCATGATCGTCAGGTTTCCCGTCCCTGTGACGGTCACGTTGCCGTCGACTGGCTGCGTTATGTTCCGTATGACGTACGTGCCGCTCGAGATCGTCAGGTCGCCTGGGGAGGCGGCCCGAACATCAGCGGGGACGGAGACAAACAGGGCAAGGAGACCCACGAAGGCGGAGACGACAAGGCACACAACTATCAATACGCTAACAGTTCTCCTGGCAAGGAGCATGGCAGCTTTGCCTCTCATAAGTTCACCCACCCAGGGAAGCTGGGTACTGCAGTAAAAGTAAGCAGCTCAGCGATATAAAAAGGTATTTGCCACATTTTCACTATGTGGCTGACCATTTTACGCCGTCTGGCTACGTGCCTTTCTTCTTCACAATCTTCTTGACGAAAATCTGAGGTTTCTTCACCTGCACCGGGGGCTCGTTCGCCTCGGTCTTCGGCCCCTGTTTCGCGAACGCCTCCTTGACGTTCACGCCGCAGGCGTAGCACATGATCGCATCCCGTCCTATCATCGTCTTGCAGTTCGGACACGAAATCTCGTCGTCGTCCTCGCCGGCCGGCGCGGAACTCTCCTCCGCGGCCTCCTCCTCACGTAGCTTCTGGCCACAGACGTAGCACATGAGCGCATCCCTGCTGATGACCGTCTTGCAGTTCGGGCAGAGCATCTCGTCCTCGCCCAGCCCGGGCGCGGCCTCCTGCTCCCCTGGCGTGGCGGGCGAGGGCGCTGTTGGCTGTGCAGGGCCTGACGCGATCCCCTTCGTCCTCTCCAAGAGCTTCCTCGCGTCCTCGGAGAGTCTCTCGCGATCCTTCCTGACGGAGGTCTCCTCCTCCGCGATGGCGCGCTCGCGCGCTATCAGCGCGTCCCTGCGCGCGGTGACCTGCTCGAGCATCCGCTGAACCTCTTCCTCGGACTTCTTCTCGATCTCCTCGCGGGCGAGCATGGCCTTCCGCTTCTCCTCCACGGCGACCTCTAGGGCGCTCATCTCCCGCAGCTTTTCAGCAGCCTCCTTCCCGCGGGCCTCGGCCTCGTCTTTCGCGGCCTTCGCAGCGGCCTCGAGCTTCGCCACCTCGGCGCTCTTTGCCTCGACCTCCTCGGACTGGCCTCGGACGGCGTCCTCACGCTGCTTGAGCTCCTCGGAGCGCTTGTCCAGTGCCGCCTCCTTCTGCACGAGCACGTCCTCCTTCTCCCGGAGGCGCTGCTCGAGGGCGTCGACCTCGGACTTCTGCTTGCCGAGAGCTTCATTCCCCGCCTTCAGCTCCTGATCCCTCTTCCTGACCTCGGCTTCCTGGGCCTGCAGCTTCTTCACCGCGCCCTCGATTATCGAAGCAATCGTCTCGTCTTCTGGCATCGTCAATCACACATCTCTCGCATATCCTGACACTTGTCGCCGTGTTTCGCAGACCCTCGCTCGTCGCTCCGGGAATGGCCGCGGGAGTACAAAGCGTTGATTGTTCGCGCCGCGCGGTCACTGCGAGCTGAGCAGCGGGCCCAGCACCTGTATGCCGCCCTTGCTCACCTCTATTGCGTGCCTCTCCATGCTGTGCTCGGCGGCACGCATCTTCTCCACCTGAAGGAATCTCATGAGCTTCCCGCGCTGCCTGTCCAGGCCGAGAAGCATTATGCCGTCGGCAAGGAATCCCTCGTTCCCGAGCAGCTGCGAGTCCCCCGCGAGCGAACGCTCCATGATGATGAACGACGTGAGGTTGTTGTCCCTGAGCATCTTGAAAAAGTAGAACATCTTCTTCCTCATGTCCGCCACGTTCTCCATGAGGGAGTACAGGGCCCCGAGCGAGTCGAGGACGAAGACCGAGAACTTGTCTCCGTGGGTCTTCCTGAACCTCTGGATCATCTTCTCGATGAAGAGCACGTAGTCGGTCTGAGCCTCCTGCCCGATGGCCTCGTCGATCTGGTCGAGCTCCCTCAGGTCGGTGAGGTCCGATACCTGCATCTTCATCGAGAGCTTCGCGCCTATGCTCTCCATGTTCTTCAGGTGGCTGTCGACCGTCTCCTCGAGGGTCGCATAGAGCCCGAACTCATTCTTGTCCTTCAGGTAGTTCGACATGAGCGAGTAGCAGAACGTGGTCTTCATCGAGCCCGGCGGGCCCGTGACGAGGACAACCTTCGGCCTCTCGATGTCGTTCTTGAAAACCCTATCCAGACCTGGTACGGAATCCTTGAACACGCTCTGGCCTCCTTGCGGGAAGATCTCCTGGACGCCGGGGTTTTCAAAGCCTTCTGGTCTATTAAACCTTTTCCGGTCGTTATCAGTTCTGAAATCGGCGCCGCGCATCTGGCACTGACGACTTAACCGCCCCCGTCGTCTCGGGCATCGCCGTCGTCCTCGCCGTCGTCGTCCTCCCCCGCTCCGTCCCCGTCCTCTCCCTCCGGGCCGTCACTGGGGCCGCGGCGCACCGCCACGGTCCTGCCAGCCTCGACCGTGCGCTCCTGCTCTCCCGGGGCCAAGAGCCTGGCCACAGCGCTGACTTCGTCGTTCTCCTTGAGCCGCATGAGCCTCACGCCCATTGTGGCTCTGCCGAGCACGCTGATGCCCCTGACGGGCATGCGGATGACCATGCCGTTCACGCTCGTGACTATCAGCTCGTCGTCGTCCGTGACCTTCATCGCGCACACGACATCGCCGTTCCTCCCGCCAGTCTTGATTGTGATGACCCCTTTTCCACCCCGCCGGATCTTCCTGTAGTCCTCGACGAGGGAGCGCTTCCCGTAGCCGTTCTCGCACACTGTCAGGAGCTGGTCCGTCGGCTCGACGACGACCATGCTGACGACCGAGTCGCCCTTGGTCAGTCTCAGGCCCCTGACGCCGTATGTCGCCCTGCCCGTGGGCCTCACGTCCGTCTCCGAGAACCTCGCGGCCAGGCCCTTCCGGGTGGCGAGTATGATCTCCTTGGCGCCGTCCGTGACGGCCGTGTCGATGATCTCGTCCTCGTCGTCGAGCCTGATGGCGATGATTCCGCTCTGCCTCACGTGGGAGTACGCCGAGAGCCTGGTCTTCTTTATCGTCCCGTTCCTGGTGGCGAACACGAGATACGAACCCTCGTCGAACACCTTGACGGGGATCGTGTTCACGACCTTCTCGCCATCCTCGAGGTGCTCCAGGAGGTTCACGACGGGCTTGCCCTTCGCGTGCCTCCCGCCGACCGGTATCTTGTACGCCTTGAGCCAGTACACCCGTCCCTTGTTCGTGATGTACATGATGTAGTCGTGGGAGCACGTGACGAACAAGTCCACGACGTAGTCCTCCTCCTTCGTCTCCATTCCCACGAGGCCTATCCCGCCCCTGCGCTGCGACTCATAGGAGTCGAGCGGGAGTCGCTTGATGTAACCCGTGTTGCTGATCATCACGACGACGTCCTCGACGGGGATCAGGTCCTCGATGTCCATGTCGATCGCGTTCGCCTCGACCGTGGTCCTTCTCGCATCGCCGAACTGCTCCTTGAGTTCGAGCGCCTCGGACCTTATTATGCCCAGGATCTTCTTCTCGTCCTTTAGGATGGCCCTGTACTCGTCTATCATCTTCCTAGTGGCCTCGGCCTCGTTCCTCACGGCCTGCATCTCCATGCCCGTCAACCTCTGCAGCTGCATCTCGAGTATGGCCTTCGTCTGCTCCTCGGAAAGGAGGTACTTGGCCATGAGCGACGAGCGGGCCTCGTCCCTCGTCTTCGCCTTCCGTATGAGCCTGATGACCTCATCCAGGTGGTCGAGCGCTATCATCAGACCGGCGAGTATGTGCGCGCGCTTCTCGGCCTCCCTGAGCCTGTGCTCAGTCCTCCGCTTGACGACGTCGAACCTGTGCTCGATGTAGTAGTCGAACATCTCCTTCAGGGACAGCGTCCTCGGCTGGTTGTTGACGAGCGCGATGTTGATTATGCTGAACGTGGTCTGGAGCTGCGAGTGCGCGAAGAGCTGGTTTAGCACGACGTCCTCGATAGCGTCCTTCTTGAGCTCGATGACTATCCTCAGGCCCTCCCTGTCCGACTCGTCCCTCAGGTCCGAGACGCCGTCGATCCTCTTGTCCTTCACGAGCTGCGCGACCTCCTCCAGCAGGGCGCTCTTGTTGACCATGTACGGTATCTCGGTAACGACGACCTGGGCCTTGCCGGTGTCCTCGTCGTGGTCCACGGTGTACCTCGCCCTGACCCTGATCCTGCCCCTGCCGGAGGCATACGCCTCCGCGATGCCCATCGCGCCGTAGATCACGCCGCCCGTCGGGAAGTCCGGGCCCTTGACGACCTCCATCAGCTCCCTGAGCTCCGCGTCCCTGCCCTCGAGCTGCCTGTCTATCATGAGCGCGACGGCATCCGTGATCTCGCCGAGGTTGTGGGGCGGGATGTTGGTAGCCATGCCGACGGCAATGCCGGTGGCGCCGTTGACCAGCAGGTTGGGC
>JBBIUZ010000081.1:0-7234 GCA_037439985.1 Methanobacteriota archaeon | reverse complement strand
CAAAACAGGGCCGAGGGCATTTATAGCCACGAAGCCAACGGGCGCAGCGGATATCTCGCCCAAGGGGAACGTGGACGCATGCCTTTGAAAGACGGAATCGGTTGTCCCAAGTGCGGCGGCAAGCTGTTCAAGGCGAACCAGTTCGGGATGCACGTGGTCCTACACTGCTCTGCGAAGGGCTGTGGATGGTCAATGCAGCTTCGGGAGAAGCGGGGAACCGAAGAGGAGACCGACATGGCCAGAGTCAAGCGTTCCGTCCACGGCACCGTCTAGGATCTGATTCCCCGTTTTGACACCTTTGGATTTGGCAGCTGGAGCGCTAAGTCGGGAGGCGAGGCGCTGACTACTGCTTGACGAGCAGAACGCCACGCATGCTTCGAGAACCTTCTCCCGTGAGATCCCATGGCTTCTCGACTTCTACTGACTCCTAGGAAACTCAGAACATTGACAGAGTCTTGCGAACGACTGCGGCGAGTCCCTGCGGCCGGATGTCGTGATCGAGAGCACGCCGTGAATGGTCTGCCATGAGAAGCCTATCACGTCATCTCGTATTCGGAACGCGACACCCTCGGCCGCTTCCCGACGCTTCCTGGGTGCCTGAGCACTCGGTACCTCGCATCATAGCCGCTTCAAGTCCCCTCGAATAGCCTAGGCGTCACGGTCGCCAGGCAAAGCGCCCCTCGCCAAAGAAGAGCGGCCCGATCAATCCCTCTGCCGTTGCATGCGACTAGCCGGTGCGATCGTCGACGATCACATCAACGCATGTTCCGCATTGGCATGTCCAGGACTCGGCGAGCGTGGCGCGGCCTCCAACGATGGCATCGACATGCTGGACATAGAACATGCTCTCTCCGCAACAAGGACAGAACACCTCTATGATGCTATCCTCTTTCTCGACCCCCAAGCAATCGGTGCGTCGGATTGTCTCCTCTTGGGCTGCACTCTCAGGTCGCGGTTGGATACTGGCGGCGAACACCGCGACGGACTTGCAGCCGCGGCACAATCGGATCTCTGCTGGCGTGAGCCGCCCATGGTGGCCGATCAGAGTGTGGCGAGTCAGATCCGTACTTGCCCCGCAAGCCCTGCACTTGCTGTTTATCATGTCCGCTTTCCTGGCAACACCTCGAATTCGTCGATTCCCTCGATCAGTGCCAGTCTCCCTCCCCGGTCCCACTCGATCCAGATCTTCTTCTTGCCCACTAGGGATTCCAACAGGGGCGCGCCTGCCACGTCTGCCTTCGAGACCTTGGTGATATGAATTATGGTCCCCTCCTCGCCGGTCGGAATGCCGCTCGGATCGTCGGTATGGACGAGTCTCACCCTGTCGCCCACTCTCATGATGGATCCTCCTCTGAGTCCATGTTCCTCTTCCCGAGCTTCCTGACCTTCTTGATCGACCCATGCGGTATCTGCTCGATCCAGGTGCCGTCCGAGGCGGGGTCCAGGCATAGCTCGCTCGCGAGCGTGATGTAATCGCGCCCGTTTCTCAGCACGAGGCCGTAGGCCAGGGTCGGCCACGGGTCGTCGAGGTCGTCGATCTCCTCATGCGTGAGACGGTCCGTGGAGTGAGTATCGAGCCATTCGATCTCCACAACGTCTCCCTTGACGACCCTCTGCTTGCTCCCAGCAGACATTCGGCTCTCCGCGAACAAGCTATTCCTCGGGGCGGATGAACCTGACCCGAGACGATTTCGGTCGGATTGAAACGGCCGCGGACTCCTGCTTGCGATTGTCCAGGCGGACCGCATTCATGCCTTGCGCGTGTCATCGTTTTCGTTCGGTCTGTCCTTCCTCGACCTTCTCCTGATTGGGAAGATCGCTGCGACGACTGTGCCGCGGCCCATCGCGACTCCGATCCCGGCCACAGGCATCATCGCACAGGCCTGTCCGAGCACTGTGACCGTCATCCTCGCGGAGAGCGTGTGCTCGAGGGTGGGGCTGGCGGTGGCATGGGCCCTCCCCGAGGCAAGCAACTGAACGCTCTCAACCATCCGCGCGATCCAGACGACACCGTTAGTGTCCGATAGGATTCTTGCAGAGCCGGATGTGCAGGTGACCTTCTCCATCTGAACGGAGACCTCGAGAGCTGGCATTACTTGCGTGGTCCGCCATTCGGTGCACCCAATAACCATGTCGCCTGCCACGCCCATTGCTCTTGGACACTCGAACTTGTGATTCTTCATGGGAGCCCAGTTGCAGACTCAAGCATGCCTCCGCCGCCATGCGCTGACCGAGAAGAGGGCCAGTTGCCTATTGCTCGGCCCTCAGCGGTGAGAGGAACGCGTGCGTGAACCCCGTGAGGTGGCCTCGGACCAGGTCACAGAGACTCTGACTTGGGATCGATTTCGCTGCTATGTCGTCTGATGGCTCAAAGCGAGATGCCTCCCTTGTCCCCACAACCCCCTTCGGTTCTTCTTGGTCGATTGATGTTGTGCTGGGCGCAGGACATGCCGACTCAGAGAGGCACAGCACGGCGCAGGCATCATTCCCCTTCAGCGATTAACAGTCCCGCTATCCGGTCTTCTCGGCCCTCTTGTTCGTCACCGGTTGTGAACGCCGGCCCATAGCGCCCGCCAGACTTGCAGTGATGCCGGCGACAAGCAGCATGCCTGAAAGCGAGACATCGGTGAAAGTCTTGATGCTGATGAGAAGGTTCACAGCTGCCATGGTAATGGCCACGCCCGCGAGGATAGTCCAGTCTCCGCAGAAGAAGTCAAAGAGCTCCCATAGGATGCGCAGCGGAACCGGATACTTCTTCGGGTCCGTCTCCCTTATCCTCGGATTCAGCATGCGCCGACTTATCCATCTGATTAGGAGCAGGCACAACAACACATAGATGACGCCCAGCACGACGAGAAACGCATCGGCGAGCGGCCATTGGATACCGAACCCCTCCCCGCTCCAGAACGTGCCGAATGCCAGCAGCATGATTCCGACTAGAAACTTGAAAGTGTTCTCCGGCATCTTGACGAGCGGTTTGCGCACCACCACTCCCAGCGCCATCACGACGAGCAGCGCTAGAATGGCGCCGAGACTAGCGGTTAGAATCCCCCGTGATTGATTCACGTCACCGGTCGACCCGAAGGTGATGACGATCACGGCGACCTCCAACCCCTCAAGAAGCACGCCTTTGAAGGAGGTCAGGAAACCGAACTTGCTGAACTTGGAGCGGTCTTCCTTCAGGGCATCCAGCTCATGCTTGCGTGTCTCGTATATTCTGGCTTCATCGTGCTTGGCCTTGAGTCCGGTATAACGCAGGATCGCCTTCTCCAGCCACTGGGCGCCCATGAGGACCAAAAGGACGCCAATCACCACGCGCAGGATGTTGATGGGAACGTACAGAATCGTGCTTCCGAGTACAGCGATCAGCGCAGCCAGTACGGCGGAGCCAGCAACAACGCCCGACAGGCTGCTCTTCCAATTGATCGATGTGCCGATGGCTAGCACGATGGTCAAGGCTTCGACGCATTCGACTACGGACGCCAAGAAGGCTGGAACAAAGAGAGACCAGATCATGACAACCACTCTAATGATTGCTCAGCCGGCAATCACGCGGCCTTGCTGACATCGCGACCTCGATCTTGGAGACACGCTGTTCGGCGGGGGGAAGGCCTTTTGTATATATTAACTCGCAGCAATGGCCATGCGGTTCCCTCTACTCCAAGTCGGCATGGCACGTATGACCCATTCTCAAATGCATGCACCGCAAGACACAGAGGACCTGGAAGATGGCCTTGAGTAGTTGCTCAGTCGCAGCGGCCCGCATCCCGAGCTATTCGGCCAGGTTTCGCAAGTGCGGTTCAAAGACATGCTAGGCAGACTCGAGCCGGTGACTCCCTTGGGGAAGGCGGATGGTCCTCTTCGTAATCACACGCCGGGAAAAGACTTTACGATCTGAACAGCGCAGGCCCATGCCACCTACACGTCGAGCACGAGCCTGGTCTCCTCCTTGAGCAGATCTCCCTGCCCCAGCACCTTCAGCCCCTCCGCCACTCGTGTCGTGACATTCAGATACCATGTGCGAACCTCGTTGCCCAGCCTCACCTCGACCTTCTCCACGCGTGTCAGGTCCCTCAACAACGAATCAATGTACTCGGCTGGCTCTCCCTCGACTCCTGCCTCCTCCAACTGATATCTGAGCGCGGCCACTAGCCTGCAGGCGAGCATACAGACGAACAGGTACGCGCGCACCCTGTGCTCGAGCCTGTGCTTCACGGGCTCGGCCTCGGTCTTGAGCGTCCTGAACACCTTCTCCACGAAATCCTTGGAGAAGTACATCCGCACCGCCTCGCATGCGCTCATCCTGTCGTCCGTGCACACCAGGAGGAACTTGCCGTCCCGGTGCGTCGCATCGTCCAGCTCCCGCTTGCGGTACTCCCAGGTCACGCGAGGGCCGGACCCCCTCCTGCGAACGCTGACCTTGATGTGCCGCGACCACGGGCCCACGATGCCCTTTATCTCGGAGTGCAGCTTCGCCTCCGACTAGTCCTTCCCCTTCGCCGCCAGCTCGCCCAGAGCGGCACCGATCTTCGCGAGCGCCTCGTTCCTCTCGCTCCGCTTCCTGACTTCCCTCTCCGCATTCGTGTACACGGCCACGCTCCTCTCCTCGTCCAGCACCTTCGCCCTCACCGTGACCGCGTACGCGGAACCCGCCCGGGACACCATCGCAAGGGTGTTCGGTGTCTCCGGGACTGACGAACGGGAGAGGATGACGCCGATGGGTTGCGTCTTGGGCACTCCACCGAGCACATGCCAACCCATGTCCCGTGCCTCTCTCACGAACTCCTGCCCCATCATCCCCCTGTCGCTGATCAGCATCCCTGGCGGCACCTTCGTCTTGGCGAGGCCAACGAGAAGGTTCCTCCATGTGCCCCTCCCTTGCCTGCGTCCATCGTACACTATGTGCAGTATCGGGGCGCGGTCCACCTTGCTGGCGACTGCCGCCACCTTGACCTGTGGGCGCGATTCGCCAGCCGGATTGTACCCCAACTCTGCTAGGGGGCATGTGACCCCGAGGAATAGCACCGAGGTGAGGTCGTATGCGAGGGTCTCTCGCTCGCCCCTCCGGAGCGGGTGGAGCGACCGCCAGTGCTTGTACATAGCCTCATTGAGTTCGGGTGTGCGGTCCACCAGGTCTCCCAGAGAAGGTTCGTGGCGGCACACCGCATCCAGTGCTCGGAGGAACGCGTCCTTTGTGAAGGCATCCGGCGGCATGCCCGCGAGGGCAGGCAGGTCCGTCGTTCGCACCCACGATTCGAGCTTCGTCGCACTCTCCGGGTCCAGGAGGCGGTTGATCGCCCAGACGGTCAGAAACTTGCCCACCGTCCTGTCGCCTGCGGAATCCTCCCCGCAGATTCCGTCGATTATGGCTCGGAAGCGAAGATCGTCGCTGAGGGCCCAGAGGAGGCGTACTGCCCCGGCTTGGACGGATGAGCCGTGGGCAAGCCTGTCAAGGATCTTTCCTCCGCGGCCCGCGGGACGCTGTTGCCCGTCGGCAGGGCCCAGATGCCTGATGAACTTGCTGACCACCTTCTTTCCTTGACGGATCGACCTGTACTCCGCGAGGTAGACGCGGTCGCCCCTCCGGTGTCTCTTTATCGCCATAGTGGGTGGTGTGCCACCTACAGTATATCAGTCTATCCGAGCAGAGAATGCTGCAGGATGGCCGCCGATCCAGAAAGCGAGATCGCGGCCAGAGAACGAGACAAGACGGATCAGCAGGCGGGTTGCAAGTGGCATGGGCCTGCGCTGTCCAGGTTACGAACTACTGAGTATGAGCCCCGGACGTTAGAAATTACGTGTCACAGCACTTCGGATTCCTCGCACAAGATTAATGATGGCACACGCGATAGAGCTTCCAGGAAGCATCATTCCCCTGGTGTGAGCTGCATGCGCGTGATCGTGATCGGGAACAATGTGGCAGGGACGACCGTCGCCAGGGCCATCCGCGACTCCGACCCCGGAGTCGAGCTGGACATCTTCACCGACGAGGCCATCCCCTACTATCCTCGCCCGAAGCTCATCGATCTCCTGGAGGGGAAGGCCGCGGAGAGCGAGCTTGCGTTCTACCCGCTCGAGTGGTACGCCGACCACAAGATCGGCCTCCATCTCGACCACAGGGCCGAGAAGATCGACCGTGAAGGGAGGAAGATCTTCGTCCGCGGGAGATGGGAGCGGTATGACAGGCTCGTGCTCGCGACGGGCTCGCACGCATTCGTCCCACCGCTCCCCGGACTCCCGAAGGACAACGTCTTCACGCTGAGGACCCTCGCGGACGCGAAGAGGATACGGCAGAGCGCGGCAAGGTCGGCGCGCGCGGTCGTCATAGGCGGGGGGCTTCTCGGGCTGGAGACCTCGATGGCTGTGTGCACGGCGTTCCCCGAGCTCGGCATCACGATCCTGGAGAACGGGGAGCACCTCCTGGGGAGACAGCTGGATCACGAGGGAGGGGACATCCTCCAGAGCTGGATAGAGAGCACGGGCGCGAAGGTCCTCGTGCGGGCGGAAACCAAGGAGATCATCGGCTCAGGATGCGAGGCCGAGGGCGTGCTCCTCAAGGACGGCCGAAGGATCGACGCTGACATGGTCATCATCTCGGCGGGAACGAGACCGAACACTGAGCTGGCAGCGGCAGCAGGGCTCAAGGTCGGCAGGGGAGTGGCGGTCGACGCTTCTCTCAGGACCTCGGACGAGGACATATTCGCTCTCGGGGACGTGGCCGAGTTCGAGGGGCAGCTGTGGGCCATGATACCGCCGGCGCTTGACGAAGCGAAGGTAGCCGCGAAGAAGATCCTCGGGCAGGCCGGCCCTGACTACGCGGGCACCGTCCCATCGAACACGCTGAAGGTGGCCGGGTTCGATCTCACTTCGATCGGGATGGCTAGGCATCTCCACGGGCCTTCCGGGCCCGGCGTGGAGGAGATCAAGGCGATCACGCCCGACCGCAAGGTCTACAAGAAGTTCGTCCTCCGCGACGGAAGGATGATAGGCGCCATTCTCCTTGGCACCAGGAAGGAGGCGGTCAAGGTGTCCAGGCTGATCAAGGATGGAACGCCCGTCGGCAGCATCAGGGACCGTCTGTCAGACCCCTCCTACACGTTCGACTAGACCCTGTGCGCGACGGACTGGGCGAAAATCGTTATAAGCTCAGGACCCATGCAGAATCGTAATGGACCAGAAGGACTACGAGCTCGATTTCTTCAGGAACAACGGATTCGTCCGCCAGCAGTGCAAG
>JBBIUZ010000080.1:6344-7259 GCA_037439985.1 Methanobacteriota archaeon | reverse complement strand
AATCAGACGATGGCCCCCGCAGATGATTATTAGGAAAGGCGACGATTTTATTAACGACGGGGCAGTTAGGCTGCTAGGTCACGAATGGCGCACATTCACTTGGAGGACGGAACCTTCACCCTATTCTGGGCTACCGTCTGGACCGCTGCCGCAGCGGTCTTGTTGACTGTAGCCATCTACAGGCTCGGCCGGGGCAAGATTCCGACTCGCAGGCTCGCAATCGCATCCATGTGCGTTGCGGTGAGTTTCGCTGCGTTTCAGATTGAGATTCCCGTGTTCGGCGGAGTCCATCTCAACCTGACCCCACTCATGGGGATACTCGTGGGTCCCTCCCTGGGCGCCCTATGCGTCTTCATAGTAAACCTGTTCAGCGCCGCAATAGGCCACGGCGGATGGAGCATGATTGGGGCGAACACGCTGGTCAACAGCGTGGAGGTCTTCCTCGGATACTACATCTATCGCTTCCTCAGGACCTCCGCAAGGGCCAGGAGGTTTTTCTCGGGACTCGGGGCGGCTGCAATCGCGCTCGCGGTTAGCGCGCTGGCAGAGGTCGCGGTAATTTCAATATCCGAGATCCAGGGTTCGACGCTGACGAGGAGCCAGACTCTGGAGAACATGCTCGTGCTCGCCGTCGCGAACATCGTTGTGGGCCTGTTCGAAGGTGCCGTCACGGGATACATCGTGTCCTATCTGGGCAAGGTCAGGCCGGATCTGATAGGGGAGTCGGGATCGCCGGGGAAGGAAGGGGCAGGCTAGCTGGAGGCATCTGCGAATGGCTAGGAAGGGGTACTCGAGACACATACCTGATTTCCGGCTGATCACGCACTTCGCCGAGAACCACACAAGCCCTGTGCACCGCATGAACCCCTGGACGAAGGCCTTGCCGATACGCCCGGAGGCTTCATGGCGGTCGAG
>JBBIUZ010000080.1:0-6334 GCA_037439985.1 Methanobacteriota archaeon | reverse complement strand
CCTTGTCTTCGTCGTTCTTTTCGTCGTCATGATCCAGAGCGCTTACCTCCTGGCGATTCTCCTCGTGGCCACAGTGCTTTTCTATGCGGCCGGGAGGCTGCCGCTCATCCTGCTGATTGGCTGGTATTCCCTGCCAGTCTTCTTCGTGCTCACGCTCGCGGTCCTCTTCGTGTTCTCGGAACCGGGCCCGCAGCTCGCAGGCTTCACACTCCTAGGCGCGAGGATTGCGTTGACGGAGAACGGGGTGATGCTCGTTATGGGCCTGCTCATGAGAGCTCTGGCTGCTGTGACCTTCACGCTCACGTTCTTCATGACTACGAAGTACACTGATGTCGCCCTGATCGCCTCGAAGGCGCTTCCCGAGCCTCTGGACAACATATTCCTCCTGTCCTACAGGTTCACTTTCGAGACCTCTGACGAGGTCGCGAACATCCTGGACGCCATGCATTCCCGTGGCGGGGGCCTGGTGAAGGGGATCTTGGAGCAGGCGAAGCTGTTCGCCAGGATCATAGGGCTGGCGTTCGTGCACGCGTTCGAGCGCGCAGAGCGGATCGCGAAGGCCATGGAATCGAGGGGGTTCTCCGGCGAGTTCCGCATGATGGGCACGACGCCCCCGATGCGTCTCGCCGACTACGCGCTGATCACGCTGGTGGCGCTCGCCCTCGTCGCGGTCGGGTACTCGAGGTACATTGGTCCGATAGGAGTATGATGTGAGATGTGTCAGATGTCGGTGGAAGAGCAGCACATGATCTGTCCCGCAAGGGAGGACGCGATCGTGCACGTGGACTGCGTGAGCCACACGTACCCGGACGGGACTGAGGGCATACACAACATGTGCTTCAGCGTCTACCCGAAGGAGATAGTCGCGTTGTGCGGACCGAACGGCGCCGGCAAGTCCACATTGATTGAGCACCTCAACGGCCTCATGATGCCCGACCGCGGCAGGATCAGGATCTTCGGCAAGGAGATAGACAAGAAGAACCTCTCCGAGATCCGGAGGCTCGTCGGCCTCGTCTTCCAAGACGCCGACTCGCAGCTGTTCTCGCCGACCGTCATGGACGATGTCATGTTCGGCCCCCTGAACCTCGGCATGACGCCTGATGATGCCCGTCGGAAGGCCGAGTGGGCACTCAGCGTCGTCGGGGTGAAGGAGACGGGGAAGATACCGCACTACCTCAGCGGCGGGCAGAAGAGGCTCGTCGCTATTGCAGGCGTACTGGCGATGGAGCCGAAGATACTGGCCGTCGACGAGCCGACGGGCGACCTCGACCCGTCCAACGCGAGGAGGATCGAGGACCTCCTGCGCTTCCTCAGAGACGAGCACGGCATCAGCGTCGTCATAGCCCTCCACGACATGGACATGGCCGCCAGGCTCGCGAACAGGGTCTGCATCGTCAAGGGCGGCACGGTTCTCGCCCAGGGGAGGCCCGAGGACATACTCTACGACCAGAAGCTGCTGGAGTCCGCCGGGCTCGAAATGCCGACCGTAGCGAGGATGTACACTGACCTGGACCTCGGCTCAAGGGGCGCACCGAGACCCCTCTCCGTGGACCAGCTCCTATCTTTGATCAAGAAATGAGAAAGGGAGTTTCATAGGGTTTGGGGGCAATACGCCCGTGAAAGTTAGTCCTGCGGCGGGCCAGGGTCCTCAGGCTCAGGTCCCTCGACCTCCTCCTCCTCAGAGCCGTTCGAAGGAGACTTGCTGCCGCCACTTCTGCCCCTGCGCATCACAAGGACCAGCCCTATCAGCAGCGCGGCGACAACCGCGGCTCCCGCGACAGCGTACATGATGAGGGCATTGCTCGACGTCTCGCTGGCCACGCTTATCACGACCTGGGCGGTGCCCGTGAGGCCGGCGTCGTCCCTGACGGTGAGCGTGACCGTGTAATCCCCCGCCTTGCCAAACTTGAAGGTCGGGCTCGCACCGTAGAGCTTCACCAGGGTCCCGTTGTACATGAAGGACCATGTGTAGTTCGCTATATGGCCGCTGTTATCGTAAGAGGACGAGCCGTCGAAGATTACGATCGCGCCGACCTTGACGCTCTGATTCGCGCCAGCGTTCGCGATCGGCGGGATCGTGTCCGCGGGCGCGTTGACCGTCACCACGATCGTGTCCGTGCCGATGTTCCCAGCAGCGTCCCTCACGGTCAGCGTGACGTTGTACTTCCCGACAGCAGTGAAGGTGTAGCTCTGGGTCTCCCCGTACAGCGCCACTGCTGCTCCCTGGACGGCCCACGTATAGTTCACAATCCCGACATTGTCCGTGGAGGCCGACCCGTTCAGAGTCACCGCGGTGCCGACGACGGCCGTCTGGTTCTGCCCCGCATTCGCGACCGGTGGCACGTTGTCCACGACATATATCGTAACAGTAGCGGTGGCGTGGTGGAGAGCTGCGTCCGATACGTTGAGGGTGATGACGAACGTGCCCATGTGGCCGAACCGATAGGTCGGCTCAGGGCCGTACAGTGTCCGCGCGCCCCCGTCCTGGAAGGTCCATGTGTAGTTCACGATGCCCACGTTGTCGGAGCTGAGCGTCCCGTTCAGCGTGTGGTTCGTACCGACGGTCACCGTGGCGTTCGAGCCGGCGTTCGCGACAGGAGGCTCATTGTCCACCGTCACCTTGGTCAGGGTCATGTTCCTGTGAGAAGCGAAGTCGCCCGCGAAGAAGAGCGTTCTGTACTCCCCGCTCGGAACAGCTAGCGAGATGCGGAGCGAGAGGTTGGTCAGTGTCCAGTTGCCTATTGCCGCGGGCCCTACGCCAACGAACGATGTCGGATTGCTCTCGTTGACGGCTATGACCACGACCTGGGCCCCAAAGACACCGCCGGCGCCCGTGCCCACGATGGCAGGATACATCCAGGATTGGTCGAAGACGAATCTCGCGAACTTCCCTGTCAAGCCGTCGAAGAGGGCCGTTCCCAGCTGAGGCGTGGTTATCGTTGCGTTCGAGTAGTACCCCCTGAGCATGTAGAACTGCTGGGAGCCCCATGCCGCGTAGGTCGCCATGACGTATGCCTGACTTGTGCTGTTCCCCAGCCATCCTCCTGTCGAGTTTGCTGCCCAGACCTCGTGGACAACATATGTGCTCCCCACCTTAGTGTATGAGAGGCCAGAGGCGGGCGACAGCGGGTCGAACGACACGCTCGCCCACTCGACGGCGTAGTAGTCCCCCCACCCGTTTCCCGCTCTGTGCCAGTACATGAACTGGCCGAGGGCCATCTGCTGCAGGTCGCTCTCCGTCACCGTCACGTCGATGACGGACGGATTGAGGGTCGAGACGTTGCCGGTCGGAGCCTGGGAGTAGGTGACGTTCGGGGCGTAGTGGTCAGGCTGCAGTATGAAGGTCGATGTGTAGACAGACTTGCCCGTCGCGTTCACCTCTCCGATGTACGGCGCGTGGTCCGTCGCGGTGACAATGCAGACCAAGGGCATGGGCGGGATGCTCATCTGGAAGTGGCCAGTCGAATCCGCAAATGTCAAGTTCGAGTAGCTTCCGCCGGAGATGCCGACTCTGACCTGCGCGTTGGCAATCCCCGTGCCCAACACGCTATCGTTGACGTAGCCCGAGAAGACCGTCGTCGTTGGGAGAACCTGGGGCAGGAGTGCGACGTCGTGAGCGACGACCATGGAGTGGCCGACCGACACGTCGCTCGAGTTGTCCCTGTAGTTCGACGCCCGAACGTGGACCGAGTAGTTCCCGTGGACAACAGACACGTTGTAGTAGCCCGTGGCGTTGGAGCTGCCGTACGCCTCGTACGACTGGGACAGCGCTGATATGCTCGCGCCCGCAATCGGCGCTCCCGTGAAGAAGTCAGTGATCCTGCCGACCAGCCACGCATCGGTCGGCGAGAGTGCGAAGTCCATGATTTTGGTGTCGCCCGGCGCAATGGATATCGTCGTCATATACGTGCCGTATCCGTTCTGCTGTGCGAATATCGTGAGGCCAGTGCCCGAGAACGCGCCCAGGACATATGCGCCAGATGAATTCGTCATGGCCATGGCGATCGTGCCTTTGCCATCCGTCAGGATGACTCTTGCGAGACCGATCGGGAGGCCCGTTCTCGAGTCGATGACATTGCCTCTGACGACGGCGTCCGTCTTGAGCAGCTTGCAGTCTATCGCCTTGACCTCGCCGGGCGCGACCACCAGGCTCTGATCCATGCACAGTGTGTATCCCGCCTTGGTGATCATGATGCTCCCAGTCCCGTTCCTGATCCCGAGCTGGTAGTATCCGGTGGAGTCGGTGAGCGTGTAGTTCTTGCTCCCTCCGCCGCTGTACGTCGTGTCAACCTGGACGAGTGCGGACGCCAGCGGCGCCCCGAGGGTGTCCTTGACATATCCGTGAATCACGGCGTTGTCGTTGTAGGTCCGCGGAAGGACGGTGATGTTGAACCAGTAGGTATGGCCGGCCAACAACGGACTGGGTGTGATGTTCTGCGCCATCGGGTACCCTGGGAGGTCCATGGCGGTGGCCCCGCCTCCGACAGGGCCCGGGGTGACGTTGACCTGGAAGTGACCCGAGGGGTCCGCGGTCGTGACATTCGCGTAGTGGGGGGTGTTCGAGCCACTCGGGTCCATGACGATCCCAAGGACGTGTCCGGAAGTGACAGGGCTCCCGAGCTTGTCCTTCACGTAACCTTCCACTGTGACGTCCGTCGCCTGGGTGATGTGGGTGAGCGTGAAGTTGCAGTAAGCGGTCTGTCCAGGCGCGACATCTACCAGGTTCAGCGCCATGTAGTAGCTGCGGTTGGCGGCGAAGACCACATAGCTGAGCCCGCCGACCACATCCATCACGTAGTGCCCTGTCGCATCCGTCCAGGTGTAGTTGATGTCCTGCTCGTTCCCGGCGATGATCATCAGCTTGATGTACGCGTTCGGAATCGGGTTGATCCCATCAGCAACCGTGCCTCTTATCCACGCGTCGTTCGAGTAGGCCCTCGAATGAGCCGGGACGATGACGAGCATCCCAACGAGCATGGACGCGCAAAAGACGATCGACACTAGTGCCCTCAACGGGCGGGTTCCTTCTGTCATGAAAAACTCTCCAGCACAAGTACCCCACGGATTCTCCTTATTGGGGGGACGGCGATTGACCGCACTCTGAGAATGCTACAGGGTGCGACGGTATTTAATGCTGTCGAGAGCCGGTCCCAGTCATGGAAGAGCGGCCATCGTCAGGTTTTTCAACCCGAAGGGCTGCAGGTACGGCGGAGGTGGTTCGGGGGCACATTAAACCATGCTGCGCCTAATCGGCACCTCGGACTCGACGAGACCGAGAAAAGGGGGCATCATGGAAGGCACACCTGGCGCCCAGTGTGACAGAATCAGGTGGATGGACTGGTCGGCGGAGGCCTTCGAGGAGGCGAGGAGGACCCGCAAGCTCGTTCTGCTTGACCTCTCGGCCCAGTGGTGCCACTGGTGCCATGTGATGGACGAGACTACCTACTCCACACCCAATATCATCAGGATGGTCAACGAGGAGTTCATCCCCGTGCGCGTGGACATCGACCGCAGGCCTGACATATCGGAAAGGTATAACAAAGGGGGATTCCCGACGACAGCGTTCCTGTCCGACCGCGGGGAGCACATCTGGGGAGGAACCCACATATCCCCGGACGGCATGGAGCGGATCTTGAACGCCGTCCTCGACGCGATGGACTCCGGGGAGATCCGTGAGGCCCTCGTGAGGAACAGGATGCAGTTCCTGCACACCACGAGGGCCCTCGTGAAGAGTGAATCGGCGGACTCGGAGTTCGTCGACGCGATCTTCGAGTACATCTTCTCCCTTCATGATGTCGAGTGGGGGGCTTCGGAGCGGGCAAGAAGTTCCCTCATCCGGACGCACTGGACCTCTTTCTCTACACGTATCTGGAGACGAGCGACGAGGAACTCTCTGACGCTGCCATCTCCACTCTGGACCACATGACCGACGGACTGCACGACAGTGTCGAGGGGGGCGCGTTCAGTTACTCCGTGGCCCGGAACTGGAGCGAGCCGCACTACGAGAAGATGCTCGATACCAACCTCGGGTTCCTTCGGAACCTCGTCCACGCAACGGTCGCGCTGAGGAAGAACAGATTCGCACGAACGGCCAGGGGCGTTGCCAAGTACCTTCTCGGGACGCTGAGGGACGGCCGCGCCGGAGGTTTCTTCAGCAGCCAGGACGCCGACGAGGAGTATTACAGGCTACCCTCACACGAGAGGTTGGCTGCGACTCCCCCAAGGGTCATCGAGGAGCTCTTTGCCGGCTGGAACTGCGAGGCCGCCCGCACGCTCATCGAGGCGGGAGCGCTCCTCTGCGAGAGGGGCTGGATAGAAGCTGGGACGACAGCCT
>JBBIUZ010000079.1:0-7286 GCA_037439985.1 Methanobacteriota archaeon | reverse complement strand
GGACGTTTTGAACCTGTCGACGGATCGTCTGGCTCGGCGAACTGTCAAAGACGGGGGTCAACATCAGACCAGCGGAACTGGTAGCTTTTCAACCAGCGGTAACAGGCGGCGGGCTTGGAAGTCGAAGCGATTACAGCGCCGTTGCTGTGATCAACGGTAGGGGTTGCGCCGCGTGATTCTCCTTGTGCAATCGAAGCACAACCTCAAGGAACGTGAGATGTGTCTGAGTGGGACCTAAGCCAACGATGACTCACGCCGAGGCATGCAACACTGGCTCGCGTTCAGTCATCACTGCGCAGGTATGGTGACAAGGGGCATCAATCTGGATGAGCTTCGCGCGCTCAGCACATCACCAACAGGAAGAAAGGACGCAATACCCAGGTCACGGGACAAGCTCTGCTCCCTTGTCAGTGATCTCGTAACGGCCATTCCTATCGCTGGCCAAGCCAATCCATGCGAATTCGCGGAGCCCGCTCCTCACCCTGAACAGGGGAAGCCCAGTGTCCTTGGCGACTTCTTCTGGAGATCCAAATCCTGACTTGATAGCGCGCAGCATCTTGGTACCGGATTCGGTGGGCTTCCCGTCAGGGCTGATGCAAGCCATGTGATCACGCTACTTCGACGCTGGCTTCTTCTTGCAGAGATACCAGTCCACGCACTCGTAACCCTGCTTCATCCTCTCTTCGGCTCCCTCTTGAGTGTTCGGCGCTGGGACAATCACACTGTCTCCAGGCCTCCAATTCGCTGGGGTCGCGACCTTCTGCTCGTCCGTTGTCCTCAGCGCATCTATCATCCTTAGTATCTCCTGCATGTTCCTTCCCGTGGTCAGGGGATAGTAGAGGATTGCCCTGACGATCTGGTTGGGGTCGATGATGAACACGCATCTGACAGTCTCGGTCCTGCTTTCGCCGGGATGAATCATGCCATAGGCACGAGAGACGTCCTTGCCAAGGTCGGCTATGATAGGAAACGGCACCTTGATGCCCGTCTTCTCCTCGATGTTCCGCACCCAGGCAATGTGCGAGCTGACGCTGTCAACGCTGAGTCCCAGAAGCTCGGCTCCACGCTTCTGAAGCTCGGGATAGATTTCCGTGAAGGCGACGAATTCCGTGGTGCAGACTGGGGTGAAGTCCGCGGGATGTGAAAACAATATCAGCCAACCACCTTGGAAATCCTCAAGCCGAACGACACCCTGACTCGTTACTGCCTCAAAAGCTGGCGCTTTTTCCCCCAATCGCGGAAGACTGATTGTCTCTTCCATTAATAGACCCTCTGTCTACTGCGACAGTCATCAACCGTACATCATGCTTTCCCCGAATTGCTCGGAACGTGCACCAAGTATGGCAATTGCCAGGGTGGCCCACATTGAGGCTCGCAGATGGAAGCTTCCCCGGAACCAGGCCGAGCGCGGGACCACGACCATGAACAGGGCGGATGCCTAGAGCATGGTCTCGCGAAGAACGTGCCCTTCCGCCATTGACAGTCGCAGTGATTGATCCAGCGGCCACCTCTCGTCTGGGCATAGATCTCAGTGACGATGCTGATGCTCGGACGGTTCGAAATTGACCGGCGCGAGATTCCCAAAGGCGGATGCGACGGCCTCCGACAGCGTCGGGTGGATGACCTGCGACCTCGCCAGCGGGCCGTACGTACGGTTCTCCGCGTTCATCAGGAGCACAATCTGCTGCACGAGGGTCGAGGCCTGAGGGCCGACGACCGTCCCGCCCAGGACCTTCCCAGTGGGATACTCGACGACAACCTTCACGAAGGCGTCCAGGTCGCCATACGCGAAGCCCATCGCGGTTTCATGGAACTTCGACATGCCAACCATGACCTTCGCGTTCTTCACCGCTTCATCCTCTGTCATCCCTACCGCGCCGACTTGAGGGTCCGTGAAGACGGCATGGGGAACTGCGTGCAGGTCCACTGACGCCTTCGGCTCGCTGAACAGGTTGTTCCTCACGACGGAGGACTCGTAGTTCGCCGTGTGCCGGAACATGTTCCTTCCGAGAGCGTCGCCCAGAGCGTAGATGCCGGGCTTGGATGTCTCGAGGTGCTCGTCCACCATTATCCAGCCGTTCTTGTCAGTCCTGACACCGGTCGCCTCTGGCCTGTACCAGTCGGTGTTCGGCCTCACCCCAGCCGCGAGCATCAGCATCTGCCCCTCAATAGCATGCTCCCCCTGCGGATCCCTGATGGACACGGCCACATGCCCATCCCCTCCCTCGACGCGCAGCAGGTCGGCGCCCGCGTGGACGCTCACA
This sequence comes from Methanobacteriota archaeon, assembly GCA_037439985.1. GTDB lineage: Archaea > Thermoplasmatota > Thermoplasmata > UBA10834 > UBA10834 > COMBO-56-21. Next base: position 5,022 of record JBBIUZ010000079.1, on the reverse strand, counting down.
TGCTGCGACAGCCTCTTCTTGACGAGTGCGCTCGTCTCAGGCTCTTCGTGCGGGAGCAGCTTCGGGTTCCTGCCTATAAGTGTCACCTTGGTGCCTATCGCGGAGAAGAAATGGGCGAACTCGCACCCGATGTACCCGCCCCCGACGATCACGATGCTCTCGGGCTGCGTCTCGACGCCGAATATGGTCTTGTAGGTGTGGTACTTGACCTTGTCGAGGCCCGGAAGCGCGGACGGGACCGAGGGCCTCGCGCCAGTCGCGAGCAGGATCCTAGGGGACCTGATGGTTTCCGTGCCGACCTGAAGCGTATAGTCGGAAACGAACTTCCCGATGGTCGGATAGTAGTCGACCTCCTTGGACGCCTTGACCGCGTCCTCAATCTCGCGCCTGCCAGAGAGGACTATCTCCCACATTCGCTTCTTGAGGGTGCCGTAGTCGCATCTCTCAAGCCGGTGCTTCACGCCTATGCGCTCGGCCATCTCCGCTTCGCGGATGATGTCGGCGGCGTGTATCAGGATCTTCGAAGGCACACAGCCCCTGTTGAGACAAGTCCCTCCCAAGGGGCCCTCCTCGACGAGGGCCACCCTGTGGCCGAGGGCGAGGGCGGTATCAATCACGTTCATGCCTGCGCCAGAACCGATGACTATCGGTGACCCTGCTCGACGAACAGCGTCCCAATCTAAAATGATATGCGCGTACACTCTACTCCGCCGGCCGCCGCATAAGGAGAAAAGTCCTTAGCGCCGGCTAGCGCATCATCCGCACAGGAGCGTGTGAAAGCGGCTGACACAGGACCGCCGATAATCTACTCGTTCATCATCGAGACGGAGCTGGCGAAGGAGCAGCTCCTTTCGCTCCCGAAGTTCGTCAGGGAGCACATGGCCTTCGGGCAGATACCGGGAATACGGATGAGCGAGATGGTGGCCGAGGCTTCGCCCCATGGACACTTCATGGAGTTCATCGCAGGGCCGAACAGGGGTTCGTACGTCGCTCAGGTTCGGGTTTGGCTGTCGCGCCCAATCAAGGTGGAGCTGAGGTCCGAACAGGGGAGGGACGGGGCCTTCGAGAAGCAGCTCCACGACGTGCTGCTGATGGTAGTCCAGTTCTTCGAGGAGGAGGCGCGGAAGTCCACCCTGTACATGGCGTTCGTGCCCGGGAGCCCGAGGACGGCCATGGTGCGGAGGTCGCGCTCTCCTGGCAGGGCGCTGTTCTCCGGCAACATGATCAATCTCTTCCTGCTGTCTATCCTGATCGGCGTGCTCCTTTTCGCGTTCTTCGGGGACCTCGCGCCTATCCTGATGATCACGACCATGCTCGCGCTCGTGCTGTCCGCCGGGCGCATATCCGCCACCGGGAGCCCGTGGAGGATCACGCGGACCAACAGGGATGTCGTGCTGGTCCAGCACCAGGTGCCCGAAGGGCAGCTGAGCATATACATGCACGACCACCTGGAGAACATCAGAGAAGCGAAGAGGAAGGCCTACGAGATGTTCAGCGGCTGCCCGGACCTCGTGTGCGCCCCGAAAATCGCACAGATCTTCAGGGACGCTGGCCTGCCGGCAGAGGACAAGGAGTTCCTCGTCAGACGGCTGGACGTCTATGGAGTAGTGGAACGCGCGGCGGCGAAGTTCAAGGTGCACACGCCCGCCATCGTCATCAGCCAGGACCCGCGACCGAACGCGGCTGCGACCGGTTTCACTAGGCAGCTGGGAACGATAATCATCACGGTGGGCCTGCTCGTGCAGCTCGAGGAAGACGAGATCGATGCAGTTGTCGGGCACGAACTCAGCCACCTGCGCGCAGGAGACCCGATGGCGCTCTTCCTCCTGATAGGGGCCGAGTACCTCGCCAGGGTGTACGTGTACTGGAGGTTCATCGAGGCGTTCTGGATCCCGTACCTCGTGGGCGTGTTCTGGCTGATATTCTTCTTCGGGAAGTTCCTCGAGAGCAGGGCCGACCTCGAGGCGGGAATCATCCTCGGGAAGCCGAAGGTCATGGCCGATTCGCTCAAGAAGATCGGTTTCAGGAGGCTCGTGCTCTCCGAGAAGTTCCTCGAGCCGGGCGCGAGCAGGGTGGCTGAGTGGATCAAGTTCGACCCCCACCCTCCGCTGTACTTCAGGATCCAGCGGCTGGAGGAGCTCGACCTCAGCAACCCGCCCAAGCACACTCTGCTCAGCTCCATCAGAGCGGTCCTGTCCGGGTTCGCGCACTCAGGAGCGTCGTCCCAGGAATCGAGGGTCAGGGCGCAGTACCAGACTCCCCCGTTGACGGGCACGGGAGGGCCGTGAGGATGGGGAGGCTTGAGCTGCCCATGCTGGAGCTGGGCGGGGGCAGGCGCTCGCTCGAGAACCTCGCGAAGGAGCTGTAGTCCAGGACCAGGTCGCGGACGCCCGAGAATCCCGAGAAGCTCCGGGATACGATAGCGGCTGCGCCGTTCGCAGAGGGCGGCAGGACAGGGATCGTCATCGAGTTCGACGACCGGGCCGAGCGGTTCCGTCAACATCGCGCTCGAGTATCACGCCGGGCCCGAAGGGAAGGAGGGAACGGCGCGAGGGAAGAGAAAGGACGGATGAGGGCTCACCTCTTCTTGTGGATGGGGCACGGCCTGCCAAGCCTGCAGTACCGGCACTTCTCCTCGGGGACTGGCGTGATGGACTTCACCATGTGCCCGTACTTGCGCCTCGGCATCTTCCACCGGCCACTCGAAGTGCGGCCATGCTAGATAAACCTGAGGAGCGTGGCGTCAGACCATCTTGGGTAGCAGCAAGCAGAACACGCAGCCTTTGGAATAGTCTCCCCGGACCATGTCCTCGACCCACATGCTTCCCGAGTACCTTTCCACGATCCCCTTCGCGGCCGCGAGCCCCATGCCAAACCCGCCCGTGAGCTCCGACTTGGAGGTCTTGGCCATCCGGAGCACATCGTCCTTGAGATAGGGAGGGATGACCCTGGACGGCTGGGCCACCTTGACCCACCAAAAGGTCATGTTGCGGTCCTTGCGCTCCTCCGCGGATATGATGAGCCGGTTCGACGGCTGCTGCTCCGTCATTCCGATGCTGAAGAACAGGTTGACGAAGATCTCCTTGAGCATCTCATCCGCCCTGACGTGCATCGGCCCGTCCGGAAGGGTCATCTCGAAGGCGACCGCGTTCGGGCCCCCGCAACGTCTCACATCTTCGACCGCGGATGCGAGCGCCTTCTTCAGGTCCATCTGCCTCAGCGCTTTCGCCGGGCCATCTCGTAGCCTGGATGTGGTCCTGACCATCTCGATGAGCCTTATGATGCTCTCGGCCTGCCTCGAGATCCTTCCGAGAACCGTGGCGACCTGCGGGTCCAGGTCCTTCCTCTGGCAGAGGGTCTCGAAGTACGCCCTGATCGGCGTGAAGTAGTCCGCGATGTCGTGCGTGAGCAGGTCCATGTGGAGTTCGATCTGGTCCCGGACGCGCGTGAGATCCTTGAAGAGCTTCGCGTTCTCCAGCGCGGCGGACGCGTGGTTCGCGAACAGCGTGGCCACCTCGAGGTCCACCGCGGAAAAGGTCGCGGGGACGTGCCTCAGCAGCTCTATGACCCCGATGACCTCCTTCTGGCCGATCACGGGCACCGCGAGCATCCTGCTGATGGTCCTCGGGGTGCCCGGGATGTAGACCGCCCGCGAGTCGGCCTCTGTGTCCATCACGATCTCGGCTTTCCTCGATCTGCCGACATGGCCGACAACGCCCGAGTTGGCCGGGAAGTCCCTATCCGCCATGACCTGCGCGACGTACGGCCCGGTCGCGTAGACCGGGCTGCAGGTCTGCCTCGCCCAGTCGAAGACGTAGAAAGTCAGCTCGTCGCACGGGACCAGCTCAGTGAGTCTCGTCGCCACTATCCTGTATATCTCGTCTGATTCGATCTCCTGCTGGAGGGAGGCGGCTGTGTCGATCAGCACCTTCTGAGCCCTCGACCTCATGTTCACGGCATCGAATAGCTCGCTGCTCTCCAGAATCCCGGCGACCTGGTTCGCCAGATCCTCCACGAGGCCAGCCTCGTCGGGCGTGAAATGCATGAACTTGGCGGAGTCCCCAACGAGAAGTATCCCCAGCACCTGCTCTCCCCAGAGGAGAGGGGATGATATCGTATGGGCGAAATGGAGCCGGCCGATGGCACTCCTCATCTTGAGCTCGCCCTCCGACTCGCCCACGTAGACCGTCTTCCTCTCGGAGATGGCCTGGCTAGCGGCAGGGAACGAATCGAGCTGGATGCTCGAGTCCTTGGTCAGCGCGAGCCCCTTCGCGGAGCAGGCTCTGCAGACGAGGTCGTGCGTGTCCGGCTTGTACCTGAACAGCGCGACGAAGTCAGCGTCGAAGTAGTCCATGGCGCCCCTGCAGAACCGCGCGAGCGCCTGGTCCAGGGAAATGCTCTCGTCGGTGCATGGAAAGGACCTGACAAGGGCCGAGCGCATCTCGCCGTACTCCTCCATGGCCTCAGCAGAGGTCTCTATGCCCCTGTCGATGACCACATCGAGGGCCATCTTCGCCGCCGCTCTCGAGAGGTCCGGGAGCTCGCGCTCCATCACCTGGAACATGACTTCCTTCAGCAGGTTCTGCCTCTTGATCATGCCGGACAGGCTCATGCCGCGCGCGTGCTCCATCCGGATGGCGCTCCTGAGGGCCTCCCGTGCTCTCTCTGAAGACGGGTTCTCGGACCTTGCGATGAGGGCGTCGTAGAACACCCTGAGGCGCTCGGTCCTCACCTCCTCCGGGAGGTCGAGGTCGCTGCCCTTCAGGTAGGCGGACTTGACGGACTCGCGGGCCCATGCCTCAACTATTCGTCCGGAGTTCGCCTTGAGCGCTTCGACTATCTTCCTGTGCTCTGCGGACGATGAGGCTGAGAGGATGCGGTCGACCATCTACAATGACTCCTCAGGCTGGGGGCTCGGGACATCCAGTCTTATCGCGCTACGAGAATAAAGGGCTTTTCCAGCGGCTAGGCGTGCCTCCCCGACGGGCCCTCGGGTGCCGATAGGGCGGTCAGCTGACCAGG
>JBBIUZ010000078.1:3949-7286 GCA_037439985.1 Methanobacteriota archaeon | reverse complement strand
GGTCCCGAACCGTCCTACGGGAGGTGAGCTACGCGGAACTCAGATCAGGAGAGATAGAAATCAAGGGGAGGACAGTGCCGACCTCGTCCCTCTCCAGCCTGCACAAGGCCAAGCAGATAGCAGAGTCGCTGAAGCACCAGATCACGAAGGGCGAGTTCATGATCGAGAAGCCCGTGCACGGGTTCTCGATGGACAGGGTGCTCAGGACCCTGGAAGTGAGGACCGAGAAGGAGGCGATGTGATTGAAGACCAAGGTCGTGCTCAACTTCAATCCAGCCGCGGCCAACACCCCCATCACCAACAACCTGATCTCGAAACACCATCTCCTGGTGAACATCCTGAGGGCCGAGATCGACGAGGTGGGCGGCAAGATGGTACTCGAGCTGTCCGGGAAGGCAGGCGACATACGGAAGGGCATGGACTACCTGAAGGAGAGCGGAGTGGGCGTCCGACCAATCAAAGAGGGCGTGAGGCGGGACGACGAGCTCTGCACCCACTGCGGGATGTGCGTGTCCATATGTCCGACTAGGGCGCTCGTGCTCGAGCCGAAGACGGGCAAGGTACTGTTCAACGAGGAGAAGTGCGTTGCCTGCGGCGTGTGCATAGACGCGTGTCCGCCGAGGGCCATGGAGATCCTGATATGAACGAGTTCGTGCTCGCGAAGGTCGAACTGGAGGAGACGGCGGCAACAATAGCGGCCGACCGGGATCTCATCCCACACGCCGTCAATGCGATCAAGTCTGCGCGGTCTCAGATCGAGAGGCATATCAGAAAGGACCCGTTCTTCATGGCCACCCTGGAGCCGTACGAGCCTGGGCCGTCAAGCCCGAGCGTGGTCAAGCGGATGTGCGCCGCCTCGCTTGCGGCGGGAGTCGGCCCGATGGCGACCGTTGCAGGCGTCATTGCCCAAGAGGCGATGGAAGCGATGGCATCCCGCGGCCTGACGCACGGCTGGGTGGACAACGGGGGCGACATCGCCCTTGCGCTCACGGAGCCAGCGACCGTGGAGATATTCAGCGACCCGCAGTCGACGATGGCGTATGCGTTGGAGTTCGAGCCGACGGAGGGGATTGTCGGGGTCTGTACATCGAGCGGCACTCTGGGCCACTCGATCAGCTTTGGCAACGCGGATGTCGCCCTGGTGATAGCAGATGATGCTGTGCTCGCGGACGCGCTCGCGACGGCAATAGGGAACGAGGTTAAAGAGAGGGAGTCCCTGGCTACATGCTTCGACAGGTTCAAGAACGTGGACGGGTTCAGAAGCGGCCTAGCCATGTTCCAAGGCGACATCAGCATGTACGGCAAGGTCCCGAAGGTGGTTGAGGCGGAACACAATCCTGAGCGGCTGACGACCCACAGCCGGATGTCATCCGCCCGGTTCATCGGCAGCCCTGACAAGGAGGCGATGGGATGAAGGTCATGAAGTTCGGGGGCACTTGCCTCGGCTCCGAGGACGCCCTGCAGAGGGTCGTGAGGGTGGTCAGGGCGGAGAAGGAGAAGAAGATAGTGCTCGTGTCCGCATCCAGCGGAGTCACGAACTCGATGAAGGAGTTCGTATCGAAGCCGAGGCACGAGAAAGAGATCGACGACTTCCTCCTAGCCCTCAAGGAGAAACACGTCAACATGCTTCCCAAGAAGGACGGCCACATCCGGAAGGAGGCGCTGGAGCTCATCGACGCAAAGACGACCAAGCTGGAAAGGCTCCTCTACGGAGTGACCTACACTGAGGAGCTCACGCCGCGCACAAGCGACCTGATACTCAGCTTCGGCGAGAGGCTCTCCGCAGTCGTCGTGTCGGCTCTGCTGAAGCACGATGGGATGGATGCGACCCCGATGGAAACAGACGCCCTAGGCCTCATCACGAACGACCAGCACGGGAACGCCGTGGCCGTGCTCGACGAGTGCGAGAAGAACATGGCGCCTGTCCTCGAGAACGAGCTGAGGAAGGGCGTCGTCCCTGTCGTCACGGGCTTCTTCGGGATCACGGCGTCCGGCCATATCACGACCGTCGGCAGGAGCGGGACGGACTACAGCGCCGCCGTGGTCGCGTACTCGGCGCGGGCCAATCCGATCGAGATATGGAAGGAGGTTGACGGCTTCATGAGCGCCGACCCGAAGCTCGTCAAGGATGCGTTCCTCCTCGACTACCTATCCTACGAAGAGGCCGCGGAGCTTGCATATTTCGGGGCCCAGGTCCTGCACCCGAGGGCCGTCCAGCCTGCGAGGCTGAAGGGCATAGACATAGTCATCAAGAACCTGTACCGGCCAGCCGCCCCTGGGACAGTGATAGGGAGCAGCCGGCTGGCGAGGGAGAACATCATCAAGAGCGTATCGTATCTGCCGAACGTCGCCACGCTGAAGGTGTTCGACACAGGGGCAGGGTACAAGTCAGGGTTTCTGGCCGATATCACGGCGTGCCTGTGCAAGGCGAACGTCAACATCTTCTCCGCGACGACATCGCAGACCTGCGCGGCCGTGCTGATCGACGAGTTCGACGTACCAACGGCCAAGAAGGCGGTCAAGACGCTCATGGGGACAGTAGGGGAGAACTTCGAGGTCATACCAGGGATGGCACTGGTCTGCACCGTGGGCGAGGGGTTCGGCAGGACGAAGGGCATCGCGGCCAGGGTCTTCAACGCCGTGGCGGCTAAGGACGTGAATGTTGATCTCATTTCCGCGGGCGCCTCGATGGTGGCCTACCATTTCACGGTAGACAGAAAGGATCTGAGGAACACCGTCATCGCAATCCACGACGAGTTCTGGGGCAAGGAGGTCCCTCGGAACACCCAGTCTGGCGACGCAGGGCCCTAGGATATCCTCACGAATGTCGAGTTGTACGCCGAGTTACGTCCGTACCTCTGGACGAAGTCGCTGGTGAGGAAGTTCACGTTCTTTCCATCGGAGAGCTTCGGCCAGAAGACCGAGTACGTCAGAATGACGCCCCTTGGGACGGCATCCGATACCTCCGCGACCACCTCCCACTCTCCGAGCTCGTTCGCGAGCGTCACGATGCCCCCATCCTTCAGGTGCTCCTCGGTGGCATCGCTCCTGTTCACATACACCGTCGGCCTGAGCTCGGTCCTCATGGGATGATACTGCGAGCGGATGAGGTACTTGTGCACGGGTGAGATCAGCTGGTACGGGAGCTTCCTGGCGACATCGACATGGGACGGCATCCCCCCGAGCCCTTCCGACTCCGCGCTGGCCGAGTACAGCTCGATCTTCCCGGTCGGTGTCGGATAGACGTTCCTGCGCGGAACCTTCATCTTGACGAAACCGCTCCTTTTCATGTCCTCGAACCCCCCGTCCACGCCCTTGCTCCTCGACAGGAGATTCC
>JBBIUZ010000078.1:0-3939 GCA_037439985.1 Methanobacteriota archaeon | reverse complement strand
GGCGACCCTCTCGTCCTCCTCGTACAATTCCCGCGCAGTGAGCTTCATCGCGGAGGCGAGCGCCCTGAAGACTTCGCTGTTGCTCCTGGACTCTCCGATGGGCTCTATCGCCTTCTCGTTGATCGACAGATACTGGTGGAAGTAGCCGATGCCGATGTCGAAATGCTCGAAGAAGCTCGTTGCCGGAAGGACGATGTCGGCGTAGTCCGCCGTGTCGGTCATGAGCAGGTCGTGGACGACTGTGAAGACATCCTCCCTTGAGAACCCCTTCCTGACGAGGACCTGGTTGGGGAGAGTCGCGAGGGGATTGGAGTTGTACACGAACATCATCTTGATCCTCCCGGACTCAAGCGACCTCCCGAGGTCCACCATGTTGTAGTGCACCTTGTTCCTTGACGTGAGGCTGGCGCCTTCCAGGTATGCCATGTCGAGGTCGCCCAAGTCAGTGGAGTAGAAGAACCCGCGATTCTCCCCTATCAGGGCCGGGAGGATGCTAATCGCGCGGATCATCTCTCCACCGTTCCTCTGCCTCTGCATCCCGTAGCCCATCATGATGCAGCTCGGCCGGAGAGACACATAGTCGGCGATGAAATCCTCCATGACCCTCTGCTTCAGGCCAGTGATCCTTGCCATCTCGTTGAGATCGAACTTTTTCGATATCTCGATAAGGCGATCAAAACCGATGGTGTTGCGCTTGATGAACTCCTCGTGATACAGCTTGTTCTCGATGATGTGGTTGATGCACCCGAGGGCCATCGCTGCATCCGTCATCGGCTTGATCTGTAGATGCACCCCAATCTCAGCAGTGGCCGTCCGAATCGGGTCGATCACGTATATCTTGGTCCCGCGCTTCTGCGCCCGTCTGAGGATCTCGAATCCGTGCGGGCTGCTCCATGCGGGGTTCATCCCCCAGACCACGATCAGCCTGCATCTCTCTATCTCGTCCGGGAGCATGCCCATGCCAGACCCCCAGACTATCTCGAGCGCCTTGTCACCAGCACGCGAGCACAGCGTGTGCGTGACCCTCGACGCCCCGATGGCGTTGAAGAACCTGCTCGGGAAGTTCCTCTGGACGATGCCCATCGTCCCGGCGTAGTCATACTGGAGGATGGACTGCGGGCCGTATGCCGAGGACCGTGCCCTGATCTCGTCGGCAATCTCGCTCAGCGCCTGCTCCCATGATACCCTCTTGAAGGTCCCTTTCCCCTTGGGGCCATCACGCTTAAGCGGGTGCAGGATCCTCTGCTTCGAATAGACGTACTGCACCAGGCTATGGCCCTTAGGGCACAGAAACCCCTGCGTGAAGGGCTGCTTCTTATTGGCCTCGATCGAATGCAGTCTGCCGTTCCGCACGCGGGTCACGATCGAACAGGTATCATAGCAGTCTCGGGGACACGTGTTGAATACGTACACTCCTCTGCCCTCCGTCGCGCGGTGGCTCCTGGACCAGCGCGACTACTACCGCCTTGGGAGGATTTATAAATTCCCAGCCAGCATGCACGCAAGGCGGCATCCTGCGAAGACCGAGGAAAGGTTTGCTTGCGGGGCTTCGCAATCACGCAGACATCAGCAAGACAAATGCCAGTGCCCAGGCGATAACAGATATGGCAATGCATATCTTGCCGACCCGTTTCGATTCCGGGTCCGGCTTCGCAAGATACACGATCCCGATTACTATGCCCGCGATCGGGATGAGCGCAGAAACGATGTAGAACAGCACACGGAGACCCAACCCAACGCCGCTCATGACTGGAATCTGGTAGACCGGAGCCGTGAAGTCGTGTCCACAGTGCGGACATACATTCGCGTCCCACGGTATCGTCCTGCCGCACGAGACGCACTTGCGCGCGTGCTCTTCCGAGGCCATCTGGGCGGCTGGCGCGCTCGTCTGGGCATCCTGGATCGGTTCCAACTGGGCGAGGGCCACCGTCTTCCCGCAGTTGGTGCAGAACAAAGTCCCTTCGGGATTCTGATACCCGCAATGAGGGCACTTCACAATCGTCATACCACCCACATCGCTCCGAGGAGCATCAACCCATCGGTCCAGATGGTGCCAGGGTTACCAGTGCCTCTCCCAAGTGTCCCTGCGGAACAACTGCGAGAGGCCCTTCCTCCTCCTTGCTTCCGGGGCCGCACTCGGATAGCCAACAGTCATGCACACTGTCACCTCATGGTCCGGAGGAATCCCGAGCATTTCCTTCATGCGCATGGGTTCGAAGTCCCCGATCCAGCACGTTCCAAGGCCCAGCTCGACGGCGCGAAGCGACACATGGTCCAGGGCGATTGTGACATCCACCGGAGAGAAGTCCAGCTTAGGGTCCGCGACGCCGACCATATACGCGGAGCATTCGCCCACGAAGTCCTGACCGCCCGAGACCGGCACGAGCCTCTTCTTCAGCTCGCCGTCCGTGACGACGACGATCTCCCAGCCCTGCCTGTTGCCGGACGACGGCGCCCGGCGGGCGGCGTCCAGAAGTTCACCGAGGACCTCCACGGGCATTTCCTTCTTCTGGTACATCCTGATGCTGCGCCTCGACTCGATCGCCCTCTTGACGTCCATTCAAGTCACCTGCCTCATGAGCTCACCTGTGACTCTGTACTCGCCCCAGTAGAGAAGCATGTCGGAAGCCTTGTACGACTCGCTCCTCCTCGCCCCCACTATCTCGCCGACGAACCAGGTATGGTCGCCGGCATCCACTTCCTGTACCTTCACGCACTCGATGTTGACTGGGCATTCGGCGATGAGCGGCGCCGATATCTTCTCCGCCTTCTCCCAGGTGAGCCCGGACGCCTCGAACTTGTCGACAGCCCTCCCCGATCGGGTTCCACACATCTCCGTGGCCCTGAGCAGGCTCCGGTCATGGATGTTCACGGCGAAGCCCTTGCTCTGCTTGAAGAGGTCGTGACTGAACCTCCTGGGGGAGATGCCCAGCCCGATGTATGGCGGTCTGAACGAGAACACGTGGCACATTGCCAGCGTGATTATGTTGTCCTTGGCGCCTTTCATGGTCCCGAGCACGACAGGAAATCCCGAGAAGCAGTCCTCGGCCTCGCCAGGGGCAATGCTTGACTTCAACGCCCTCACCCGGGACGACCGGATCCTAGAGGATCTACTCCCCGAGGAGCTTCCTGTACTCCTCGGCGGACATCAGTTTGGACAGTTCCGACGAGTCGTTCATCTCTATCACCGCCACCCAGCCTTGGCCGTACGGGTCCTTGTTCAGCAGTTCAGGGGAGTCCACTAGCTTCCCGTTTGCCTCCTTGACGATCCCCGAGACGGGCGCGAAAACCTCCGACACGGTCTTGACTGACTCGACGTTCCCCAGCACATCGCCCGAGCCGACCTCCTTGTCAACTCCCGGAAGCTCCACGAACACGATCTCGGTCAGCTCCGTCTGCGCATGATCGGTTATGCCCACACGCGCTAGGTTGCCTTCGACTTTCACCCATTCGTGGTCCTTGGTATACTTGAAGTCCGGAAGAACGGTCGACATGCTGGCCTCCCACCTTTCGTGTGGCATGCCCTTTTCCGAATTTATACCTTCTGCCTCTGGTTCAAAGCGGCGCGCCGGCGAACCTCAGTGAGACCATGATTACGGCCAGTGAGGCTGTCGACAGGATCCCGTTCGTCGCCCAGTCATCGTATCTCACGGATCCTCTGAACACGCGTCGAGAGAGCGGGTATAACAGCCTGCAGCCACGGATGCTGAGAGAGTCTTCGGCCGAATGCAAGAACGAGGCCATGAAGGCGATCGCTGCCATCAACGCCATTGACTGCCATGATGGCTGGCTCTGGGCAAGATGTGCGCCCGCGACTGCGGCCAGGACGAGGAACGCTAGGGACATAATGGCCGAAGCGAGCAGGCTGTGTGTCGCGGCAGAGCGATGGATGCCCTTGCCGGGGTGCGAGAACAGGACGTCAATGTCTGGGACCACCCC
>JBBIUZ010000077.1:0-7305 GCA_037439985.1 Methanobacteriota archaeon | reverse complement strand
ACGGGTTTACGGACGCGGCCGTGGAGCGGCTGTTTCCGCGCGGGGAAGTACTGGGCGTGCTGCGGCGCGCTTTTCCGGAGCGGTGCTTCACGCTGGCGGACGTGGCGCGGCGCTACGGCGCGCCGGTGATCGCGGTGAACAATCTGAACAGCGGTCAGGCGGTGGCTGAGATTCAGGCGCTGAAGGCGGACCTGGGGATAGCTCATGACGGAGACGCCGACCGGATGGTGGCCGTCGACGACAAGGGCGTCTTCCTGGGCGGGGACCAGCTCCTGGCGCTCTTCGCCAGGAGATTCTGCAAGAGGAGGGCTGTCGTCACGGTCGATGCCTCCATGGCCATAGACGACACGATCGACGCCGAGGTGACAAGGACCAGGGTCGGGGATGTGTTCGTCAGCGAGGAGGTCAAGAGGGGCGGGGCGGATTTCGGCGGGGAGCCCAGCGGTACCTGGGTATTCCCCGACCAGACCTTCTGCCCCGACGGCGTCCTGGCGGCCGCGCGGCTGGTCGAAGTTGCCAAGGAGGCGAAGCTGTCCGAGGCGAGGAAGGGCATCCCGGTCTATCCCATTCTGAGGGGCTCGGAGCCGTTCAAGGCCGATGACAGGGCGAGGGTCTTGAAGTGCGTCGAGACCGCCATGGGGGCGATGAAACACGTGCGGCTGTCGCGCATGGACGGTTACAGGCTCGAGTTCGAGGACGGCTGGGCGCTCGTGAGGCCCTCGGGGACCGAGCCGAAGGTGCGGTTCCTGGCGGAGGCGAGGGACGCCAAGAGAGCGGCGGAGATCTTCGAGCTCGTGAAGGGTGCGGTCAGGAGGTGCGTGAGGTGAAGGGCTACATACTCGCCGCCGGCGAGGGCGCCAGGATGCGGCCGCTGACGTCGAACATCCCGAAGCCACTGCTGCCGGTCGCCGGTAGGCCGTTCCTCGAGCACAGCATCGAGGCGCTCAGGGAGTCCGGCATCAAGGACATCATTCTACTCGTGGGCTGGCGGGCCCAGCGCGTCAGGGAGCACTTCGGGGACGGGAAGGAGTTCGGCGTTAGGATAGAATATGTCGAGCAGGCGGAGCGCCTCGGGACGGCGCACGCGATCGGCATGGTGAAGGACATGGTCGACTCGCCGTTCGTGTGCCTGTATGGCGACGTCGTGCTGACCAAGGAGAGCGTCAAGGGCCTGGTGGAGCACCACAGGAAGGTCCGCGGGAGCGTGATGGCCCTCACGCTAGTCGAGGACGCAAGGCGGTACGGCGAGGTCGTGACCGAGGCCGGAGTCGTCAAGGACATCATCGAGAAGCCGGAGCACCCGGAGACGAACACCATCAACGCCGGCGCCTATGTCCTCGAGCAGGCGATATTCGACGCCATCGCGGAGACCAGGAAGTCCCTCCGCGGGGAGTACGAGGTGACCGACTCGCTCAAGAGGATGATGCGGACGACGCATCTGTACACCTATCTTCTCAAGGATGAGTGGACCGACGTCGCGCGCCCCTGGGACCTCCTCGAGGCAAACAGGATCCTGATGTCGCGCATGGAGACGGACATCAAAGGCGAAGTGTCCGACAGGGCCACGCTCGTCGGCAATGTTCGGGTCGGGAAGAGCACTCGGATCCTCCCAGGCGTGTACATCCAAGGGCCTGCGATAATAGGCGAGAGGTGCGAGATAGGCCCGAACTGCTACATCCGCCCGAGCACCTCGATAGGCGACAGGTGCAAGATCGGCGCCGCGGTGGAGATCAAGAACTCGATCATCATGAGCAGGACGAACGTGCCGCACCTCAGCTATGTGGGCGACTCGGTGCTCGGCGAGAGGTGCAACCTCGGCGCGGGCACCAAGGTCGCGAATCTGCGGCTCGACGAGAAGGAGGTCAATGTCATTGTCGACGGCAAGAAGACCCCGTCCGGCAGGCGGAAGCTGGGGGTCATCATGGGGGACGACGTCAGGACGGGCATCAACGCCAGCATAGATGTGGGTACGGTCATCGGCGAGGGCACAATGATCGGCCTCGGAGCGGTCGTCAGGGGCACCATCGCGCCCGGGAGCAAGATACTCTAGGCCCTCGCCCCCTGCACCATCTCGCAGCCGGCACCGTCGCCGCAGCGACCATGATGTCCTCCGCCGCCTCGTTCGCCCGTCCTAAGTCGGGGTCGGCATCAGTCGACCACTTTGAGGGGCCTCGGTTCCCCGTGGGCGTCGAAGCACGCCCATGAATCCTTCTCGAACGGATACCCGGTTATCATATGCACCCATCCATACTTCCCGAAGAGGTCGAGGTCCGCTCCAGATGGACGAATCGCCCCGGACGGGTGCGAGTGGACCGTGCCTACGACCGTGAAGTCCACGGGCAGCATGTGGAGTTTGAACAGAGCCGACCTCTCGCCGGAGACGGTCCCCGGGAGCAGGATCAGCTCGTGGATCACTCCCTTCTTCGCGCGCATGAGGGCCCCGAACTCGTTCGGGTAGCTCGACTTGGACGCCTCGAGGATCATCCTGAGCGTGCGCCTCCGGATGCTCGTGACATTCCAGCGATCGTCCTTGAGAAAGTCGAACAGCGGCAAGGTCAGCCCTCCCTCTCGAGATGGGCCTTATCCCTCAGATGATGTACCAGTTTCTGTCTGAAGCTCGAGCTCAGCACGATTTGCTCGACCTGGCGCTTGAGAACCCTCCCGAGCGTGTGTGGCCCGTCCAGCCCAATCGACACGAGCCCCTCGAACTCGCTCGTGACGTACAGTGCCCTGGTGATGGTCGTGTAGCGCACGCCTATGCCTACCCGTACGGCGCCCCACCTGACGGTGGTCTCCCGGACCTCCCTGATCCACGAGTACGGGATGGTCGCGTCCATCAGCAGCCCCATCCTGAGCCTGATCGACCTCTCGCCCGCCACATGGTACGTGAACAGCGGCGGGACGAAGAACAGGAACAGGAGCGCGCCCTCGACGGAACCGAGCGCAAGCCACATGTCCCTCACCCCGTCCTCCTTCGAGGTCGTGGCCAGGTAGAACAGCATGAACGTCGCCACCGCCCAGACGAAGCTGCCCAGCACGAACCAGTGCTTCGGATAGTCCATCCTGGTCGTCCCGAACTTCCTCGTCATGGGGGGCACCGCCTACTGCCTCTGGGCCGAGAAGGGCGCCGACGCCACCAGCTTCTGCTCCAGGGTGCTGTAGAAGTCGTCCCTGAAGCTGACGAACCGGGCTTTCTTCTCTGAGCTGGTGAAGAGGTAATTCTCGGTGCCTTGGGTCGTAAACTCCGTCTGGCCGTCTATCACGACTATGCACTCCCTTGGCTCCTTGATGCTCACGCCGATCCTGCTCTTCGCGGGCGCCACGAGCGGTCTCGCAGCGAGCCTGAAGGGCGCGATGGGGGCGATGACCAGGGCATCGACGCGCGGGTCGATTATGGACGAGCCGACGCTCATCGCGTACGAGGTCGAGCCGGTCGGGGTGGCCACTATTAGCCCGTCCGCCCGTATCTCGGTCGCCCTGACGCCGTCGATGGATATCTCGAAGTGCCTCATCTTGGCTATGTGGGCCGTGTGGATAACGGCCTCATTCGTGGCGTCCTTCAACCTCTTGCCGTCCATCGTGGTCTTGAGCTTCAGCCGCTCGTCGATCTTGTAGTCCCCCTTCAGCAGGCGCCTGATCGACGGCTTTATGTCCTCCGGCTGGACCTCCGTCAGGAAGCCGAGCACGCCGGCGTTCACGCCGAGCACGGGCTTGTCCGTCCCCTGGAGCGTCCTCAGGATCGTTCCGTCCCCGCCGACCGTGATGATGACGTCCGCCTCGATCCGCTCGAGCGGGACCCCCTCGAGTCCCATACTCTCTGCCGTGCGTTTCTCGACCACGAAATCCTGTCCCTTGAGCGAGTCCAGGACCTTCTCCGCTGCCGCCCTGAAGTTCTGCAGCTCAGGTGTGCCAGTGACGCCTATCCTCGTAGTACCAGCTCCTTTACTCTCGGGTCACCGTATGCGAGGAAGTTCCTGCGGTCCTCGAGCGTGAAGTCCATGTCGAGCTTCTTGCCCGTCTTGAGGTCGATGACCTCCCCCCCCGCCTCTCTCAGTATGAGGCAGCTGGCGGCGATGTCGATCACCCTGATCATCCTCTCGAACCGCGCGCAGTTCATGTAGTGCGCATGCGCAGACCCCTGGGCGACCATGCACATCTCCAGGGACGCGCACCCGAACGCCCTGACCTTGTTTGCCAGCTCCCTCACCCGGAGTGTCTCGGGGGCGGAGTCCCTGTTGTCGAACATGATGAAGATGGACTCGTCAGAGTCGTACTTCGACACGCCGATCCTGTGGCCGTTCATCTCCGCGCCCCCGCCCCTGCGCGCGTAGTAGGTGTCGCCGGTCACGAGGTTCTTCACCATGCCCTCGTCGCAGCCCAGCAGGCTCTTCCTGCCGATGGCCATGGACACTGAGAAGAACGGTATCCCCTTGATGCAGTTCAAGGTGCCGTCGATTGGGTCGAGCACGAGCGTCTTCTCCGCCCCTCGATCGATGTACCCGGCCTCCTCAGAGAGCACGTTGAGCCTGATGTCCTCGGAGTCGAGCACTTCGAGCACGGCATCCTCGGCGAACTTGTCTATAGCCGAGGTCGAAGAGCCGCTCGCCCCCCTGCCGACACGTACATGCCTGTCGAAGTCCTTCGGCAGCCCCCTGTAGGCGCTGTACACCTCGTCGGATATCTTGGTCAGCTCGGCCTTCATGGCTTCAATATCGGGCGAACCGTCTATAACACTTTAGGTCGTGCGCCCAGGCCTGTCGCGCCATCCCTCGAAGGCGAGGTCGCGCATGAGCCTGCGCAGGCTCAGGTCGGCTTCATACTCCGACGCGAGCCTGTGCGCGAGCTCCTTGGGCAGGCCGTTCTCGACCATCCCCTTCTCGATGAGCCTCGCGCCCTTCCGGATCTTCCTCTTGGCGCTCAGGTAGGCGTAGCCGGTCCTGACGACGATGGCCGGGGCAGCGGTCAGGACGGCCGCGACCAGCTTCGGAATGTCCTCCTCCGGCTCAGTCATCGTCCTCATCCAGGTGCTTCCTCATCTTCTCCTTGATTCTCTTCTCGATGTCGTCCCCGAGGCCGTCGCCGAAGTGCCGCCCTCCCCGGATGGCGCTCCCGATTATCCCGCCGAGGCTGGTGTTGGACATGTACTTCTGCGTCAGCTCGAAGGCCTGCTCGTCCGTCATCCCCGCCGCCTTGAGCTGGGTGTAGAAGGTCGCGATCGACTTTCCCATGCTCTCAGCGTTCTCGGGCTTGTACATCATGTCGCTGATTGACGCGAGCAGCTTCGGTATCTCGGTCGAGACGACTTCCAGTATCTCCTTCACTTCCTGCGCGTCCGGCCTCCCGGACTTCTTCTCTCCGTCTGTCATGTTCCTTCACCCGTCCCTCGTTAGTGTTTCGTATCTCCCGTCGTTCTATGCCCGTTGCCAGTACATAAGGTAGTCGAGCATTTGTGGCCGACAGGCCTCTACCTGTTGACAAAGTTCCTGAGCGTGTGGACCAGCGCCTGGTCCCTCCTCTCCGCCGACCTGAGTATCGTCTGTATCGCCTTCCTCCTGTCCATCTGTACCGACCTCCGGGATGTTTCTCCGTTCAGCCCCTTCGGGCTTCGCGTATCGTCCCATGTGCGGTAAGTCTAGATAGACGAATCGAGAAGACGTGGCCGACAGGAGGTCACTTAGGTTGTTCCGTCCTTCCCGGGCCGAGCCCGATAAGGTCGTACCACTTGTCGATGTACTCGGGTGTTAGCCAGTACTCCCTCAACCGGGGGGAGCCCTTGGACCTCACCACGCCCTTCTCCTCGAGCCCTTTGAGGCGCTCCCGGACAATCCTTCTCGACGCGGTCCCGCGCGAGCCCCTGAGCTTCTCCGTGATCTGCGATATGTTCTGTCCATCCCTCTCGAAGAGCACCTTGACGATATCCCTCGAGATGGAATCCTTGATGCCTGGGATGAGCAGGTCGGGGGAGATCGCGCCGTACCTCTCATACAGGCCGAGCATCCTGAAGTAGCTGCTGGAGATCTTCTGGAACCGCTCGATGTAGTCGACAAGCTGCGCGTAGGGCCTGGCCACCCTGCTCATGGACTCCTCCACGCTCGCCATCTTCTCCGCGAGGGCCCTTATCTGCCCCTCGAGGTCCTCGTCAGCCATCTCGGGCCATATATTCCCCGGGGTATAGTTCTATATTTCCAGAGGTGCGTGGGGCCGAATGATGGCGAAGGTCTTGACCGAGCTAGAAAGGATCCCTGGCGTGTTCACGGACGGGAGCGCGCTATATACGGTCAACGGCGCTCCGGGCAAGGACGTTTACGGGGAGAGGCTCGTGGAGGCCGATGGCGTCGAGTACCGTCGGTGGGACCCCGCGAGGTCCAAGCTCGCAGCGATGATACTCCTCGGGGCAAGGGACCTTGGTCTTGACCAGAGCTCGAAGGTGCTCTACCTGGGCGCCGCCGCTGGCACGACCGCGTCCCATGTCTCGGACATCGCCTCTGAAGGCATGGTCTACTGCATCGAGTTCTCGGAGCGTTCCTTCAGGGACCTCGTTAAGGTGTGCGAGTCGAGGAGGAACATGATACCAGTGCTCGCGGACGCCAACATGCCGCGCGAATACCAGCACATGATCGAGGCGATAGAACTCGTGTACCAGGACGTGGCGCAGAGGAACCAGGTCGAGATATTCGCCAGGAACATCGCCTCGTTCGAGGCGGGGCGGGGCATACTCATGCTCAAGTCGAGGAGCGTCGACGTGAACAGGAGGCCAGCGGAGGTGTTCTCGCAGGTGAGGGAGGAGCTTGCCCGGGCATGTCTGAAGGTCCGCGAGGTCGTCGACCTCGGCCGGTACGCGAAGGACCACGCGGCGTTCGTAGTGGAGGCGTAGACGCTGCCGACAATCGAGAAGTTCGCGTACGTGATAGCATTCAAGGGCGACAGGTTCGTCATGGTCCGGCACAAGGACCGCGCATGGGAGATGCCTGGTGGCAGGCTCGCGCAGGGCGAGAACCACGAGCAGGCGGCCATCCGCGAGTTCTTCGAGGAGACGGGCATGGGCCTCGAGATCATCGGCAGGATACGGATCTCGAGGCCGGGCGGACGAGTCTTCGTCGGCCTCGCGGGGAGGGCCCTGGCCCCGAAGCCGATCGAGAGGAATATCGTAGTGGTCCAGGAGTTCTCGGAGCTTCCGGAGGACCTCTCGTTCCCGGAAGTGGAGTACAAGATCATGCTGGCCCATGCCAGGAAGCTCTTGGAAAGCTTTAAAAAGAGGAAGGGCATAGGCGGCTCTGCCACGCCACTGACCAATGAGATCGCTCG
>JBBIUZ010000076.1:0-7373 GCA_037439985.1 Methanobacteriota archaeon | reverse complement strand
CGCAGTGACAAGCTCAGCTGCCTTCTCCGCCTCGGTCACGGTCATGTCGTTTCCGCCCGTGACCCTGATGAGTGCTCCGCGGGCCGTGGAGAGATCGATCTCCCCGAGGAGGGGCGATTCCAGGGCCTGCGCCACGGCGGCCTCGATCCTGTCTCCCCTCGCGGTCTTGTTGTCCGCCTCGCCCATGCCAATCATGGCGACGCCGCCGTTCTTCATGATCGTCATGACATCGTTGAAATCGAGGTTGACAAGGCCAGGCCTGGTGATGATCTCAGTCAGGCCCTTGATGGACTCCATGAGCACCTCGTCCGCCACCCTGAACGCGGCGTCGAGCGGGAGCTTCGGGACGAGCTCCAGCAGTTTGTCGTTGGGCACGACCGCGCAAGTGTCGCAGTTGATCCTTAGCCTCTCGAGCCCCCTGAGAGCGTTATCCATCCTGAGCTTCCCCTCGGACTTGAACGGAAGCGTCACGATGCCTATCACTAGAGCGCCCGACTCACGCGCCAGCCTCGCGACTACTGGGGCGGACCCAGTGCCCGTGCCTCCTCCCATCCCCGCCGTGACAAACACGATGTTCGCAGTCTTGACGTATTCCTTCAGCTCGTCGGTGGCCTCCTGAGCCGCGCGTTCGCCTATTTCCGGGAGAGCACCCGCACCGAGCCCGCGCGTTGTCGATCGACCGAGAAGCACCTTGTGCGGCGCGTGCACGTTCAGCAGGTGCTTCGCGTCGCTGTTGGCAGCTACGAGCTCCGCCCCGAAGATGCCAGCTTGGCTGAGGCGGTTCACCGTGTTGGAGCCTCCGCCACCACATCCAATGATGGCGATCTGGACTTTGAGTTTCTCTACTATCCTCGCTAGCTCGTCATCGTCCGGCGTTCCCAAATCGATCTTCGTGCTTTTCTGCAGCTCGTGCTGTTCGAGAGCATCATCGATAAGCGACTTCATGTCATCCCATCCGCAAGGTGTTCGCGTACACGTATTTGAGTTGAAGATATAAAAGCGTTCAGGCCAGCATCCGCCTGAGGCGGCATCTCTGAAGGACCTGTCTCGAGACCCAGGTGCCATTGCGAACGGAGGCTGCTCGAGGCACCGGCTGGTGTTTCTCTGCAAGTTCCCTTTTCCACAGGAAAAGGGATTCTGACATGCTGGCTCTTTCTTTGCTTCAGCAATATTTATATCGGGGTTTCCTGATTACTTACACAGCTTGGGGTGCACTCATGCCAAAGAGTCTTGTCAAGGATGCGTTGGGAAAAGACGTCGAAGAACTGAGCCAGAAGCCTACCCCTCAGCCCGCACAGGTACAGGTCACAGCACCTGCTGCCCCTACCGCGGATGACGAGGAGATAGCGAAGATCGCGGCGCAGCTGGATGTCAGCATAAAGATAATCGGCTGTGGCGGCGGCGGAACGAACACCATCAACAGATGCGTCGAGGCTGGGATATCGGGTGCGCAGCTGTGCGCCATAAACACGGATGCGAAGCACCTGCTGTCGATCCATGCCCCGAAGAAGATACTCATCGGGAAGAACATAACGAGAGGACTGGGCGCGGGGGCCATACCACAGGTAGGCGAGGCCGCGGCCAAGGAGAACGAGAGGGAGATCCGTGACTTCCTCCAGGGCGCGAACATAGTCTTCGTCACGGCCGGCTTGGGCGGTGGGACCGGGACCGGTTCGGCCCACTTCGCGGCCAGGCTTGCAAAGGAGGGCAAGGCGCTCACGATTGGCGTCGTCACGCTGCCGTTCAAGGCGGAGGGCGAGGTGCGGATGGAGAATGCCTTGGACGGTCTCGAGCGACTGAGAAGGCTGTGCGACACCACCATTGTGATCCCGAACGACAAGCTTCTCGAACTCGTCCCGAAGCTGCCCGTGGATGCGGCATTCAAGGTCGCCGACGAAGTCCTGATGCAGACCATCCGGGGGTTGACCGAGATCATCACTAAGCCGGGCCTCGTCAACCTGGACTACAGCGACATCATGACCGTCATGAACGAGGGCGGTGTGGCCTTCGTCGGCATCGGCGAGTCCGAGGAATCCAACCCTGAGGAAAGGGTCGAGTCCGCAATCGAGGAGGCCCTCAACTCGCCGCTGCTTGGCGAGATCGACATGAAGGAGTCGAAGGGCGCCCTGATACGAGTCGTCGGCGGACCTGACATGACCGTGTCGGAGGCCCAGAAGGCAGCTGAGATAGTCGGCCAGAGGATTGCGAGGCATGCGAGGCTCATCTGGGGATGCAGCATCGACCCGTCTCTGGAGAACACCGTGAAGATCCTGCTGATCGTCACGGGCGCGAGGTCGGAATCGTTTGTCGGCAAGAACAGCGAGCCGGCCGTGTTGGCATCGAAGAGGACAACAGCGGCATCGTCCAGGGGCTACGGGAGCAGCGACGAGCCGATCGACTTCGTCAGATGATGCCAAACCCCATGACATGTCAATAGGCGGCCTGTTCCGCCGCCTATTTCCTCACCTTTCTTTCCACCTTTCCCTGCAGCTTGGGTTCGTCCGCGAAACGCGCACCGCACTTCGGGCAGAACCTGTCCTCCAGGTCCGTCTTGGCCCCGCACACCGAGCACTCCGCGCCAGCCACCCTGTCAGAGAAGATGACCCCGCACAGGCAGGCGAACGCGTCCTTGTCGACCCTTCTCCCGCACACCGGGCACTCCGAGATGAGTTCGACAAAGGACTCCCCGCAGTACTCGCAGGTCTGGGATGTCTGTGGTATCTCCTTCCCGCACTTGGGACAGAGCATGTTCCCTTCGTCGACGAGCACAGCGCCGCAACCGCAGGACCGCTCCCCTTCCGCGACGATCCTCCCGCACTCAGGGCACTGGAAGAGGTCCTCTGAGAAGTCGGTCGAGAAAACGACCCCACACCTCCTGCAGAACAGGTCGTCATCCGTGAGGTTCTCTCCGCACTCGGGGCATTGGAGGGACCTGTGGTGCAACGTGCAGTCGCAGGTCTCGCCCTGGAGGAGCCTCCGGCCGCATATGCTGCAGAAGATGGAATCGTCCGGAGACTTCTGGACGCTCTCCTTCAGGGAGAGGTAGGTGCCCTCCGTAATCTCCCCCAGGAGGAACCGTTCCTCGAGGAGCAGCATCTTGTCCTCCTTGGTCAGCGGCATCGGCCGCAATGCGGGCATCTGTGAGTCCACGACATGTGGCTTCTGGGCGGAGTAGCCGAGCTCCCTCCCGCAGATGGGGCAGGTGCCGACCCTCATCGCGCACGAGTTGTGGAACTGCCTTCCGCACCCGCAGAGCACGCTCGGGAGGTCCTTCTTGATCAGGCCGAGGCAGATGGCGCATTTCAACTGTCCCTTCACCCGTACGGCCTTGACCTGCGGCCTCGTCCTCACATGGACCTTCCTTGTGCCGGCGCGGCGTATCTGCCCCTTGGGCACCTTGATCATTCTCGGACTGCTCTGTCTGTGCCTTGTCGCGGGTAGCAGCTTGGCTACATGCATCGAAAGAACAAGGGACGCCACTTCACTCCACGGTACGAGGATGTCGTCCGTGGATATAAAAGACAAGCATGCGATGTCATGGTCATGGACACAAGAGATGCTGTAAGGTTCATAGGAGAGTTGATGGGGGTCTCGGCGAGGACCGCCCCCAAGGCAGGCGGAGAGGACTTCATCGAGTTCTCGCTGCTGTCCGACTCGGAGAGGGTAGCCCTCGGAAGCGAGATGATCAAGATAGGCAAGGAGCGGGGGACATACGGCTTCGAGCGCGACGGCCAGAACGTGCTGGATTCGCACGCGGTCGTCCTGATAGGTCTGCTCCCGCACAAGGGCATGGGGCTCAACTGCGGGGCATGCGGGTACGGCTCGTGCAAGGAGTTCAACGAGAAATCGTTCTCTGGCGACTTCAAGGGTCCGAACTGCGTGATACGGGTCCTGGACCTGGGCATAGCCCTCGGCTCGGCGGCGAAGCAGGCGGGGGATTTCAACGTGGACAACAGGATCATGTACCGAATAGGAGTCGCGGCACGGAGGCTCGGGATAGGCTCAGCGAACGTGAGCCACGGGATACCGCTGTCCGCGACCGGGAAGAACATGTTCTTCGACCGGCCGAGGAAATGATCAGGCCGTGGCCTCGGGCCACGGGCGGTCCTTCACTCTAGGCGGGATGCCCAGGTTCGTCCCATCCAGGAGGTATGCCTTGAGGTCCCTGGAATCGACGAACCCGTTTCTGAACAGAGGCCCGAGCTTCGACCCGTCCGAGGAGTTGGCCGGCGTGCCTATCAGGAGCGGGTTGAATGCGGGCACGATGACCAGCTCGCGTGGGCATTGAGGGTAGCGCCCCAGCACAGCCTTCGCCCTCAGCCCACCCCTGAGCCAGCATTTCTCGTTGGTCCTGGTCCCGAGGGAGTCCGTGAGCGCCACCGCTGGATGGATGTGGCCCATCACCAGCATCTCAGCCTCCATGACCTCCTTCGACGGCCAGATATGCCCGTGGAACACGCCAGTGTCCTCGATCCTGAAGCCGGCACCTGAGAGTGCCTTAACCTTCGGGGGAAGGATAGATTCGAGCCCGCCGTCGTGGTTCCCCGCGACAATCACGATCTCGTCGTACAGCCCGGTGAGCCTGTCGAGTATCGGAGGGATCTCCTTGTCCTCCCTCCTGCTGACGGATTGGATCCGGTGCTTCAGGTCGCCGAGTATGAGGAGTTTGTCCGCGAGCGCGGCGAGCGACTCTAGGCTCGCGAGCATCTTCGGCGCCTGGGACGGGATGTTGAATCCCGCGCGTCTCAGTTGCACCTCTATTCCGAGATGGAGGTCAGCCACGCATAGCCAGCTGCTCTTCCCCTTCATTACGAGCGCAGGCACGTCCGGCACGGGCTCCAGCTCCATGCTCACTCGTACAATACCAGTGCAGATATATCTGCCGCTTCACCTTCCGATGAACAACCTGTCCGCCAGGTAGGTCGGCAGGCCCGCGGCGTCGATGGCGTCCGCGGCCCTGTCGATGTCGTAGTCCACCCTTGATATGTCGCATTCCCCGGACTCCGTGTCCAGCACCGCGAAGCTGGCCCTCGGGTCGCCGTCCCTCGGCTGCCCTACCGAGCCCGGGTTGACGATGAGTCCTGAGGAGAACCGCTTGATGTATGGGATATGCGTGTGCCCGAGAATCAGGAGCCTGCAGTGCGCTCTGGAGAGCATCGACTCACTCGCGTCCTCCTCGAAGACGTACTCCGTGTAGCTCTCGACCGATCCGTGGTACATTGCGGCATCGAGGCTGCCGACCCTGAAGGCCGCCTCCGTCGCCAGCGACCGCAGCCATTCCGCGGACCTCTCGTCAAGGGCCGAGGAGGTCCAGAGCGCGGCCCTTGCCGCTACCGGGTTCATGAAGGATGTATCCCGTTCGAGCGCGGCGATGTCATGATTGCCTAGCACTATCTCAGCGGCGAGCTCGTGCATGGTCCTGCAGCACTCATTCGGGAACGCGCAGTAGCCCACGATGTCACCGGCGCAGATCACTGTGTCCACACGGCTATTGCGCCTCAGCTTCGCCCTCGCGGATTCCAAGGCGTCGATGTTCGAATGGATATCTGAAAGGATGGCCAGCCTCATGCGGGAGCTCCGGGACCTGAATCTCCTTCTGGCCTTATCATAGGTATCTGCGCAGCACGAGCGGTATCTTCTCGATGACGTCGGTCGCGAGAAGCCCGTAGCTCTTCTCCTCGAATGCAAGGTTGCCAGCCAGGCCACACGTGAACGCTCCAATCCTCGCGGCCGCGAAGGGGCTGGCCTTCTGCCCGAGCATGCTGGCAACAATCCCGGTGAGGACGTCCCCCGTGCCCCCGACGGTCATGGCGTCGTTGTGGATCCTGTTCAACTTGACGTGCCTGCCGTCGCTCACGACATCCACAGGTCCCTTGAGCAGGACGGTCATCCCGAGCTGGGCCGCAGCCTCCTTGACCGCGGCCGAGCGCTTCTCTGGGTCCTCCTCGGGCACGCTCCTGCTAGTGAGCTTCTTGAACTCGCCCGCATGAGGCGTGATGACCCCGGACTTCTTCCTGAGCACATCAGGTCTCGCCCCGCAGGCTCCTATGGCATCCGCGTCGATCACGAGAGGCTTGCTCACCCGCCGCACAATCTCCTGAATCGCACCGATGGTCTCAGCATCGCTGCCCAGTCCGGGACCTATCGCGACCACGTCCACGCCTGCAGAGAAGGCCACGACCCGAGCGATATGCGCCTCTGTCAGGAGATCCCCCTCAAGCGGCCTCACGATGGTGTTTGGCGAGTAGATCGAGACAGGCAGCGCGGAGGACTGCGGGGTCATCACGAACGTCAGGTCCGAGCCGGAGCGCATGGCCGCCATTGCGGTGAACGCCGGGGCACCAGTGTACGGGCCCCCGCCGACCACGAGCACTCTCCCGGCATCCCCCTTGTGGGCGTCCTTCTTCCTTCTGGGGAGCAGGGAGAACTCCCCTGGACCGCAGAACATCTCAGCCTCCGGAGGTATTCCGATGTCCACAACGACGATCTTCCCCGAGTTCGCTTTGGACATCCCTGCCTTCGGCGCGTGGAGAGTCAGGGTCACGGTCGGCCTTACGCGCACCTCCGATGGCCATCCAGAAGGCACATCGACAGAAATCACGGTCCGTCTCGACCCGTTCAGCATCTTGAATATCCCAGGGTAGGGATCCCGGGGTCTTCCCTCGATGCCGATCCCCAGCATCGCGTCGACGATGACTTCAAATCGTTTGGGGTCGAAGAACGGAAGGGGCTTGAGGAGTCCCCTCGCCCTGTCGAGATTGAACCGCGCGATGTCAGTCGACATCTCCTGCCGCGGCTCCGCGAGATACACTTCTGTGGGCAGGTTCTGGGCGATGTACCTGGCAGCGACGAGCCCGTCCCCGCCGTTGTTCCCCTTCCCGCATATGACCGCAACCCTCGACCCTGGCTCGGAAGTGCCCAGGACGTACTTGGCGACCGCCTGCCCTGCGCGCTCCATCAGGGTCATTGTCCTCACGCCAAGGTGGGCGGCGTTGAGGTCCAGCACTCTCACTTCCTCTGGCGGGATAGCCGGCCTTGCCACGGCTTCGGATTGGCTAGTGCAGTATTAAACCTGACGAGCCCGCCGGCCAACCGTGTAGGCCAGTCGCGTCCGAGAGTGCTCTGGGCCTGGGAAGAAATAAATACGCAGACCCCGTACACATCGATGCTGGTAGGGATGGAGGAATTGAGCGACATCAAGAGGCTGGTTTTGGATGTTCTGAAGCCTCATCATCCGACCATCATCGAGCTGTCTCGGAGGATCGGGGTCCTGAACGGGGTTTCGGGAGTGAACTGCACTCTTGAAGAGGTCGACCGCGAGACCGAGAGCGTGAAGATAACGATCGAGGGCACGGCAATAGACTTCGAGCGCG
>JBBIUZ010000075.1:0-7417 GCA_037439985.1 Methanobacteriota archaeon | reverse complement strand
TGGTCATCCAGATTCGATGCGCTGGACCGGCTCCAGCTAATCCTGGGTGTGCTCGCGCAAATCGAGAAGAACGGCACGAAACCCTACCTTGCGCAGCAGTCCCCGGAGGCGAAGGAGATGAAGGATCGCATCCGTCGGGTCACGGCCGAGTTCAGGCGAGCCAAGAGGTTCATCGCGTTCATGGAGGATAGGTCGAACATGGTCCTTATCGGCAAGGCGAGCTTCGAGCACAGGATAGTCGACCTCGTCCTAAGGCACTACGCGAGAAAGCATCCGAGCTACTCCATCGCGATTCTCGACGGCCGGCACGCACACATATGCTTCAAGGATGAGATACTGATCGAGGCACAGAAGAAGTTCCCGGACAGGCCGGGGAGGAAGGACTCGGGCAGGTACTGGGCGATGCTTTCTGACCTCAAACACATGGCGTCGAAGAGGGATCCTGACTACGAGGGCGTGCCTCTCCCCAGGGACTACTGGGAGTGGGTCACGGAGGGCACGCAGACGGAAGGGCCGTCTCCGAAGATGACCCTCGACGACTTCGCGGGTTGAGCGATGGCCATCCATGGATGGCGAGTACCTTTCCGACAGTTTCATAAAGCATCAAACCCTTATTCACTGCCAGGCATCATCCAGGAAGCGCTATCTTGACAGGGAGCCGCACATCTTCAGACAGCGTGAAGCAGGCCGCGTTTCTAATGGACCTGCTCGGCCATGACATCCTGAACAACAACCAGGCGATCCTGAGCTACCTCGAGCTAGTCCTCTCGAACAGGGACCTCGACACAAGGACCAGGGTCTACGCAGAGAAGGCCGTGCCGCACGTCAAGACATCTTCCGCGCTCGTGGAGAACGCCATGAGCCTCGCGTTCGTCAGGTCCTCGGACCCTCGCTCGACCGAGAAGGTCGATCTGCTGAGGGCCGTCGACCACGCGGTTCGTGAACTGCCCATGTTCTTCCCCTCGAGGAATATCAGGGCGAGGGTCGTCCCGGGGCCGCAGAGCGCCTATGTTAATGCGCACGCGTACGTGCGTGATCTCGTGCTCAAGGTGTTCCTCGACCTGGTGAAGGCGGATCCGGGCGAGAACATCGACCTCGAGGTCGAGATTGATGGGTCAGAGCACAAGGGGAAGCCGTGCTGGAGCCTCGCACTCACTGACAGGAACACGGTCCTCCAGCCTGGCATGCGACCAGAGGACCGTCCAATTCTGTACTCCCCGGACAGCTCGAGCATGGCCAGGACGTCTTGGTACGTGTTCGCGAAGCTCGCGGCCGAGATGCTCGGCGGGGAGTTCGACGCTTTCGAGGTCGGAGAAGGCACTGGCAGTGGCTGGAAGTTCGTCCTGAAGTTCGAGAAAGCGGGTGAGCCATGACCACCGTGATGATAGTGGATGACGAGCTGTTCATCGTCGAGCTGTACAGGGACATCCTGCAGCTCAGGGGCTACAAGGTGATCGGCACGGCGTTCGATGGCGAGGAGGCACTGAGGAAGTATGTCAACTCCTCGGACAAGCCCGATGTGGTGATAATGGATCACCGGATGCCGGTGATGAACGGCGTGGACGCGACCAAGGAGATTATCAAGCTCAACCCGAGACAGAAGGTCGTGTTCGTGAGCGCGGACATCCTCGTCGAGAAGGAGGCGAGGGATGCCGGGGCCGTCGGTTTCCTCTCGAAGCCGTTCAGGATGGACGACCTGATCGAGAAGATGGAGAGGATATCCTCCATCGCGTGAGCGGCCCCGTCTGGCAGCGCTGCCCCTGCCCGATAGGTTGAAAAGCAAGGAGTAAATACTGGACCCTGAGGTAGTGTTGCGCGATGGCGGCTATCTTCACGAAGACAAGGGCCATGCAGTTCCCTCGGCAGGTGATTGCCGGCCACGACTGCGTGGGCCAGGTGGGGGAGGTTTGCGAGGGGTTCGAGCTCACAGGCACGGCCCTCATCGTGACTGGCCCGACCACGGGCGCCCTGGCTGCGAAGCCGGTGACTGACTCGCTCCTGGAGAAGAGATTCGAGGTGCAGCAGGTCGAGGTCGGCGTGGCGAGCCAGCAGAACCTCGTCAAGGTCGAGGAAGTCGCGAAGGACGTGCGGGCGTCGTTCCTCCTTGGAGTGGGCGGGGGCAGCAAGATAGACTTGGCGAAGCTGGCGTCCTCGAATCTGAAGAAGCCATTCATAAGTGTGCCGACCTCTGCATCTCACGACGGCCTCGCGAGCCCACGGGCATCCATCAAAGACGGGGGCAACTCCCTGTCCCTGAACGCGACGGTCCCCATGGGGGTCATCGCGGACACAGCCCTGATCGTTCGGGCGCCCTACCGCCTGCTGGCCTCCGGCTGCGCCGATGTCATATCCAACACCACGGCCCTGCTGGACTGGCAGCTGGCCGAGAGGCTGCACACGGAGAAGTATAGCTCGAGCGCGGCCAACCTGGCGAAGTACGCGGCAGATCAAATCATTGAGCACGCAGCATCCGTCAAGCCCAACCTCGAGGAGAGCGTCTGGGTCGCAATTAGGCCGATCATCATATCGGGCATATCCATGGCGGTGGCGGGGTCGTCCAGGCCCACCAGCGGCTCAGAGCACATGTTCTCTCACGCTCTTGACAAGATCGCGCCGGGCAAGGCTCTCCACGGGGAGCAGTGCGGCGTCGGGTCGATTATGATGATGTACCTGCACGGGGGGGACTGGCACAGAATACGGAGCGCCCTCCAGCAGATGGGCGCGCCCACGAGCGCCCAGGAGCTGGGAGTGACCAACGACCAGCTGATAGAAGCCCTCACGCACGCGCATGAGATTCGAAAGGACAGGTACACGGTCCTCGGAGACAGGGGGCTGGCCCCGGACGCTGCGGAACGCCTGGCTGGTATCACGAAAGTGATTTAGGTAGAGGTGCTCAGCAATGGTACTGGTTACTGTAGTCGGGGAACAACAGTGCAAGAAGGGGTTCGAGTTCGTATTCTGCGGGCCGTTGGCAGACTGCCGAGAGTGCAAGGTCAAGAACGTCTGCTTCCACCTCGAACCGAACAGAAGGTACATGGTGACGGCCGTGAGGGACGTGCACCACGAATGCAGGGTCCATGACTCCGGGGTAAGGGTCGTGGAGGTCGAGAAGGTGCCAACGAGGAGCACGCTCCCGAAGGATTCCGCAGTCGAGGGCTCGATGATCGCCTTCGAGGACATGGGATGCGACTGGAGTGGATGCCCGAACTACCGCGTGTGCAGGCCGCTCGGTCCTCTCGATGGGATGCGGTTCAGAGTCGTCCAGGTGGGCGAGGACCTCGAGTGCCCGAGGGGAAAAAGCCTGAGGGCCGTCCTGATCGAGTAACCGTGCCGGCCCACTATCAGATGTCCTCGTGCTAGCCGCCGCTGACGGGCGGAAGGAACGTCACCTCGTCCCCGTCCTTCAGCTCCTTCTTGAGCGGACCGTATTCTTTGTTGACCGAGAGGATGATGTGGTCTCTGAACTTGGCCATTTGCGGGAACTTGTAGATGTAGGACTCGAGGAGCCCCTGAACGGTCATCCCGTCCTCCACATCAATCGTCTCTTCCTTTGAGCCGACAATGTCCCTGAAGACCGCGAATAGCTTGACCCTTACTTTCATCGGGGGGGCATACATGTCGTAGTGTTATTGAACCCTTTCCCCCACACCTGTGCTCTGAGGCCGTCGAACGGCCTCAGAGCAAGTCGTCGGGACGTCACATATGATTCCACGGGTTGCATATGCAGCACGTGAACTCGACCTCTGCAGAATGTTCGCCCCTTGTGCTCATGTCCCTTTGGCGCGATGATATACTGGCATAGGCATATGGTAAACAATCAGATAACATAGGTGATACGCTTCGCATGCGTGGCGCAGAAGGATGAGGGGCATTTGTTATCAGACTGGGTTCAAAAACGTCTTTATCCGATGCTGTCCGATTGCAGTCTGCACGGAGTAGCAAGGCTTTTCACCCTGGAAGCCAGGCAGGGGTGGAGGAGCGGCGATGGTCTTCTGAGGATACCGATGCCGCAAGGCCTTCGCACGACGATGGCAACTGGCAACCAACCACTTGGACGGAAAGATATCTGAAGTGTGGGGGAGACATGTCCACCATATCGGGACAGCAAAGAGGGGCATCTGCCGCGCTCGGCGAGAACCATGCGACGGCCAGAGGCTGGGCCCTTGGGCCACAGATCACGGCAAACGCGAGGATGGTTCTAGAGAGGAGATACCTCAAGAAGGACGACAACAGTAGACCGACCGAGACTCCAAGACAGCTCCTCGAAAGGGTCTCGAGGGCCATTGCGTCGGCCGAAAAGAGCTATGGAAAGTCCGACGAGGAAATCGAGCGCGTCGCAGAGCGGTTCTACGAGATGATGGCCAGACTTGAATTCATGCCGAACAGTCCGACGCTGATGAATGCGGGAAGGGAGTTGGGGCAGCTCTCCGCATGCTTCGTCCTCCCTATCGGCGACTCGATGGAGGAGATCTTTGACGCCATCAAGTACACCGCCCTCATCCACAAGAGCGGCGGAGGGACCGGCTTCAGCTTCTCGAGGCTCAGGCCAGCGAGCGACTCTGTGAAGAGCACGGCTGGCGTCTCGAGCGGCCCGATATCGTTCATGGAGGTCTTCAATGCCGCGACGGAAACCATCAAGCAGGGCGGGACCAGGCGGGGTGCCAACATGGGCATACTCAGGGTCGACCACCCCGATGTCATGGAGTTCATCACGAGCAAGAAGGACAGCACGAAACTGACCAACTTCAACATCTCCGTCGCCATCACCGACAAGTTCATGAAGGCCCTGGCCGAGGACGGCGAGTACGAACTCGTCAACCCAAGGTCCAAGCAGACGGTCCGGAAACTCCAGGCTAGGAAGGTCTTCGACCTCATCGTGAACATGGCCTGGCGGAACGGGGAGCCGGGCATAGTCTTCATCGACAGGATCAACAGGGACAATCCCACGCCCAACGCTGGCGAGATAGAGAGCACCAACCCGTGCGGGGAGCAGCCGCTCCTCCCGTACGAGTCGTGCAACCTCGGCTCCATCAACCTTGCTAGCATGCTGACCCTGAAGGACGGGAGGCCTGCGGTGGACTACGGGAGGCTGGCCGAAACCGTCAAGTGGTCCGTCAGGTTCCTCGACGACGTCATAGATGTCAACAGGTATCCTCTCCCGCAGATCGAACAGATGACCAAGGCGAACCGTAAGATTGGCCTCGGGATCATGGGGTTCGCCGACGCCCTGCTCAGGCTGGGCATCCCCTATGACACAGAAGATGCCATCGAGCTCGGCGGGAGGCTGATGAGGTTCATTGACGACGAGGGACACAAGGCCTCCGTCGCGCTTGCGGAGGAGCGAGGCAGCTTCCCCAACTTCGCCGGAAGCACCCTGGCTAGGCAGTTCCGCGCCATGAGGAACGCCACCGTGACCACGATCGCGCCGACAGGCACCATAAGCATCATATCCGGCGTGTCGAGCGGCATAGAGCCGATATTCGCAGTGGCGTACGTAAGGAACGTGATGGACAAGGACATTCTCCCCGAGGTCAACCCTATCTTCGAGGAGGTTGCGAGGGAGAGGGGCTTCTACACAAACGACCTGATGGGGGAAATCGCCGCGAAGGGCTCGCTGAAGGACATCAGCATGGTGCCTGAGGACGT
This sequence comes from Methanobacteriota archaeon, assembly GCA_037439985.1. Taxonomy (GTDB): domain Archaea; phylum Thermoplasmatota; class Thermoplasmata; order UBA10834; family UBA10834; genus COMBO-56-21. Next base: position 1,771 of record JBBIUZ010000075.1, on the reverse strand, counting down.
CAGGAAGCTATTCGTGACCGCCCTAGACATCTCTCCCGAGTGGCACATACGGATGCAGGCAGCTTTCCAGAACCACACGGACAATGCCGTGTCCAAGACCGTCAATTTCCCGAAGGACGCGACCCCGAAGGACGTCGAGGACGTCTACATGACGGCTTTCGGGCTCGGATGCAAGGGCGTCACGGTCTACCGATACGGCAGCCGGGAGGACCAGGTGCTCAGCGTGGGCGAGTCCGCCGCCGAGCGCAAGCCAGCCGAGGCAGAGGGCGAGGCGCTCCAGCCGCGGGCCAGGCCGTACGTCACGAGGGGGTCGACACAGCGTCTCGAGACCGGTTGCGGGCATCTATACGTCACGATCAACGAGGACGAGAACGGCCTGTGCGAGGTCTTCACACAGATGGGCAAGTCGGGCGGGTGCACGGCATCCCAGGCTGAGGCCGTGGGCAGGCTGATATCTCTCGCGCTCAGGTCGGGCATAGAGCCCGAGGCGATAGTGAAGCAACTGAAGGGCATAAGGTGCCCGTCCCCGCTCTGGCAGCCTGGCGGGATGGTGCTGTCCTGCAGCGATGCCGTCGCGAAGGCGCTCGAGAGGTTCGTGAAGGACAGAGAGTCGGTGAGCGGCCGTGCGCCCTCTGCCGAGAGCGTCCAGGCCATGGTGAAGGTGGCGAAGCAGAACTACGTGGACAAGGGCGAGGTGTGCCCCGAGTGTCCCGAGTGCGGAAGCATGGTCGAGTACGTGGAGGGGTGTGTGGTCTGCAGGACCTGCGGCTACTCTAAGTGCTGGTGACCTGGACAGGAGAAGGGAAGTGGGATCGTTCGGTCCCGGGGATGCGGGACCGAGACGGGTTTTTTCATTATTGGCATGGATGCGCGTGAATGGATGGACCCGCCCGCTGCGTATGCTACAGGCACACCCAACCTAGGTATTGGACCCGCGCGATCGTCCAGCGTGTGTGGCTGAATGGTCCACCAGTCCAACCCGGAGATGGATGCGGGGACGGCGACTGAGCATACCGCGGTCCGGCAACTGAGGGGTGAGACCTTCGGCCCACCACTCGCAAAGCGAATATACGTCCCCCTCCCAATCACCCGCCTGAGGAACGGGACGCACAAGGAGCACAGGAAGATGGGCGGCAAGCAGCTCGTGAGCGATCTGAGGGCGGGGGAGAGGGTCGATAGCTATTTCTCGGTCAACTACAAGAAACCTGTCCAGGAATACAAATACGGCTGGATGTTCGAGTTCAGGGTCGCCGACAAGTCTGGCCAGACCACGGCCAAGTACTGGGGCGGTCAGGACAAGGCCTTCGTCGAGCGGCTCCACGACTCCTTCGAGCGCGATGACGTCGTCCGGCTGACGGGCGAGGTGTCGGAGTACAGGAACCAGCTCGAGCTATCTGTGAGCGAGAAGAACGGCGGCTCCGTCCGCAAGCTCGAGGAATTGGAGTACGACATCGCAGAACTCATCAGGACCTATCCGGACATCGACCGAATGAAGGCACACCTGCTAGAACTGGTCCGGCAGGTGAAGAATCCGGACCTGAGGCGCGTGCTCGACGCTTTTCTCGGAGATGAGGCATTCCTGGAGGAGTTCTCGGCATGTCCCGCATCCATCCAGTTGCACTCCGCCGCGGTCGGAGGACTGCTCAAGCACACGCTCAACGTCACGGAGGTCTGCATCAGGGTCACCGAGCTCCACGAGGGGCTCGACCGCGACTTGGTTCTTGCGGGAGCGCTCCTCCATGACATCGGCAAGATCAAGAGCTTCAAGGTG
>JBBIUZ010000074.1:0-7441 GCA_037439985.1 Methanobacteriota archaeon | reverse complement strand
CTGACCTACGGGGAGACGCTGGAGCACTGCGTCGTACGCGAGGTGCTCGAGGAGACGGGGCTCAGGACCGCGGTCGTCGACCTCGTCGGAGTCTACTCGGACCCCAGGAGAGACCCGAGAGGGCACTTCGTAACCGCAGTGTACGAGCTAGGCGTGCGGGGAGGCAGGGCAAGAGAAGGGGACGACGCCGTCGCCGCTGAATGGATCCCGCTCGACAGCCTGCCCAAGCTCGCGTTCGACCACGGCAAGATCGTGGAGGAGTTCCTGTCCAAGCTCAGGCGAAGGGCGTGAACGTCGGCGCGACGAATCCGCCCTACAGAGCGGGGACGGGCCCCTGTGGCGTCATCACGAATGGCAGGTAAACGAGCTTCGTGTCGTTCACGGTGAGGCTGTAATCCAGCTGCTGGAGCACGCCCGGCTGCTCCGCCTCCATGGTCACGACCACGAAATCCGCGAGCTGGACGGCCTCCTGCTTGGGGAGCGTGCCTGGAATACGTCTCACGTTCGCGAAGTTCAGGCGCGTGGCGTACCTCGGGGCGGCTCCGGTGAACATCGTCGAGAGCCTCCCGAAGTTGTTGGCGTCGAGCTCCGACGCGGGTATGTAGATGAACATGTTCCCGCTATCGCTGCCGCCCCTGAGCCACTGGCTCATCTTGAAGACCGCCCCACCCTGGACGTTCTTCGATCTGACGACGAAGGTCGTGTAGAGCCTCCAGAATGGCATGTACACCCTCTCGCCCTGGGCCTTCGGGTTGAACTCGGCAATTTCGAAGTCTATCCTCTCGGACATCCCGCCCTCCCTGATGTGCATGACGTTGCACCTGTCGCAGTAGAACAGCCTGTCCTTCTCCTTCATGCTGATTGCCTGGTTGCACGATGGACACTTGACCTGCAGGATCCTCATCTCAATCCCTCCAGCGTCTTCCCCACCTGCTGGAGCTGCTTCATCGCGTCCTTTACGGACTTCCTCTCTTTGAACTCGCCCTGGATGATCTCGGAACCGTACCTGAACAACCTGTAGGTGATGAAGAGGATGACCGCTCCGACTGCCACGCCCACCAGGGCTATCCTCGCGTCACCCATCGAGTTGCCAAGGACGATGCCCGCAGCTGCGATGAGGCCTCCGATGGATGTCCCGCCGGTCATGGCCAGGCTCTGGAAGAACGGGTCGCCCGGAGCCCTTCCCGACAGCACTTGCCCAGTGACGCCGTCTACGGTGTCCATGTACATCCTGTCCCTGTAGTTGTACCTTATGACCCAGACGGGGTAGTAGGCCATGGTGATGCCCTTGTTGAAGGCCTTCAGGGTGTCCATGGTGATCTTCTGCACGCGGGCGCCGGTCCGCGCCCTCGCGAGAGAATCGTCTATGCCATGCCTCATGGCGTCGTCCTTGCTAGTGGTCGACTCGAAGGTCGGTATCTCCTCGAAGTCGGCGAATGTCGTCTCGCCCGCGAAGTTCTTCATGGTCCTTATCCCGAGATCCCCGGGGTCGCACGCAATCTCCGTGAACGGGTAATCCTGGAGGACCATGACCTCCTTGGGGATCCTCTCGACGGTCACGTTGCCCTTCTGGTCCGTGTGTCTCCTCTCCTCGTATCCGCAGACCCATCCCGCGACCCTCGTCACTGTCCGCCAGAAGGGAAGGTATATCGGGTACGACTCGACGATCTTCCCCGTCTTCTTGAGGTCTCTGGCCTTGAGCCCGTGAGCCCACCATTGCTGCGAGGAAGCGGCTGCGGCATCCCTCAGGAGCTTGTTCTTGAACGCGATCGTGTGCACGCCCTGATCTCCTTCTGCGTAGAGCACGGAGCCGCAGTACTGGCAGATGACGACGTTCTCGCCCTCGGAAACAGAGATCGCTCCTCCGCACGCGGGGCAGCTCAGGCCGACCGATATGCCATCGCCCATGGTCACATCCTCCTCGCGACCTGGAGGCCGATGTAGAACACGCCTATCACCGTGACGGCCATCAGGGCTATCGCCGGGATGAGCATCGATGTCGCCAGCAGGCCCTCACCTACGAACGCGACGAAGCCGGCTCCTGCGACCGCCATGTAGGCGTTCGAGTTCCTGGTCGGGAACTCCGCGGAGAAAACCTCTCCCGAGCTGGCGTCGACGACGGCCTCGTACTTCTTCTGGTTGAACACATAGTCGATGGTCCATATCGGGAAGAACACGAGCGCCTGCTCCTTCGGCTTCCCCGGGAGCGTGTTCAAGTAGGGCATCATCTCTACGTCAGGCTTGATCAGCTCGGCCCCGCTCACATCGAACGTCGCATCGAATATCTTGAGGTCTCCCGCGGGGACCTTCAGGTTGTGCAGGCCCGGGAGCGTGGTCGAGCCAGCCGTTTCGATGAACACCTGCTCGACACCGTTCAGGTCCCTCCGGAACATGTACACGGGGAAGTACTTCTTCCTGATCCCTGCGAGTTGCGCGAGCTTGTCCATGTCCTTGGCCTTGGTCGGACCGGCCGCCCAGCGCCTGAACGTCCCCACCGCGTCGTTCTCGTTCACCATGAACGGGATGGCGTAGTAGAACCCCGCACCGGTCCTGTCGATATACACCAGAGACGAACAATACGGGCACTTCACGAACTTCACCCCTGCGTCGAAAGGCACCGGGGCGGCACACTTCGGGCATTTGATGGATGCCAAGCTGACTCAACTCCTCCAGACCTATGCTCCGCCCCACCAAGGACCCCGACTACAGGGGTTTTCCGCATCCCGGGCAGAACTTGGATGTGGACGGTGCGTCCGCACCGCAGCTAGCGCACTTCTTAGTGGCTGGCGCCGTCATGGGGGCGCCACACTCGGGGCAGAACTTGGTGCCTTCTGCCACCTGTGCCTTGCACCTGGAACACGTGACCGTAGCCGGGCCCATCTTCGCACCGCACGACGCGCAGAACTTGTTGGTCTGCGAGTTCGCCGCGCCACACTTCGGGCACGGGATCATGAGCGCCTGGGGCTGTGCCTGCGGTGGGACCATGCCCTGCTGCATTGCGCCGACCATCGTGTAGCCCATCCCCAGCCCGGCCCCGAGGCCGACGCCCGCCGCCGCGGTGCCTCCTGACGGGTTCTGGGCGGCGTCCACCATGGCCTGTCCCGCCTGGTACTGCATGTAGTTCGCGCCCAGGATGGTCATCGAGGACTTCGTGTCCACCGCCTTCTGCACGTCCTCAGGCAGCGATATGTAGAGCCCCGACAGCTTGTCGACCGAGACCCCGTAGAGGGCGAAGTGGTCGTTGACCTTTGACAGAACCAACTGCTCGATGTTCGTCAGGTTCGCGGCGAGGTCCGCCACGCCCATGCCCTGCTGCTTCATGTCCCCGAGCGAGTCGTACACGAGGACGACGACCTGTTCCTTTATCCTGTCCTCCACCTCCGTGCTCGTGGCGAAGTTGAAGGTTCCGACAAACTGGTTCACGAAGTTCTCCGGCGACGAGACCTTGTACCTGAACTCGCCGAACACGCGCAGGTTGACCATGCCGAAGTCCTTGTCCCTGAACTGGTATGGCTGCTTGCTCCCGAACTTGCCGTCAATGGCCCTCTTCTGGAGGTAGATGAGCTCTGCCTGCTGCTGGACGCCAGATAGGAACTTGACGACGGCGCCGACCACGGGTGCGTTCAGCGACGTGAGTGCGTACCTGTCCGGCCTATCGATATAGGCCAGCGCCTTCCCGTCCCTGTAGAACACGGCAATCTCGTCTTCGCGGACAACGACGTTGTCGTTGAATCTGATGTTCCTCGGGATGCGGAACATGATGTTCTGCCTCTTGTCCGCGTCCTCCCACTTGAATGTCTCCGCGCCGATCAGGCTCATCTATCACACCTCCGTCCCAGTTATCGCGTTCATGCGCGCCTTGAACTGCGTCTCGAAGTCCGAAATCCGCGCCTTGATGTTCATCAGGTCCTTGTGTTCGGTCGGCTCGTCGGCCGCCATGATGGAGTTCTTGAGGGAGTCGACGCTGGCGGACATGGCCGTGATGTGGTCTATCATTGCGGCGTCATACTCGTAGAGCTTGTCGAGATCGTCCTCCCCGATCTGAAGGTCCGCGACAAGGCCAGAATACCCCATCTCCGCGTGAGTGACGAGCCCCTCGATTCTCTTGTACTGGAATATGAGCCCCCCGACTGTCTCGAGCTCCTTCGAGCCGAAGCTCTGGACGAGCATGCCCCTGCACTCCTCGAGCCCCTGCCTCTGAAGGGCCAGCTTGGCAGCCAGCTGCGAGCGAAGCACCCTGTCAGCGTCGTGGAGGTCCTCCCGTCTCCTGTATCCCCTGAACCCCGGGACGACATTCTGTATCTTCTTCAATATGCCCCTGTCTTCTTCAATGCGTCCTCTGATGTCTGGCATGGGATGCCCTTCTGCTGATGCCAGGTAATATCACTTATGATAGCTAATAAACATGTCGTTGGAAAACCGCCTGACGATAACGATGCTGGCTTGGGATTTATGAGGAAGGAGCGCCATCAGGACGAGACGTGGTGTTCAAGATCGTGGGAGTAATAGGCTCCAGCAGGGCAGACCCGGACATCATGCGACTCGCCGAGGAGGTCGGGGTTGAGATCGCCAAGCGGAGGGCGGCCGTCGTGTGCGGCGGCCTCAAGGGCGTGATGGAGGCCGTCTGCAAAGGCGCGAGGAGCCGGGGCGGACTCACCATAGGTATCATACCTTCCGACAGCAAGGAGGATGCTAACCCGTATGTCCAGATCCCGATCGTGACGGGGATGGGCATTGGGAGGAACGTCATACTCGTCAAGACTGCGGATGTGCTAATTGCGATCGGCGGGGAGTTCGGCACGCTCTCTGAGATCGCCCATGCGCTCAACATCGGCAAGAGCGTGATAGGGCTGCGCACTTGGAAGCTCGAGAAGGCCATGCCCAGGCCGATCCCGAACCTGATCGAGACGGACGATCCGAAGAAGGCGGTCGAAGTCGCGCTTGGGAAGTTACCTTCTTAAAGGCCCTGAAGGGGGTCGCCACAGTGGGACATGTGTTGACTTCTGGGTCAACGCGAAGAACCTATTGATATAGCGTCGCGGGGAATAATGATCGACAGCCATGAACGATCTCCAAAAGACGGTCCTAGCAGCCCTTATCGTCGCATGCGTGTCCAGCGCGGGAGCGGTCACGTACGTGGTCCAGAACCTCGGTCATGGACCATATTCGCATGCCGACCTTCTGTCCACGTTCAGCAGCTACAGGGACCTCCGGGGGTTTCTCGGGAGCGGGGGATCGGGGAACATGAGCTATGGAATCTCCCCCACATTCGGAGCCCCGAGCCCTGACTTCGCCCGCGGGAGCGGCGCTGGCATCCCTTACTCGCAGACGAACGTCCAGGTCGCGGGAGTGGATGAACAGGATATCGTCAAGACGGATGGGACGTACCTCTACATAGCCTCTGCCTCATCGAGAGTGGCCATAGTCAAGGCGTACCCGCCCTCGGATCTCAGGAACGTGTCTGTCATCGAGGCACGGGACATCCTTGGTCCGAGCAATGGCAATGTCAGCGCCTACGTCCAGGGGCTATACGTCTCAGATGGCAGGCTCATGATCATCTTGACGGCCTGTGACCAGTGCTACTTCTTCAACCGCTTGGAAATCGGCGGATTTGGCCAGGCAAGTATCCTCGGTCCTCGGACGTACGTCGCCACCTACGACGTCTCGAACCCTTACTCCCCGAAGCAGCTATCCGTCTTCGGAGTGTCCGGCTGGGAGCAGACCTCGAGGATGACGGGGAACGTGGTGTTCCTCGTGACGCAGTACTATCCCTGGCTGACGGCCAAGGTGCCATCAACGCCGTCGATCTGGATCCGGGACACGCCTCGGACCGTCGACCTTGGAAGCATATACTACGACCCGCAGACCAAGGAGGTCACCGGACTCGTCAACCTCCTGGTGGTGGACACGCATAGCGGACACATCGAATGCATGTCCCTGGTCGCCGGCTGGGGAACGACGGTGTACATGTCGCCAGACGCGCTCTACCTGACGTTCCAGAAATGGGACGGGGCGCTCATCTCCAAGGGCAACGGAACGGTCGCCGAGCGCGAAGACACGACGAGGACGACCATATACAAGATTGCGGTCAGCGGAACCGCGATGACCGTTGCCGCCAAGGGCGAGGTGGGCGGATGGGTTCTGAACCAGTTCTCCCTGGACCAGAGTGGCCCGTACCTGCGTGTCGCGACGACGACCGAATGGAGCGACATGAGGAACAGCGTCTACGTCCTAGGGAAGAACCTCGAGGTGGTCGGTGCTCTGAAGAACCTCGCGCCTGGGGAGCGCATATTCTCTGCTAGGTACGTCGGTGACCTGCTCTACCTGATCACATTCAGGCAGACGGACCCGCTTTTCGTCATTGACCTGCGCAATCCATCAAGCCCTTCGGTCCTCGGAGAACTCGTGATGCCCGGGTTCTCAAGCTACCTCCATCCGATTGACAGCTCACACCTGCTCGGGATAGGCAGCGAGAACGGCTGCGTCAAGATCTCGCTGTACGATGTGTCCGTCCCCACCAGCCCCACGGAGACCAGCAAGTACATCGTGGGGTCAACCTACTCCTGCTCAGATGCCCAATGGGACCACAAGGCGGTCCTCTACGACTCCAGAAACGGTCTGCTCGTCATACCCGTCACGACCTGCTCCTACGAGAATCCCTGGAACTACTCGTTGTTCGAACAAGGCGCCTTCGTGTTCGCAGTGTCGATCAAGGATGGTATCTCGCTGAAGGGCGTGATAACGCACTCCGGATCGGACTATTACCTGACCCAGGTACTCAGGTCACTCTACATCGGCGACTGCCTGTATACCGTCTCGCAGTCCCAGATTAAGGCGAATGACATCCACAATCTCGCAGCCGAAGGGTCCCTGACGTACTATGTCCCACCGATTGTCCTTCCGAAGCCGGTCTTCGCGAACACCACTGCAACGCCTCGATGAGCCCTTGGAGCGAGCTTAATGTTCCAGAACTGCCCTTTCCGTCTGGGGGCGGACCTGATGAAGATCGAACTCGATAAGAAGTCACTGTTCGCCCTTGCCTCGGATACAAGACTGGAGATACTGCGCTCGCTTCAGCCGATGCGGAGGACCGTGTCCCAGCTCTCGGACGCGCTGAACATCGACAAGGCCGCGGTGCACAGACACCTGAAGAAGATGGAGGAGGGCGGCCTGGTCAAGCGGTTCGAGGACCACGGGTTCGTCTACTACGGCCTTTCATGGAAGGCGCGCGACCTGCTCTCTCCAGACGAGAACACGAAGATCGTCATACTGCTGTCGTGCTCGTACTTCGTCATCCTGGCATTCGCCCTCATAGCGGCGTTCTCAGCCTATGGTATCGCCCACGGGCAGGCGAGCCTCTCGGGGCATGGCCTCGCCCCGTGGAACGGCGGCAATGCGACGGCGAACGAACGCATCTACTACGGCGCTCTTGGGACCCCCC
>JBBIUZ010000073.1:0-7460 GCA_037439985.1 Methanobacteriota archaeon | reverse complement strand
GATTCATCCCGGCGGGATACGGAGAGCCTTGGGCGATCACGCTCTTCTTCTGGGGAACCTCGAACGCTCGCTCTCGGAACTCGGTGGCCGCGACCTGCTCCTCGAGAACATGCCCTGGTACTACTGGCAGAAGGGTGCTGGCCGGCTCGTGTCCAACATGTGCGTCTCGATCGAGGATGTGTCCCGGCTGTCGGGCATGGTCGAGGGCCTCGTGCTCGACACCTCCCACGGCTATCTCTCGAGGAAGGAGGGCGACCAGCGATACTGCCGAGACTTCATGGACGCCTTCGGCGGGAAGGTGAAGCACATCCATCTATCGGATGCGCGGGCCCCCGACAGCGAGGGCCTGCAGGTCGGGGACGGCGAAATCGACTTCTCGTTCCTGAAGGGGACCGCCCTTCCCGTGATGATCGAGGTGTGGGGCGGGCACGAGCACGACGGTGCGGGGTTCAGGGAAGGCATGTCTCGCATGCGGGCAATGGAGAGCGCGTGGCTGTCGACACCATGAACGGAGCTGCGAGCGCCGACGTCCAAGCCGAAACCTTTGGGAGCAACCTTTTCTACTTGCATGCGCGTATTTGTCATGGTGCGCCGGAAGATGAAGGAATTCGACGTTTTCATTGAGAACAAGCCTGGTGAGCTTGCGCGCGTGACCGACGCTCTGGCTCGGAGCGCGGTCAACATAAGGGGACTTGCCACAGAGAAGCGCGGCCCGAGGCCGCTCGTCAAGGTCATAACGGACGACGAGCTGTCCACGAGGAAGAGCCTCGAGAGGACGGGCTTCGAGTTCGAGGAGTTCGAGATCGTGCTCCTCGACATCGTTGACAGGCCGGGGGAGATAGACAAGGTCGCGAAGAAGGCCGCTAGGGCGGGGCTGAACATCGAGTCCGTGTTCCTCATCGGCAAGAAGGATTCGCCGGCCGCGCTGGCCGTGATGACCAGCAACCCGGAGAAGGCCAAGGGCGTCCTGAAGCGTCCCTAGTCCTTGTCCTGGGTCCCCAGTTCGCTCGATCTCTTGGCGGCGACCTCGACGGCATCGATCAGGAGCGCCTTGAGGCCGTTCCTCTCGAGGGAGTGCAGCGCGCTGATCGCGGTCCCGCCCGGCGATGTCACGAGGTCCTTGAGCTTCGCGGGATGCTCCTTCGTCTCCTTGATGAGCTTCGAAGAGCCTATTAGCGTCTGGACGGCGAGGATGTTCGCGGTGTCCCTGGACAGGCCGGCCTTCACGCCGCCGTCCGAGAGCCCCTCCAGTATCTGGAACACGTACATCGGGCCCGTCCCGCTCAGCCCCGTGACGGCGTCCATGAGCGACTCCTCGACGTCGACCACGATGCCGACCGACTCGAATATGTGCCTCGCGACATCGAGGTCCGCCTTCGTGGCGTGCTTCCCCTCGCAGATGGCGGTCGCGGCCTCCCGCACGAGCGCGGCGATGTTCGGCATCGCCCTCACCACAGGGACGTTCCCGTCGAGCTTCTTCTCTATGAACGAAGTGGTCACGCCCGCGGCCACCGAGATAACCAGCTTCTTGTCCTTCACCTCGGGCCTGATCTCCTCGAGCACGTGCGCCATTATCTGTGGCTTGACCGAGATGAGTATGACATCGCCCCACCGCGCGGCCTCCGCGTTGGAGTGGGACGCCCTGATGCCCTTCGCGAGCTCCTTGATCGCCCCGAGTTTCTCCTTGAGCGGCTCGGCTATCATCATGTTCTCGGGGCGCGCCCAGGTCGTTTTGAGGATGCCTCTCGCAAGCGCCATGCCCATGTTGCCCCCGCCGATGATCGCGATTCTCTTCTTGTCCATCAGATACTTTCCCCGGATTGGCCCATGCGACAATCCCCGTGGTATTTAACCCAGAGTGTACAGAGTTGGGCATTTCCCGGCCTTCCCCGGGACGCTCCTCCCCGGACATGCCTAGGTGCGGGCGAGACTTGATACGCTCTCGAGTAGATGCCTTGTGCGCGCGGTCGGTCTCATGGGCCCTCGTTCTGGCAAGAAGATCATGCTCGAATCCGTCGTGCGGTGCCCCAAGTGCGGCTTCGAGAGCATCGAGACGATGCCCACGGACTACTGCCTCATCAGATACCAGTGCAGAAACTGCGGTTTCGTCATGACGCCGACCGAGGGCAAGTGCTGCATATTCTGCTCGTACGGGAGTGTCAGCTGCCCCGCTACCCAGGGCATGAGGGTCCCGGGGAGAGAGCAGGAGCTTCGCGCCTCCCCGACATAGTTCCCCCGGGAGGTCATGACACGACGAGCCACAGGTGCACTTCCCTGTAGGCGTTCTGCGTCATGGGCTGTCCCTGGATGTAGAGCAGGAACTGGAGCTTCCATGTGCCGGGGGACGTGACACTGAAGTTCAGCGTGCGGTTGTAGTACTGCCCGTTCTCGAGCGTGAAGTTCTGCGCGGTCCCCAGGTGCGGGGCGAGCGAGTTGCTCCTGCTCCAGTTGATGCCGTACTTCGCCACGCTCGTGGAGTTGTCAGAAGCGTTCGTCAGGACTATGAGTATCGTGTAGTTCAGGGTCCTCTGCTCGAACGACTCAACCGAGAGCAGCACGGTGGCGTTCTCGCCGACCGTGAGGTTCCTCGGGTAGCCGGTCGCCATGCCCCCCGGGCCGAGGATCGCGAGCTGGGTGAACCTCTCGCCCACCCTCGGCGTGGCCACGGCCCACGCGAGCACCGCAACTGACGCGACGAGCATGACGACTATGCTGATCGTGAGCAGCTTGTCCACCATCGGCATGCCGCGGAAGTCCAGCTCGAAGTCGACCACGATGGCGAACCTCTCGTCCATGGGCAGCCTTCCCCTGCGGTACCAGGCAACGAGCGAGACGCCGATGATGAACGCTGATACGGAGGCGAGTATCGGGTCCAGCCGGATCCCCCAGGGAGTGAAGTTCAGCCCGAGGCCGATCAGAGGAACGATTGCGATGCTGAGGCCGAAGCTGAGGGCCACCCTCTCGATCCCGTCGATCTGGTCGTTCTCCGGGAACAGGGCGGCCACGGCGGCGTACCCTGGCAGGAAGAGCACGAAGGCGAGGCCCAGGACCTGCCTCACGACGCTGTGCGGCACCAGGAAGACCATCGCGACGAGGACGAGAGCGAGCAAGATGCACAGGACGAGGTCGTAGGGCCTCTCCCTCATCTCGAACTGGAGTCTCCACGGGTGAGCAGCTCGCTCCGCCATGCCGTCCTCCCCTCTCTCGTGCCGACGGTCATCCACAGGAACTGGATAGCCGTATATGAAGAATCCCCATGTCCTCACAGACACGTCCGCGAGCGTCTGCGGATGGCAGCTGGGAGAGCAGCCAGCGTGCGGAACGCGATTCTATTATAATCACATCTGCATCCCCTCTCGCCACGCGCTGGCGGAGGCATGGTCCCGTGCTGATGTCCCAGAAGGTCTTTGTCGCAGTTTCCGTCTGGACGGTGATCAGCGTGCTCATATCCCTCAGCGCTGGGGTCGAGGTGCTCGCGACGCTCGTGCTGATAGGCCTGCTCGTCACCAGGGAGCTGACGGACGGCTTCCTGTCGAGGGAGCTGAGGAGCAGGCTCGACCTGTTCGTGTACGCCGGGCTGGTGCTCTTCGTGGTCGTCGTGGTCCAGAGGGTCTTCGCGATACTGTCCTAGGCCTTCGCTCGCCCCTCGTGCTCGAGCACGATCTTCGAGTGCCTCTCGCTCTCCTTCACTATGTAGTGGATGACCCCCGGTCTCCAGTCGGGGTGCCTCCTTTTCACTTCCGCCTCCAGCTCCTCGACGGTCATCGCCTTGGCGGCCGGCGCCGGCTTCCTCCAAAAGAACAGCACTCGGACGAACCATGAGTAGAGAGCGAGAGCACGCTTGAGGACGATCGCGACCGCCTTGTCGACATAGTCCGTCGCGATCCAGAGGGAGAGCACGAAGGCGATCACCGCGAGTGCGCCCTTCGCGGTGGTCGATATGGAGCCCGTGAACTTGGCCGTTATCACGACCGGGCTGAAGAAGTTCCTGTGGCTCTCGTCGAAGTACACCGAGGACCTGCCCGTGCACAGCACGGAGAGCACATTCCGCGCGAACACAGAGTCGTTCCGGTACGCCTGCATGCCGTTGATGAGGACGCTCGGGTCCGAGAGCAGTATGATGGTCCCAGAGCCGAGCCTCTCCTCCGCGAGCAGGGGGAATGGCCCCATGGGCTCCCCGGGGTCCATCCGGCCGTTGTTGTTGGTATCGAGCCAGCTCGCGACGCTCGTGAACGCCAGCGGCGTCGTGTTCGTCCCGTTGATGATCAGCGACGAAGGGTAGTTCAAGAGCAGGCTCGTGACGTTCGCCGTGAGCGGGCTCGTCCTCAGGTCGTAGCACACGGGGAACTGGGGTTTCTTGTCGAATGCGAGGTCCATCACCAGCCGTCCTGAGATCCTGCTCGTGGCGCCCATCTTCTCGAGGAGCGAGTTGCCGGTCCCGAAATCGTCGGCGAGGAGCAGCATGCCGCCACCCCTGAGGAAGTCGCCTACGATCCTGCCGTCAGCGGCGGTGAACGGCAGCGACGGGCCTATCTCCACGAGCGCGCTCGAGACCGGGTCCAGGGTGAGCTGGTTCAGGTCTATCTGGACCACCTGAAGCTCGGTCCCCGTTGACTTCACCTGGAAGCTCGGCGCGAACTTGCCCAGCTTGTAGGTGGACACTGCGAGGCCGCTGGTGCCGTTCCAACCGGAGTTGAAGATGGAGAAGTCCACTGTGGAGGATATCGCGGGCGCCACGGCGCTGACCGAGAGCAGGACTGTGGCGCATGCGATCACGGCGATGGCCACATAACCCCGTCTGAGCCTAGCCCGCACCCGTGGCACCTCCCTTCCTCGCGATCATCTCAGTCGTCGCGTTGCTCATGCTGACGACATCGGCGTCCGAGAGGACTGTGCCGGAGTAGAAGGCCCTCTCGAACAGGCTGGTGGCCATCTCCACGATGTCCTTCTGGTACCCGAGGGACTTGAGCAGCCTCGCGACCTCCAGGTGCGTCATGCTGTCGGAGATAGTGACCAGCCGCCTCCTGCGCAGGAAGTCGAGCAGGCCGTTGTAGTACCATATGATCCTGCCGTTCGGGTCCGCATGTCCCCCGGGCGAAGGCACGGACGCGAGCATGTCGGTCAAGGTCACGCTCTCGGGGCCGGGCTCCTCCGTCGCCTCCGCTCGCGCCAGCGGGACCGTCGCGAGCGGGCTCGCCAGCGCGGAGGCGACACGCTGCTTCCTGACGCGGAGGGTCATGACGATGGCGCCGAGGACCAGGAGCATGAACATCCAGGTGTAGAAGGCGCCGGGCCCGAAGAACAGGTATGGCATGCTCTCGGGGATTCCCCCTCCCCAGCCAGGGAAGAACGGAAGGAACGGATACGCGCCCTGGGTGATGCTCATGATTACGAAGCTCGCGTTCGCCTCGGAGTATCTCCACATCGTGCCCTTCCCGAGGAACTCCGCGCGCAGTTTGTGGGTGCCCCTGGTCAGCCCGTTGCTGGAGATGGAGAATGCGAAGCTGCCCGCGGAGTCGGTCGTCACGTTGACGACCTGGTGTCCGTCGATGGCCAGGGCGATCCGCTGGTTCGGGATCGGCTCGGAATCGTTTGCGAGCAGGGTCCCGTTCCCGACCAGGTAGTGTCCGGGAGCGAATCTGTTCGAGAGGAGCGCGAGACGGATGGTCGTTGGGATGTTGACCGTGACGATGACCGCCGACGAGGAGCACGACGCGTACGGCAGCACGCCCGCATAGCTCGCGCCCAATAAGTGCCTGCCCAGTCCGAGCTGGCCAGCAGGCCATGTATGCCGGATGGTGCCGCCCGTGCTTGTGGTCGCCTCGAACGACGCGCCGTCCATGCTCCAAGTGCAGAGAGCGTTTCCCACATGGTCGCCGTACACGTCCGTCAAGTTCGCGGTCGCGGTCAGAGTCCCGTTGGGCGACACGAGCGTCCGATCGACGACGACGCTGAGATTGGTCGGCATGAGATTGACCACGAACTTGAGGGTGTCAGATGAGAGCTCCTGATATGGGGTGCTCGCGGTCGCGAACACGGTGCGCGTCCCGAGCATGGAGATCGTGATAGGCGTGACGTACGAGAATCCGAACGTGCCGTCGGGTGCTGTCGTCAGATTGTACAGCGAGCGAGAGTCCAGGAGGACATGAACGGACTGCCCCCCTCTGAAGGAGCCGTTGTAGTACAGGTATCCTCCGCCCACCAACGTTTCCCCTAGGTACAGGCTGCTGCCGGCGAGCCAGAGCAGCAGGAACGGCCTGCTGGACCCCCAGGGGATGCCGTTGTGGACCGTTGGCACGACCTGACTCCGGACGACGCTGAGCAGGTCACGAAGCTTCTCGATCAGGGAGGTGAGGGTGTTCGGCACGAACGGGTGCTGCGTGCCCAGCGTCAGGCCGTTGATCTCGCCCGCGCTGACCAGCATCCTGTCTATCGTGCCGTTCAATGTCGCCATCAGCGATCCGAATGTCTGGACCATCTGCAGCGCGGCCTGCATGCTGGCGTTTGTCAGGTTGGTGCCTCTCGAGGCCGCGAGGATCTGGTCGCGGATCGTCAGCAGCCTGCCTTCCATCGATGAGAAGCCGCGCATCTGTGAGCAGAGTCTTCCGAACGGTGGGAGCAGGTACGAGAGGTTGTCATAGCTTCCGGCGACGCCCCGGGTGCCGTTCAGTATCTGCTCTGCTGGCCCCAGCACACCGCTGACGATGTCGAGGCTCTGGTTCGCGGCTGACACGTTCTGGCCGTTGAACTCCTGCAGGGCGTTCTCCGAGGCCCTGATCGATGCGTTGAGCAGGTCGATGACTGTCGTCAGGTCCGGGCTGGCGATGCTGTAGTTCTCCTGCGGTATCTCGGCGGAGGCCGCTCCCTCGGAGAACCCGGTCGAGACCAGAAGGACGAGTACGAGTACTGCGGGGACCTTCAGCTTTGGCCCGATGGCCCTGTCTGGGCGATCGATCATCGCACGATGAACTGGCTGCTCTCCTTATAAACTGTCTGATGTTCCCTGCTCCGTCCAAGAATCCACGTTTAGGGATCCTCTGTCCCTCTAGGGGAAGACATCCCAGCAGTATCTCCGCTCCATAACGATTTGATCGATTCTTGGGAATTATCGGACGCAGCAGATGTTCCCGCAAGGTCCACGGCTGCCCTTGCCGGCGAGGCTACCAGTCGAGAAGGTCGAAGGTGAACACGACCTGGTCCGTTCTGTTGTCCACGCTCCTGACGGCTACGAGCTTGTCGGTCGCCCTCGCGGCAGCAGTGAGCAGACACGCACAGCCGACGCACGCTATTTGCCTGCAGGTGTCCGGCCTCTCTCTCCTGACCGTCCTGCAGGCCTCCAAGAGGTCGCCGTACTCGACCCTCAGGGCCCATCTCCCGTCGCGCTCCTTGAAGTGGAAATCCTTGACCACGCCGAGGCCGTGCTTGAGCATCTGCAGCGTCCCTTCGGCCGCCTCGATGCC
>JBBIUZ010000072.1:0-7467 GCA_037439985.1 Methanobacteriota archaeon | reverse complement strand
ACCAAGAAGCAATCGGAAGGAGTGGCCCTGAGGGTCGCGCGGGCGCATCACCAGTCCGAGGTCGGGCTCGGGCGTGCCAGAGTAGACTCGAACACAAGGAAGATGCTGAGCGTCGAAGTCGGCGGGATAATAGAGATCACCGGCAAGAAGAGGACCGCGGCCAAGGTGTTCAGGTCCGCACACGAGGACGAGGGCCAGGGCATCATCAGGATAGACGGCATGATCAGGGGAAACGCGGGCGTATCCATCGGAGAGAAGGTCACGGTGACCAAGGCCGAGGCGCAGAACGCCCAGAAGGTCCTCGTCGCCCCGAAGATACCGCAGGGCAAGAGGGTCAGGTTCGGCCAGGGCGTCGAGGGACTGTTCAAGAAGGGGCTGCTGAACCGGGCGGTCGTCAAGGGGGATGAGATCATCATACCCAACATAGCGCTCATGGGCGGGTTCCTCCCGTTCCTTGTGGTCTCGACGACCCCGAGCGGAATCGTGCAGGTCACTGACTTCACCGAGCTGTCAGTGAAGACCGAGCCCGTCGAGGTGACGACCATCGAGAGGCCGTCCGTCACCTACGAAGACATAGGCGGACTGGAAGAGGAGCTCCAGAGGATAAGAGAGATGATCGAGCTGCCTCTGAAGCATCCTGAGGTGTTCTCTCGTCTGGGAATCGACCCGCCAAAGGGCGTCCTGCTGTACGGTCCTCCTGGCACGGGCAAGACTCTGATCGCAAGGGCCGTAGCGAACGAGGCCGGCGCCAACTTCTATGCGATCCAGGGCCCGGAGATAATGTCTAAGTTCTACGGCCAGAGCGAGGAACGGCTGCGGGAGATGTTCACCGAGGCCGAGAAGAACGCCCCGTCCGTCATATTCATAGACGAGCTCGACTCGATCGCGCCCAGGAGGGACGAGGTCCAGGGCGAGGTGGAGAGGAGGATCGTCGCGCAGCTGCTCACTCTCATGGACGGCCTCACGGCGAGGGGGAATGTCATAGTCATCGCTGCCACGAACAGGGAGGAGGCCATTGACGCCGCCCTGAGAAGGCCCGGCAGGTTCGATAGGGAGATCGAGATCGGCGTTCCGACGGTCGAAGGCAGGCAGGAGATCCTGCAGATCCACACCAGAGGGATGCCGCTCGAGGGGGACGTCCAGCTGGATCACATCGGGAAGATCACGCACGGATTCGTCGGAGCCGACCTCGCGGCGCTCGCGAGGGAGGCCGCCATGAAATGTCTCAGAAGGTACCTCCCCGAGATAGACCTCGAGAAGCCCATCCCGGCGGAGATACTGGAGAGGATGAAGGTCACCTCCCAGGACTTCTCGGACGCCCTCAAGGAGATTGAGCCGAGCGCCATGAGGGAGGTCTTGGTCGAGATCCCGAAGGTCACATGGGTCGACGTGGGGGGCCTCGACGACGTCAAGAAGGCGCTCCACGAGGCCATCGAGCTACCCCTCGAGGATCCGAAGGCGTTCCTCCGCATGGGCATCAGGCCTCCGAAGGGCGTTCTGCTGTTCGGCCCCCCAGGCACGGGGAAGACGATGGTCGCGAGGGCCGTCGCAACCGAGTCCAGGGCGAACTTCATCTCGATCAAGGGCCCGGAGATCATGTCCAAGTGGGTCGGGGAAAGCGAGAAGGCAATCCGCATGATATTCAAGAAGGCGAAGCAGGTCTCGCCCGCAATCGTGTTCCTGGACGAGATCGACTCCATCGCGCCCAGGCGCGGGTCGACATTCGATTCCGGCGCAACGGAGCGAGTGGTAAACCAGCTTCTGACATCGATGGACGGGCTGGAGGACCTCGAGGGGGTGTTCGTCATCGCGGCCACCAACCGGCCGGACATCGTCGATCCAGCGCTGCTCAGGCCCGGGAGGCTCGACAAGCTGATGCTCCTGCCCGTGCCCGACGAGGAGACAAGGCTGAAGATACTCCAGGTCCACACCAAGGGCATGCCGCTCGACAACATCGACCTAAGGGCCCTCGCGAAGAGGCTCGAGGGCTATGTCGGAGCAGACATAGAGAATCTCTGCAGGGAGGCGGCGATGTGCGCCCTGAGGCAGAGCAAGACCGCGGGCAAGGTCATGGAGAAGCACTTCGAGGAGGCACTGGCCAAGGTCGGCCCGTCGACCGACCAGGAGACGATGAAGTACTTCGAGGGGCTCCTCAGGCAGATGAAGACCGCAATATCTAAGAAGAGCAAAGATGATTTGACCCTGGGCTATTACAGATAGCTGGAGATGGGATGTACATGCGAAAATTCATCACCGAACTCAAAGGCAAGACAGTGATGACGAACGACGGCCAGATCCTGGGAATGATCGAAAACTTCGTGCTCGACACGAAGACGGGAGCGCTCCAGAACGTGCTCGTCATCCCCGCGGAGGAGGTCGAGCCGCGGCTCTTCAAGACCGACGCCCAGGGAAGGCTCGTGCTGCCGTTCAGCGAGATGAAAGCGGTGCGAGACGTCGTCGTGATGAGCATCGGGTGAATTCCCAGACCTATAAGAGTACCTATCTCAGCGCGAGCGCTGCACATCGAGCGCTCACTTTGCCTTCGCTCTCATCAGCCTCACGATGAGCTCGGACTTCGTTCCGATGGGATCGAGCGACAGCGACTCGCACAGGGCTTCGAGCTCGGACTTCCGCATGGCCTTGAGGGTCGCCTCGGTAGCCTTCCCGAGCACGGCCCTCGCAGCCTCCCTGTCGCCGACGACTTCCTCCATCGGAGGGGGCACTGGCGGAGGCGCGGTTCCCTTCGCAGGCTCGGTCTCCGCCATCAGGCGCCTGAGATTCTCCGAAGCGTCCTTGAACTGGGGCGCGAGCCTCAGCGATTCTTTGAACGAGACGATGGCGTCGTCCCTCCTACCGACTCGCTCGAGCACTATCCCCTTGTTGTTGTATCCCTCGGGCGTCTCCGAGGCCTTGATTGATTGCTCGAAGGTCTTGAGCGCATCGTCCAGCAGGTCCAGGGCGAGCTGGCTGAAGCCCTTGTTGGATAGCGCGACGCTCGTAGGGGCCATGACAGCTGACTCGTCGAAGCACGCTATCGCCTCTCTGACACGGTCCACCTTGTACAGGACGCAGCCCCTGTTGTTCCACGCGGGCGGGTTGTTGCGCTGGAGTCTGATCGCGCGGTCGAATTCCGCGCTGGCCTTCTCCGCCTCGCCGGCCTTGAGGAGCACCACACCGCTGTTGTTCAGGCCCTCGGCCGGGTCCAGGGGCATCCCCTTCGTCTTATCGAACGCCTCCGCAGCCCCCGCCAGGTCGCCCATGGCCATCTTTGTGAGCCCCTTCAGGTTCTCCAGCTCCGACATATCCTCATGAGCGATGGCGCGGTCGATATCCTCCAGCGCCTGCTCGAGGTCGTTGCCAGCGATGGCCGCCAGGGCGGCCATCCCGAACGACTGCCAGCTCGACGCGGCTGCCCTCAGCGACTCGGCGACCTTCGCGGCCTTTCCGGTCTCGCCCTGTCCCACCAAGAGCGCGTCCAGGTTCATGAGCGCAGGCGCATAGCTGGGGTCAATTGCGAGCGCGTGTTCGTACGTCATCGCCGCGGCCTGGGTCCTTCCGAGCCTGTGCAGCACATTTCCGATCTGGGTCAGGAGCGCGGGGTTTTCACCCTCGAGGCCCAGCGACTTTCCCAGGACGGCGAACGCCTCCTCCGCTTTCCCCAGGAGCATCATCAGCTCGGCCCTGTCGCCGTAGATCTCCCCAGTCAGCTGCTCCAGGCTCTCCTCACGGACCCTCGCAAGAGCCTCCTCGGACAGCTTCGAGGGCACCGGCGCCTTCTTGGGCTCCTCGGCCTTGACCGCCTCGGACTCGAATATGTCCTTGACTATCCTCGGGGCCTCCGAGAACTTCTCAGCGATCTTCTTCGAGGCGTCGTTGAGAGCCCTCTTCGCGTCCGCATACTCAGGGTCCAAGCGGAGGGCCGCCTCGAAGCTCGACTTCGCCTGCGTCAGGTTCCCCGTCTTCCTCGCCGCGGTGCCCCTGAGGTACCAGCCCTTTGCGAGCTCGGGCCGCACATGAACCATCTGCGTGAACGCCTCGAACGCCTCTCCGTAGTTGCCCATCTCGTACAGCAGGTTCCCCTTGTTCATCCACGCCTCAACATAGTCGTGCTTCAGCTCGAGCGCGCGGTTGTAGGACTGCAGCGCCTCGTTCGCCTTCCCCATCGCGTGCAGGGTCGCGCCCCTGTTGTTGTGGACCTTCTCGAGCCTGTAGTTGATCTTGAGCACTCTGTCATAAGTCTCGAGGGCCTCCTCGTACCTCTTCAGCCTGTGGAGGGTCGAGCCCTTGTTGATCAGCGCCTTCTGCATTGTCGGGTTGTGCTGGAGCGCGCGGTCATAACACACGACTTCCTCCGCGTACCTGCCGAGCGAAAACAGGCAGGTGCCGAGGGAGAACCAGGTCTCGTCGCTCTGGGGGAACAGCTCGAGGGCGTGCTTGTAGCACTCGAGCGCCTGCTCGTGGTACCCCATCTCATCCAGCGTGTTCCCCTTCATTCTCCAGGGGACATCGTAGTCGTCCTTGAGCATGATGGCCTGGTCCCACTTCTCCAACGCCTTCATGAAGTCCTTGGATGCGAGGCTCTCGTACCCCTCCCTCATGGCCGTTTCGAGGGCCCTGTCAGAACCGGGTATCGCCCCGATCTTGGCCCGCTCGTGCCACAGCTCCGCGGCGCGTATGACCTCCTTGTCCAGGTCGAACCTGCGCAGGAGCGCGGCGAGCTTGGGGGCATCCGCCAGACCTATGTTATTGGCCTCCGCATGGAGAACGGCGTCTCCGGCCACCTCGGAGGTCGTCAGGACGAGCCCGTTCGGGGATCCCACCCTCGACATGTAGGACACGAGGCTCTCGATATCAGCCTTCGAGACGATCTCGCTCCCTCTCGAAAAGAACACGACGTATCTCTTCCCGTCCGGCCTATGGACACAATCGGCAACATAGAACGTGTCCTTCGGGCGCGCCCGGATGAGCTTCAGCTCGAGGTATCCGAGCATGGACTCCGCGAGCTTCGCGAACTCCTGCTCCGAGATATCTTTCAGGGCTCTGAGGATGCGCTCGTCGGAGCGCTCGCTGATAATCTTGTCAATCTCGACCATCAGGACCCTCCCCCGAGCGTCTTGAGCCACTTCGCGGCGTCCCTGTTGCCCGGGTCCAATCGGATACTCTCCTCCAGTGCCAGTTTCGCCTCGTCCGTCCGGCCGACAGCGTTGAGCGCCATGCCCTTCCTGACCAGAGCGTACGAGTCGTCTCCGACAAGCGCGATGTACCTCTCGTACGCCTCGAGCGCACGAGTGTACTTCTCCTTCTCGAACAGGATGTCAGCCTTGAGCAGCCATGCGTCCGACTTACCGGGCTCGATCGCGATGTACCTCTCCAGGCACTGGATGGCTGCCCCCCAGCGGCCCAGCTGCACCAGCGCCTTCCCCTTCCCGAACCACGCCCTCGCGTTGTCTGGATCCATCTCGAGTGCCCTCGAGAAGCTCTCGTCAGCGCCGCCGGGCTTGTCGTGGTCCAGCAGCGTCTCGCCCATCGAGACCCACGCGCTGACCATCTTCTGGTCGAGTGATACAGCCTTGCTGAAGTACTGCACGGCCGCTCCCCACCGGCCCTCCCTCTTTGCGACCTCGCCCCGCCAGTACCAGGCCCTCGGGTCGACGTTGTTCCTCTCGTAGTACGCGTGAACTCTAGGAGCAGCTTCCTTGAGATCCCCCTTCGAGATCAGGGCCTCTATCAGCACCAGGATGGCTTCGCAATCGCTCGGATTGCCTCTGAGGACGTGCTGGGCCTCGACTATCGCGCTTTCGAAATCCCTTGCCCTGAGGGCGTCCTTCGCGACATCGACCAACTTGCGCCCCGGCTCCTTGGTCGGCGCAGGTCCAGGCGACGGCTTCAAGACCGCCCTGGCGGCCAAAGGCTGGGCAGCCAGTTCCTGAGACACGCCCTTCTCAGGGGCGGCCGTCTTGATCTGGAATAGCAACTCCCCGATCTTCTGCTCCAGGTCCGGCTTCCGCGAGAGAGCGCGTTGGCTCTCGGCTAGCGCGGCCTCCTCGAGGCGGCCCGCATCCCTGAGAGAGCGGATGAGCTCGTCGTAGGCGGGCGCATGCTTGGAGTCGGCCTGAAGGGCGCGGTTGAAGCATTCAATGGCTTCCTCCGGGCGCCCAGTCTCACGCAGTATCCTGCCCTTCAGCACCCACAGCTCCGCCCTGTCCACCTGGGCGAGCACCTCGTCGACGCTTGTGAGGGCCTCCATGTAGTTGCCGAGCATCATGTGGGCCCTGGCAAGGCCCTCGCCGATCTTGAAATCGTTCGGGAAGTGCCGGAAGGCTGCCGCGAGGTGCTCCTCAGCCGCGGACCACTCCTCCGCGTCCAGGCACATCATGCCCATGTCCCTGGCCGCGATCGAGTAGAGATCGTCGGCTGGGTTGACCTTCGACAGGTACTCCTTCGCTCTCCCGAGGAGGTAGGACCTCTTCTCCTTGGCCCACTTCTCGGATGCGGTCCTCATCAGTATGCCGTGAGCCGCGCTCCAGTAGACGATTCCCATCCGGAGGTAGAGGTCGCCTATGCCCTCGAACGGGTACATCTTCTCGCCCGTGTTGACCTTCTGGACGATGGTCATGATCGCGTCCGAGGCGTCCTCCGTGAGCAGTAGCATCGGGGAGTCCGTCTTCAACGGCACGCCCAGGTGTGCAAGCAACGCGTCGCACCGCTGGTAGAAGCCCTTCAGATCCTCGTGCGGAAGCCCCTGGACGCCCATGTCCTTGATGTGCCTCTGGAGGTCGGCAGACGCGATCTGGACGACATCTGAGCCCGTGTTCGGCCCGAGAAGACAGGCGGCTGAGCCCCGGTCCCTCATTCTGTAGTACAGGCTCGGGCCTATGAGGACCGGATTCAGGAACAACTTGGGATCGACGAAGGACGCATCCGCGCAGGCATCGCACAGGAGAGCGTTCCCTTCCGACCTACCGCCGCACTTGAGACAGGGCACGGAGGACCTCCAGCACAATCCGAATATTGTGACCTGATATAATGATAGCGATTCCTGGTGGCTACGGTCCGAGCCGCTTGGACATGTAGGGGCCCTCGCGCTCGTACCCGAGCCGCCTGTAGTAGTTCCTCGCGCCCACGCCGCTCGACACGCGGAGCTCGGAGTAACCAGCTTCCCGTGACCGCGCCTCGCATTCGGCCAGTAGCCTCCCGCCGAACCCCTTATGCTGCCAGTGGCCTTCCTTCTTGCCGTCCATGGGAGCCATCTGGCCGTATATGTGCAGCTCGCGGAGCAGCGCGGCGTCCGCGTATGGGTCCGACGGGAACCGCAGTCTGGCATACCCGACGAGCGAGTCCGTCGCCGGGATCTCGTATGCGAGGAACTTCTCGGTTCCCTTCGACGCGCCGTACGTCGTCTCGGTCATCTCGGCGTCTCGCTCCTTTGGGATTCCCTTCCCCGATGGCAGATGGCCTATCTCCCGG
>JBBIUZ010000071.1:0-7470 GCA_037439985.1 Methanobacteriota archaeon | reverse complement strand
AGCGTCGCGGGTTCCAGGTTGGTCACGACGATGAGCGTCTTCGTCCTGAGCTGATCCGCGGAATAGAACTCCTTGAGCCCGCTCACGATCGTGATGGTCTCTCCGACATCGACCTTCATCACGTAGAGCTTATCCGCGTTCGGGTGCTGCTGCACGTCCAGGACCTTGCCCACCCTCAGGTTGAGGGCTGCGAACTGCTGGAACTCGCCCGGGCCCGCGGCCTCGATCTTTGCGAACAGAGGAACGGGCCGGTCCATGGCCTGGCCCTCCTCCAGCGGTGACTCTATTGCTTTCCACCCGGCATCGTCCAGGGTGCCCTCCATCCTGAGCTGACTCCACACCGCCTCGGACGAAAAAGGCATGAACGGGAATGATATGACTGCGAGGGCCTTGCAGATCAGCAGGCTCACATGCAGGACGGTCCCACACCTCGTCTTGTCCGTGCCCACGAGAGACCACGGGGCGACCGAATCGAAGTACTGGTTCCCGAACTGCGCGAGGTCCATCACCGCCTTCAGACCCCTTCTGAACTCACACGAGGACAGCGAGGACGCCACCTCGCGCGCCGCTGCCTCGACCCTCGCCAGCGCCGCCCTGTCCCGCTCGTCCAGGTCGCCCTTCGCAGGAACCATCCCGAAGTTCTTGTACGTGAACGAGAGCGCCCTGTGCAGGAAATTGCCGTAGGTCGCGACCAGCTCGTTGTTGACCCTGGCAGCAAAGTCCTCCCAAGAGAACTCGCTGTCCTTCGTCTCTGGCATGTTGGCCGAGAGATAGTATCTGATGACATCTGGCTTGAACCTCCTGAGCATCTCCGGGATGTCTATGCTTATGCCGAGACTCTTGGAGAACTTCTGCCCCTCGAGGTTCATGAACTGGTTCGCCGCAACGTCGTGCGGGAGGTTCAGGCCGCCGTACCCCAGAAGCATCGCCGGCCAGATGATCGTGTGGAAGACGATGTTGTCCTTCCCGAGGAAGTAGTAGCTCCTGCACTCGTGGTCCGTCCAGAACTCACGCCACGCATCTGGCCTGCCCTCGACGACGGCCCACTCCTTCGACGCGGACAGGTAGCCTATGACGGCGTCGAACCACACATAGATCCTCTTGTCCTCGAAGCCTTTGACGGGGATCGGAACGCCCCATGTGAGGTCCCTGGTGATCGGTCTGTCCTCGAGACCCTCCTTGAGAACTTTCATGGTGAACATCCGCACATGCGGCCGCCACTCCTCGCGTCCCTCGACCCACTGGAGCAGCTGGTCCGTGAAATGCGAGAGCTTGAGGAAGTAGTGCTCAGTGTCTCTGAGGACCGGCTTGCCCTCGCATATCTGGCACCGGGCTTCGAGCAGCTCGTTGGCGTTCAGGTCCTTGCCGCAGTTGTCGCACTGGTCCCCCCTGGCCTTATCGTAGCCACAGTGGGGGCATCTGCCGACGACATACCTATCCGGAAGGTATCGCCCGCAACTCTCGCAGTAGAACTGTGGAGTCGCCTTGAGTTCCAGGTGACCCTTTTCGAGGAGCCTCATGAAGAAGTCCTGCACGACGGCCTCGTGGTTTGCCGTGTGCGTGTTCGTATAGAGGTCGTAGTCGAACCCCATGTCCACCAGGGCCTTGGCGTCCATCGCGTGGTACCTGCTGGCCACCACCTCTGGCGAGACGCCCTCCTTCTCCGCGATGACAGTGATGGGGGCGCCATGCATGTCCGTCCCCGAGACCATGACGACCTCGTTTCCCACGAGACGGTTGAACCTGGCAAATATGTCCGCGGGCATGATCGAGCCGGCCACGTGCCCGACATGAAGCGGACCGTTCGCGTACGGCCATGCGACGCACACCAATATTCGAGCCATGCCGACCAGCCCTTCGTCATAGAGTGTGGCGCTCTTAAATGTACGCGTTCTGGGCGCGCCTCCGAACAGGGCCAGCTTGGCAAACGAATATCAATCACCGTTGACAATACTGACCCGATGGCCGGTCCGGGCTTGGCTGCGATCAGGGCGGGAGTGGAACCCTTCCAGAGCGAGCTGACCGAGGAGTTCTACCAGAACTACGCAGGGCTCAAGGACAGCATGTCTACGGAACCGATCTACTCGAGGCACGCGTACCTCTTCTCTGAGGCCTCGATGTACGCAGTCGGGAGCGCCCTCGACGAGCGGGAAGGGTCCGAGGACGTGCGGTGGCTCAGATACCTGAGGACCTTCGTCACGATGGGGCACATCGACAACTCCGTCAAGCTCCTCGCGGACCGTGCGACGACCTTCGAGGCCCAGGCCGTTGTCCAGTTCGAGGGGGAGAGCATACCCTACCGGTCCATCGGGAACAGGATCAGGAGCGAGCCATGCCGCGGCAGACGCGCCGCGCTCTTCGACGCGAAGCTCGCGGAGACGGACAAGCTCAACGAGATACTGCTGGAGAGGATGGCTGCCCTCCACGACTTATCACAGGCGCTCGGCTTCAAGAGCTACACGGACATGTGCACTTCTCTCAAGGGCATCGACTACAAGACCCTTGAAGAGACGATGGAGGAGGTGCTGCGGAGGACCGAGAAGCTCTATGACGACTCGATGGACGAGGCCTTGCGATCGCGCACGGGCGCGTCATTGACGGAGGCGTGGAGCTACGACGTGCCCTTCGCGTTCAGGGGGGAAGAGTACGACACGCACTTCCCGAAGGAGAGGCTCGTGGAAACCTTCTTCGCCACGCTCAGGAACATGGGCCTTGTGCCCGAGGAGTTCGCCAACATAAGGATCGACCTGGAGGAGCGCCCGAACAAGGCGCCGAGGGCCTTCTGCTCCCCCATCAGGGTCCCTGACGATATCAGGCTGGTCCTGATGCCCGTCGGAGGGTGGAGGGACTTCGAGACGATGCTTCACGAGGGAGGTCATGCATGGCACTTCGGATGCACGGACCCCAGGCTGCCAGCGGAGTACAGGTACCTGGGGGACAACTCCGTGACGGAGAGCTTCGCCTTCCTGCTCGGATACCTCAGCTCGGACCGGCTCTGGCTGGAGAAGGTTCTGGGCATGAAGGACGCAGGGGAGTACATCAGGTTCACGCTGATCAACAAGCTCATGTTCATCCGCAGGTACGCGGCGAAGCTCTCCTACGAGCTGAAGTTACACAGCTCGAGAGCGAGCGCCGCGTTCTCGAGCGTGTACAGGAACTCCCTCCAGCGGGCGCTCGGGTTCAGGCACACCGAGAGGCACTACCTCGAGGACGTCGACGACGCGTTCTACTCCGCCGAGTATCTCAGAGCCTGGATCCTCGAGGGCCAGATCAAGGAGGCTATGACAGAGGAGTTCGGAGAGGAGTGGTTCCTCGCCAAGAAGGCGGGGGACAGACTCAGGGAGCTGTGGTCGTACGGGCAGAAGTACACCGCGGACGAGCTCGTCAAGACAATCGGGTTCGTCGATCTCGACTCCGAACCGATGCTCAGGGAGATCGAGCAAGGCCTGAACCTCTGAGCATGAAGTCTTTTAATATCGCCACATCATCCCTCGGACGATGCGCATAGCCGTACTCCTCAAAGATCGCTGCCAGCCCAAGAGGTGCAACCTTGAGTGCATTCGCTACTGCCCACCAGTGCGGACAGGCGTCGAGGCGATTGCTATGGGCGACAAGGGGAAGCCCGTGATAGCCGAGGACCTCTGCGTCGGGTGTGGCATCTGCGTCCACAAGTGCCCCCTCGAGGCCGTCAAGATAATCCAGCTGCCGCGGGAGCTCGAAGGGGAGATGGTCCACCAGTTCGGGAAGAACGCCTTCAGGCTCTACAGGCTGCCCGTTCCGAGGAAGGGCCAGGTCATCGGCCTGCTCGGCCCGAACGGCATCGGGAAGACGACCGCCATGTCAATCCTGTCCGGCCAGATCATCCCGAACCTAGGCGACTACGAGAGGCCGGGCAGCTGGGACAAGGTGATCGAGAAGTACTCTGGGACAGAGATCCACGAGTATTTCGTCGACCTCGTCGAGGGAAGGCTCACGACTGCGGTGAAGCCGCAGTACGTCGACAAGTTGCCCGCGGTCCACAAGGGGCACGTTAGGGAGCTGCTCGCGAAAGTGGACGATGGCGGCAGGATGGACGACTTGACTGAGAGGCTGGGCATAGGCGCAATCGTCCAGAGGGACATATCGAAGCTCTCCGGAGGGGAACTCCAGAGGGTCGCGCTGGCCGCGACCCTGCTCAAAGAGGCCGACGTGTACTTCTTCGATGAGCCTTCGTCCTACCTCGACATCTACCAGCGCCTAGAGACGGCGAAGGTCATCCAGGAGCTGAGCGAGCACAAGCAGGTCGTGGTCATCGAGCACGACCTGGCCGTCATGGACTTCCTGTCGGACCTCGTCTACGTGATGTACGGGGAGGAGGGGGTATACGGCGTGATGGCCCAGCCCAGGGCGGTGCGGACGGCAATCAACGTCTACCTCGAGGGGTACCTGCGTGAGGAGAACATCAGGTTCAGAGAAACCCACATCAGATTCGAGAAGAAACCCCCCAAGAAGGAGTGGGGGTCGGAAGTGCTCATCAGGTTCCCGAAGCTCACAAAGAGGTTCAAGACCTTCACACTCAAGGTGAGTGAGGGGGGAATCAGGAAGGGGGAGGTCGTCGGCGCGGTCGGGCCCAACGCCACCGGCAAGACCACCTTCGTCAAGATGCTCGCGGGCGAGATCGAGCCCACCTCTGGCGAGGTCGGTGGCCAGGCCAGCGTCAGCTACAAGCCGCAGTACATCCGCCCTGAGTTCGACGGGACCGTCAGGGAGATGCTCTCGTCAAGCATAGGCAAGGACTTCGAGTCCGGATTCTTCCAGGCGGATATCGCCCACCCGCTCAACCTGAAATACATGCTCGAGAAGGACATCGACACGCTCTCCGGGGGGGAACTCCAGAGGGTCTCGATTGCGGAGTGTCTTGGCAGGACAGCGGACATATACCTCATCGACGAGCCATCGGCCTACCTGGACTCCAACCAGAGGATGATCGCCTCGAAGACCATCAGGCGGGCAATCGAGAAGATTGGCAAGTCGGCGGTCGTTGTCGACCATGACGTGTACATGATAGACCTCATCTCCGACTCCCTTATGGTCTTCAGCGGGGAGCCGTCGGTCCAAGGGACCGCCGAGGGGCCGATGGACATGAGGGACGGCATGAACAGGTTCCTTGAAGCGGTCCAAATAACCTTCAGGAGGGACCAGGATTCCGGCAGGCCCAGGATCAACAAGAAGGACTCGAGGCTGGACAGGGAGCAGAAGGCAAGGGGCGAGTACTACTATTCCTAGGCTTCCTTGGCCTCCGCCTCGCGCTTCCTCAGGGAGCGCACGTACCACACAATGGCTACGATGACCCCGACGACGACGGCGACATCGAGTTCCGGGAAGAACCTGGAGATCTCCCTCCAGTTGGGTCCGAGCCAGTAGCCTAAGTAGGCCAGCATCGCCGTCCACGGAAGGGAGCCTACGAAGCTGTACATGACGAACCTCTTGAACCTCATCTTCGATATCCCGGCCGGGAGAGAGATCACGGTCCTTATCACTGGCAGCAATCTCGCGATGAAGGTTGCCCTGTCGCCGTACCTCTCGAACCAAGTCTCCGCCCTGCGGAGATGCTTCTCCGAGAGAAGGACGTACCTCCCGTAGCGGATGATCAGAGGCCTTCCAGCATAGTAGCCGACCCAGTAGGCGGCTACTGACCCGAGGGTGCACCCGAGGGTGCCTGCCAAGATCACCCCCGGAAGGCTCATCAGCCCCTTCTCCCAGACCAGGTACCCTGCGAAGGGCATCACGATCTCGCTTGGGACCGGCAACGTGGCGCTCTCCAGGGCCATCAGGAAGATGATCCCCAGGTACCCGTACTGGGAAATCCAAGCTAGTATCAGGTTGGTCCCGAACTCGACCAGGCCCGCCATCGGCCTTCGGTAAAGGAGGACACTCTATAAACCCTTGCATCGGCCCTAGCCAGGACTCCGTCCCATCGCGGGTCCCGGAAGTGTATTAGTAATCCGGACATGCTTCGAGATGGTCATGAAGCCAGCCGATCTCCTCCAGAGCTTCGCCTTGGTGGTGGCGGCAGGCTTCGTCCTCGGCCTTCTTACGGGTGGGTTCCCGGCATGCACACGAGAGATCTCGATGACTTCGCTGGCCGTTCTGATGACGCTGTCTCTCTCGACCGTCGGCATCGGGGACGTGCGCCTCAAGGAGCACGTCGGCCCTTGCGCGCTCTCGCTGTTCCTGAACTACGGTGCCCTCAGTGTCCTCGTGCTGACGATGGGGCTCGCGTTCTCCAAGGAGCTTTGGCCGGGATGGGTCCTCATGGCCGCGGCGCCTTCTGCAATCTCGATAGTGCCCTTCACGGCCGTGTTCGGCGGAAAGACGGCACAGGCCCTGTTCTCCACGTCGGTGAACTACTTCGCCGCCCTGGCCATCATGCCCGTCGTGACGGGGGTGCTGATCGGCTCGGCGGTGAGCGTATCGGGCCTGGTCGCGTCGCTCTGGCTGCTGTTAGTCCTCCCGATGGCCGCCTCCAGGGGAGTCGTCAGGCTCAGAATCGGAGCGAGGGCGAACAACGCGCTCGTCAACCTGTCCTTTGCCGTGCTCATGCTCACCGTCGTGGGCGCGAACAGGGACGCCTTCGTGGGAGACCCGCTGGTCGTGTTGACGGTCTCGGGTGCGGCCGTGGTGCGGACTTTCGGAACCGGGCTCTCGACAGAGTTGGTTCTCAGGAGGGCGGGCATGCCGAAGGTCGACAGGATTGCGCATGTCCTGTTCGCGAGCTACAAGAACCTGGGCCTCACGGTCACGCTCGCCGTCACCCTCTTCACCCCCATTGTTGCCGTTCCTGCGACGATATGCATCGTCTTCGAGGCGGTGTGGGCGATCTTCCTCACAAGATTCTACAGATCAGCCCCTTCATAGATGACCCGCGGTCCGAGAACCGAAACGCGCCTGAGCTGAGGAACTGCCTCGGTTCCCCCTCGGGAATGGCCTCGCGCCAGTCTCCGTCCAGGACAGCGACGGCCCCCATGCAAGCCAATGCCACAACCACTGTCTCGAGTGGAAAGGACCACTGAACCGGGGCGTCCTGGACATAGTCGAGCCCGAGATGGAACGACCAGATGAGCGCGTGGACAAGGTATCCACATCCGAAGACCAGGGGTGCGAACACGAACGCTCCCGCGAGGCAGTTGAACTGGGACCGCCGGAGAATTCCCAAGCCGTCGTTCCATGTGTGCCTCAAGAGAGCGTCCATCCGTTCCGCGAAGCATAGCTGGGCGCGGAGGAAAGATGATCGATATCGACCGTCACGCCGTGCATCATCGCAACGAGCCATTCCGGGAGGCCATGCCCCAGGCAGAGGCAGAGCACGACGGTGAGAGCGACGTGCAGGGTCGTGGGCGTCAGCTTTGATCAGAACGCGGCTCAGAGCGGATCTTGCAGCGTGAGGCCCGTCGCACGGGTCGATTCCGCGAAAGAGGCGGTTAATAATCA
>JBBIUZ010000070.1:0-7617 GCA_037439985.1 Methanobacteriota archaeon | reverse complement strand
CGGCCACGTTTCGTCGTCAAGTAGATGACATAGTCCGTGTTCTTCATCGTCCCATTCCTCCGCAATCACCGTGAAAGGCATGAAGAGCCGACCTAAAGCAGTTCGGACGATCTCTTCCGCCCCCAGGAGGAGGCTGCGCTCGAGCACCACGCCTCGTCGGGCTTCGTTCGGGACGGGCTTCCTATCCTGCGACATTGACAGACCGCGACCTCGGCGGAGGGTAGCTCGTCAGCCAGTCCTGCGGGTCGGTCAGCCCGCGCTGGCGCCTGGCAGCCAGTATGTGACAATCATTATATAGAAGTTCTAACATAAGCTAATCTCCAGCCGCAGAATCAAGCGGCGGAAGGCAACAATCCAGAAGGACCAAATGGAGGCATGAAATTGATTGGCCAAACACCAGTTTTCATCCTGAAGGAAGGAACGAGGAGAGAGAAAGGAAAGGGCGCCCAGTTCAACAACATCACTGCGGCAAGGGCCATTGCGGACGCGGTCCGGAGCACGCTCGGCCCGCGGGGCATGGACAAGATGCTTGTCGACAGCATGGGCGATGTGGTCATCACGAACGACGGCGTGACCATTCTGAAGGAGATCGATGTCGAACACCCGGCGGCGAAGATGCTCGTCGAGGTCGCCAAGACGCAGGACGAGGAATGTGGCGACGGAACGACGACGGCCGTCATCCTTGCGGGCGAGCTACTCAAGAAGGCCGAGGCGCTGATTGAGCAGAACGTGCACCCAACCGTGATATCCGGAGGGTACAGGCTCGCAGCGCAGAAGGCCCGAGAGATCATGGACGAGGTCGCAGTATCCACATCGGCGACCGACAGGGAGGTTCTGATGGACATCGCGAGGACCGCGATGATATCCAAGAGCGTCTCCGCTTCGAGAGACCTGCTGGCTGACGTGGCCGTGAAGGCCGTGACGGCGGTCGCCGAGCAGAGGGACGATGGCAAGACATTCGTCGACGACGACAACATCCAGGTCGTGAAGAAGCAGGGCGGATCCATGGACGACACCCAGATGATCTCTGGCATAATCGTCGACAAGGAGGCCGTCCACCCGGCGATGCCGAAGAAGGTGGAGAACGCCAACATAGCTCTCGTGGATGCAGCCCTCGAGGTCAAGAAGACGGAGATAGATGCCAAGATAGAGATCACTGACCCTTCCCAGCTACACGCATTCCTCGACGAAGAGGAAAACATGCTGAAGAAGATGGTCAGCACGGTGAAGAAGTCCGGGGCGACCGTGCTGTTCTGCCAGAAGGGCATCGATGACCTTGCCCAGCACTACCTGGCCAAGGAGAACATCTACGCGGTCCGAAGGGTCAAGAAGAGCGACATGGAGAAGCTGGCCAAGGCGACCGGGGCGAACCTGGTCACGAAGCTGGATGACCTCTCCAAGGACGACCTGGGAGGCGCGAAGCTCGTCGAGGAGAAGAAAATTGCTGATGACAAGATGACCTTCGTGACGGGCTGCAAGAACCCGAAGGCCGTGTCGGTTCTCATCAGAGGCGGCACAGAGCACGTGGTCGACGAGATCGACAGGTCGCTCAACGACGCCATCAGTGTGGTCGCGGTGACCGTCGAGGACGGGAAGGCCGTCACTGGCGGGGGCTCGACAGCAATGGAGCTCGCCATGAAGCTGAGGGAGTTCGCTGCCTCGGTGGGCGGGAGGGAGCAGATCGCGATTGATGCGTTCGCGAGCGCCATGGAGGTCGTTCCGACGGCGCTCTCGGAGAACGCGGGCCTCGACCCGATCGATGTGCTGATAGAGCTCAGGTCGGCCCACAAGGCCGGGAGGAAGTACGCTGGCATCAATGTCTTCAGCGGCAAGGTCGTCGACATGAAGAAGGAGAAGGTGCTCGAGCCCATCCGCGTCGGAAGGCAGGCTGTCAGCTCTGCGACCGATGCTGCGGTCATGGTGCTCAGAATCGATGACGTGATCGCCGCGAAGGGAGGCGCTGGCCCCGGCGGGAAGGGCCCGAAGGGACCCGACATGGGCGACGAGGGCGGATTGGACTAGGCCAGTTCGGACCCCAAACCCTTTCCATCCGTTTCATTCGGTCAAGACGCTATCCAGACAGACGGCGCTCAGTACTCGACGGCGGCATAGACTCGAGGAGGCATGCGTGACATGGCAGAGGAGAAACCCAAGGAGGCGTCTCAGGAAGAGGATGAGGCGACGGGCCAGGAGCCCGTTCCCACAGAGAGTCGGAAGGCCGTCGACGAGAAGGACGAGAAGCTGGCCGAGCTCTCGGACGATCTCAAGCGCCTCCAGGCCGAGTTCGAGAACTTCAAGAAGCGCAACGAGAGGGAGTGGGCCGAGAGGGTCAAGCTCGCGAACAAGAGGATGATCTCTGACCTCCTGATGGTGCTGGACTCCTTCGACAAGGCGCTTGAGGATGCCAAGGAGACGAGAGACAACGACTGCCTGAAGCACGGCGTCGAGAAGGTCCAGAGGCAGTTCATGCAGATACTGGAGAAGGAGGGTCTGAGGGAGATAGACACGAAGAATGGGTTCGACCCGTTCATGCACGAAGCGGTCATGCGGGAAGAGAGGAGCGACGCAGAAGACGGAGCCATACTCGAAGTATACCAGAAAGGTTACACCCTCGACCGGAAGACCCTCAGGCCGGCGAAGGTGAAGGTGGCTAAGAGGCCCGAGGTCGACAAGCCTCTGGCCGAGACGGACGACATGGCCGAGGACGGAGCCGGAGAGGAGGACGAGCAGGACGAGGGCAAGCAGAGGTGATTTGACATGGCTGAGAAGGGCAAGATTGTTGGGATAGACTTGGGGACGAGCAACTCGGCAGCTGCGGTGGTCGAGGGCGGAAGGCCCGTGATCATACCGAGCGCCGAGGGCACCGCGTTCGGCGGGAAGGCGTTCCCGTCGTGGGTCGCGTTCACCAAGGACGGGCAGGTGCTCGTGGGAGAGCCGGCCAGGAGGCAGGCGGTTTCGAATCCGGAAGGGACCGTGACGGCGATCAAGAGGAAGATGGGGCAGGATTACAAGACCAAGATAATGGGCAAGGACTACACCCCGCAGCAGATATCAGCGTTCATACTCCAGAAGATCAAGAGGGACGCAGAGGCGTTTCTCGGAAGCAAGATCGACAAAGCGGTCATAACCGTCCCCGCGTACTTCAACGACAACCAAAGGCAGGCGACCAAGGACGCCGGCGTCATCGCGGGCCTCGATGTCGTCAGGATAATCAACGAGCCGACGGCGGCGGCCCTCGCCTACGGCATCGACAAGGTGGGCAAGGACCAGAAGATAATGGTTTTCGACTTCGGCGGCGGCACCCTCGACGTCACCGTGATGGACTTCGGGGGAGGCGTCTTCGAGGTCATATCGACGAGCGGGGACACGCAGCTTGGCGGCACGGACATGGACAACACGCTCGTGAACTACATTGCCAAGGAGTTCAAGGCCGACACGGGCATCGACATCGCGAAGGACAAGACGGCCTACCAGCGGGTCCGCGAGGCCGCCGAGAAGGCGAAAATAGAGCTCTCGTCGGTCATCGAAACGGAGATCAACCTGCCATACCTGAGCGCGGACCAGACGGGCCCGAAGCACCTCACGATGAAGCTCACTCGGTCGAGGCTCGAGGAGCTCATAAGGCCGATAGTCGAGAGATGCCGGAAGCCCATGGAACAGGCGATACAGGACGCCAAGTTGACCAGCCAGCAGATTGACAAGGTCATCCTTGTCGGGGGCCCCACCCGCATGCCGATAGTGCAGAAGTTCGTCGAGGATTACGTCGGGCCCAAGATCCAGCGCGGGGTAGATCCGATGGAATGCGTCGCCATGGGCGCGGCCATCCAGGGGGGCGTGCTCGAGGGTAGCGTCAAGGACATACTCCTGCTGGACGTGACGCCCCTGTCGCTCGGCGTCGAGACCCTCGGAGGGGTCTTCCACAAGATCATCGAGAGGAACACGACCATACCGACCAGGAAGTCTGAGGTGTTCTCGACGGCCGCCGACGGCCAGACGAGCGTAGAGATACACGTCCTCCAGGGCGAGCGTCCGATGGCGCTCGACAACGTCACCCTCGGCAGATTCCACCTGATAGGCATCCCGCCAGCGCCGAGGGGGATGCCCCAGATCGAGGTCACCTTCGACATAGACGCAAACGGGATCATAGATGTGAAGGCGAAGGACCTCGGGACAGGCAAGGAGCAGAAGATCACGATCACCGCCACGACCAAGCTGAGCAAGGAGGACATCGAGAGGATGGTCAAGGAAGCTGAAAGGTTCAGCGACGAGGACCGGAGGCGGCGGGAGAAGGCCGAGCTTAAAAACAGGGCGGAGGCGAGAGCCTACGAGGCCGGAAAGGTGCTCGAGGAGATGGGCGACAAGGTCCCACCCGAGCTCAAGGAGAAGGTGACCAAACTGGCCGAGGAGGTCAGGTCGGCGCTCGCGTCGGACGACGACGCCAAGATCAAGGAGAAGCTCGACGAGCTCGAGAGGGCGCTCCTGGAGATCGGCAAGAACGTCTACGGGTCCGCGGGCCAGGGACCCCAGGCGCCGTCGCAACCTCCGGAGCAGCCCGGCGGAGACTCCTCTGGCGGGGATAAGGGCTATGTCGACGCCGACTACAAGATCGTGGACGACGAGGACGACAAGAAGGGAAAGTGAGCCCCCGTCCCAAACCTCTTTCCCCTCGAACGGTTTTCACCCGGTCGCACAGGCCTGCTCGTGAGGGCTGAAGATGGCTGCTACCAAACGCGACTACTACGATGTTCTCGGGGTGTCGAAGGACGCCCCCCAGGAGCAGATCAAGCAGGCCTATCGGAAGCTGGCCATGAAGTACCATCCAGACATGAACAAGGACAATCCGAAAGAGGCCGAGGAGAAGTTCAAGGAGGTCTCGGAGGCCTACGAGGTCCTTGCCGACCCTGAGAAGAAGGCCAGGTACGACCAGTTCGGACTGGAGGG
Organism: Methanobacteriota archaeon; assembly: GCA_037439985.1. Classification (GTDB taxonomy): domain Archaea; phylum Thermoplasmatota; class Thermoplasmata; order UBA10834; family UBA10834; genus COMBO-56-21. The sequence continues at coordinate 2,676 of JBBIUZ010000070.1, read as the reverse complement.
CGTCCAGAGCACGTTCAGAACCGGAGGGTTTGACTGGTCCGACTTCACGCACTACCAGGACATAAGCGACATCTTCGGGGACTTCGGGGGAGCGTTCGGAGGCAGCATATTCGAGCAGGTATTCGGGAGCATGGGCGGGCGAAGGCGAACGCTCGAAGGACGCTCCCTCAGGTACGACATAGAGGTGCCTCTGCAGGACATCGTGACGGGGGTCGACAAGGATGTGAGGGTGCCTCACACTGTCAAATGCCCGGTCTGCGGCGGCGTGGGCGCAAAGAAGGGCGACTACAAGACCTGCTCTACCTGCAAGGGGTCCGGGCAGGTCCAGAGGACGCAGAGAAGGGGCAACGCGCAGTTCGTCTCGATATCCGGATGCCCGACATGCAGGGGTTCGGGCATGGAGATACTGAGGGCGTGCCCGGCCTGCGGGGGCTCGGGGGCCACACAGACCACCAGCACGATCAGGATATCTATACCGAAGGGCGCCGAGGAAGGGCTCCGCCTGCGGATCAGAGGCGCCGGGGAGCCGAGCCAGGAGGGAGGGCCGCCTGGGGACATGTTCGTGGTTGTGCACATCGCAGACGACCCGGTGTTCAAGAGGGACGGCAGCGACATCTACGTCGAGAAGAAGGTGTCCATCGTCCAAGCGGCCCTCGGGGACGAGGTGTCTGTGCCGACCTTGGAAGGCACCGCGCTGGTCAAGGTGCCGCCTGGCACTCAGACCGGGACGGTCTTCAGGCTCAAGGGGAAGGGGCTTCTGGACATGAGAGGATACGGGAAGGGGGACGAGTTCGTTCAGGTAATCGTCCTCACGCCAACGAAGCTGACGTCGAAGCAGCGGGACCTTCTGAGGCAGTTCCACGAGGAGGATGGCGGGCACGAGAAGTCGGGACCGAGGAAGTCCATCTTTGGTGGGCTCGGAAGGAGCTGATACTGGCCCTCCCGAGAAGAGTTAATAATCCAGAGAAGCATAGATTCCTCCCAGATGAAGAGCATCGGAATCTTGACGGAGGATCCCCGCAGATACTTCGAGATGCTGGAGGTCCTGAGGGAACAAGGTCTCAAGTTCGTGTCTCTCGACCTCTCCGACCCCATACCAGCGCACGTGGGGGTCATAGTGACCACCGAGCGCGAGCATCCCAGGGTTCCGTTCGACAAGGTGGTGACAGAGCTAGACCCCGAGGCGGCCGTCGCGAGGGCCAAGCTGATGCTGTCATCCGAGGGCGAAGTCAGGGACATTATGATCGGCATCGATCCGGGCGTGCATCCCGGCTTCGCAGTCCTTGGGGATGGGACATTCCTCATGAAGAAGCTGGCCGAATCGCCCGAGTCTGTCAGAGGGCTCGTCGACGACATCGTCAGGGAGTATCCAGGGGCGAATGTGATCGTCAGAATCGGCAACGGCGACAGGACGAACAGGAACAGGATATTCAACAGCCTGTGGGACGACGGCCATAGGATCGAGATCGTGGACGAACGAAACACGACCACGAACTCGGCGACCCCCGACGAGGACGCCGCGGTGGAGATCGCCATGACGCCCGGGTACAGGCCCGCGAAGAAACAGGACACCGAGCCATGCCCTGGGGAGATAAGAAATATCCAGAGGATAAGCAGGCTGGAGAGCGCGGGCTCCTTGACGGTCTCGAAGGAGCTGGCACGGAAGGTCGCGATAGGGGAGCTCACCCTCGAGGACGCAATCGAACAGATGAAGAGCCAGGATGGCGACCGCTAGAACAGGTGCTCGTCCACGACCTTGGCGCTCCCTCCGACTCCGCAAGTGAGGGTCTCGATGCCCAGCGTCCGTATGCGCTCCTCCACCTTTCCGACCTTGCTGGGGAGCGTGTTGACATAGACCGTGGCCCCGGTGTCGATCGAGAAGTGCGCTGGCAGACCCTCCTCGCGCATCTTCTTCACCTCCAGGATGACCTTGACCGTTTCTGGTCTCCAGAGCATCATCTCGTCGATGCCCGTCATCGTTATCCCGTGGAGGATGAGCGAGTCTCGCTCCGCCAGCATGCCGATCCGGCGGATGTCCCGCTTCCTTATCGCGTTCTCCATCTCGGCCAGGGCCTCGTGTACGAATGCGAGCCGCGAATGGAAGAATGGCGAAGTCAGAACGGCCCTGTGGGCGTTCTCGGTGTACTTGAATGCGGGGATGAGGGCGACGACGATGCCCATCCGGAACTCCTCCGACGCCAGCTGATAGGAGTACGACTCCTCGTCCTCGAACCCCGCTCTCCACCTCGAGAACCCGCCGGTCACCGACCTGGCCGCGGAGCCCGCACCTCTCCTGGCGATGGCCGAGAGCTGCTCGAGCGACAGGTCGAGCCCGGCGGCGTCCGACGCCGCTACGGCCAGCGCCGCGAACCCCGAGGCGGACGCTCCGAGACCTACGTTCGACGGGAAGTTGTTTCTCGATTCCATCCTGAACTTGTCCTTGATTCCCCGCCTGCGCCTGACCTCGTTCACTACCTCGAGGACTCTCTCCAGCTCCCGTCCTGACAGACGCTTGCCGTCCACGGATGCCGAGTCACGGTCGAACCTTCCGAACTCGACCGTAGTATGGGACGCGGTCGGGGACGTCGCCACCGATATCGAGTCGTGATAGGGTATCCTTAGAGACTCGTCCCTCAGACCGTGATACTTGATCAGACCTTGGATCGGGTGTGCGAC
>JBBIUZ010000069.1:0-7930 GCA_037439985.1 Methanobacteriota archaeon | reverse complement strand
CTGACGACCTCGAGGACACTCCACAGCCATGGAGGCCTGTACGCCCACCCCTTCCACAGCTTCTCAACGAGTGTGCCCTTCTGCACGTTCACAGGGTTCAGCGACAGAGTCTCGCTAAGCTCGCTCGCAGCCTTCATCGTCGCCCTCGAGTCCGCGATGGCTTCCGACTCGGAGAGGAAAGGCGGTTTCAGGAGAACGTATGTTCTGACTTCCGCACCGTGTGCGTGGACCCTTCTCGCCGCGCTCTCGAAGTCCGCGAAGGTGAACCCCTTGTTGATGGAATAGCGGAGGACGTCGTCGTTCGAGCTCTCAAGACCCAGTGCGACCTCTATGTCGTCGTGGATACCGGTCATTTCGCCGAGCGATTCGTCGGTGGCATATTCGGGGCGCGTCTCGAACAGCAATCTCGTGCCCTCGTCAGCGCAGTGCTTCGCGATGTGGGCCCTGAGGGGCCTCGCGATCTCGGACTCGTCCAGGAACGACCCGGAGGTATATACCTTCAGGACGTCCACCCGGCCGAGACCCTCGACGGCCCTGTCGAACTGCCTCGCGATGTCCTCGGGCATGATGCCGAGGCTGGACTCGATGTTGTAGCCGCACATGGTGCAGCCTCCGCCGTGGAAGTGACTGCATCCGGAGGTGCGGAGGATCACGACCCCAGCGTCCACGATCTTGCCGTCCGAATGCTCTTTCTCCTTCCAGACGGATGCTGGAACGCCCGCATCCCGTGCTCGAACACGCCTCGACTTCCCATCTTGCATGTGCTATTTCCCAGAAGCATCATCGCGCCCGGTGAATACCAGTCCGCTCAGAGATCGTAGGGCTTCAGCGTCCGTCTCCCGTTCTTCTTCGCTCTCCTGGCGGCGCTCTCTATCATATCTCGGACCTCCTGATCGAGCTCGTAGTAGAACTCCTCGGAGATCCTGCAGCCCTCTCCGACGCAGTCCTTGACGTCGGACACTTTGATGATCATCTTGCCATTTCGCAGCGCGGAGACGGACATCAAGGAACCCCGGTGACTAGCGCAAGCTGATGCTAATGCGCGATTAGCTCTTAACGCTTTCCTATTGAATCAGCCACGGGCGCGTTTCCACTCGTCATCGGCCCCGAGAAGTCCTGCGCGCCCTGAGCGGCTCCTGTAGTGCTGTGACGCACAACCAGCCCGCCACCTTGAGTTCCTCCTCCATTCGCTCTCCCGCGACAACCAGCATGTTCAGGATGAGGATCCTCAGCCAGACCTCTCTGCGCCGCGTCGTCCCGATGCGGCTCCGCAGGGACGATCCGAACCGTCTCTTGAGCTTGGAGAAGAACACCTCGATCCTTCTCTGCTGGTTGTACTCCCTCAGGAACGCCTTCTTGTCACCGCGGTACCTGAAGTGCATGTGCCTCAAGGCGAACCTGCCCCTGCTCTCCATCGTCGAGTACGACTTGGGCTTGATGAAGGCGTGATGTCCGATGCGGTCCCGTCGGTGATGGCTATGGAGAGAGCCGCCCCGCGGTCATCTATGGGGGCGTGGAGTTTGACTGAGTCCCTGGACCTGTCCGGTGGATGGGAGGGCCAGCGGTCGAAGAGCTTGGTGCCGACGCCCGTGGAGTCAACGCTTACCTTCAGCCGACGTTTTTTCTAGTTCGGCCAGGACTCGCCAGTTGAGGTCTCGGAGATACGATTCGTCGAGGGAGGACATCATTCTTCGGATCGTCTCGTGCGAAGGACACTTCTCGACGAACCCCAGTTCGCGGCACAGGGAATCGTCGTGGCTGACGAAGCCGTCGACCCATCGGAACGACTTGTTGGCGTGTATCTTGAAGAGGCAGAGGACGACCATCTGTCTCGCCTGGTACTTGGGAGGACGATCCGCGCCCGGGTGTTCGGGGTCCTCCTGGGGTTTCCAGATCCAAGGTTCCTTTCCCTCGCCCACGACCTTCTTGGCGGTTCTGAGGAACCGCCCAGCCTCCTCTTTGAGCATGTTGCCGATCGCACCCCAGTCCCTTTTCTTGAGGCAGAGACCGCCCATTGATTGCATCCCATCCTGAATGAGCTTCCGCTCATTCAGCCAGACAATATGGGCTCCGGGCATCAAAGATCATGTGTCACAGCATCCCTGTAGGAAAGTTTTTTTGGCACGCATCCATCTATGACCCCCGATGGATGCCGGAAAGAGGCTCGAGCTAATCACCAGGAACGCCATGGAAGTGGTGACCGAGGAGGAACTGAAGGGCCTTCTGGACAGGGAACGGAAGCCCGCGGCGTATATCGGTTACGAGCCGAGCGGGTTCGTCCACGCCGGGCAGCTGATCACCACCGCGAAGATAGTCGATCTGCAGGGAGCGGGCGTGGAGGTCACGATATTCCTTGCAGATTGGCACGCCCTCATCAACGACAAGCTCGGAGGCAAGATCGAGAACATCCGTGTGTGCGGCGAGTATCTGAAGGAGTGCTTCCTCGCGTCGGGCGTCAAGGATTCCGCGAAGTTCGTATGGGCGAGCGACCTCATCACCAGCGCGCGCTACTGGGAGACGTTCATCAGGATAGCCAAGGCGAGCTCACTGCAGCGGATCAAGAGGGCGATGACCATCATGGGCAGAACGGAGGACGAGGCCGAGCTCGACGCGTCGAAGGTGATGTATCCTCTGATGCAAGCGGCTGACATCTTCGAACTTGGCGTCGACATCGCGCTCGCGGGCATGGACCAGCGACGCGCGCACATGCTAGCGAGGGATGTCGCGGACAAGCTGGGCTTGAAGAAACCCATAGCCCTCCACACGCCGCTCCTCGCGGGCCTCCAGGGCGGAGCGCGGATGGACCCGGTGGACGCGAAGATGTCCAAGAGCGCCCCTGGGAGCGCCGTCTTCATGCACGACCCCCCTGCCGAGATAGCAAGGAAGATCAAGAACGCGTTCTGTCCATCGGAGATTGAAGGAAATCCAATCATCGACCTGATGCGGCTGATCGTCTTCCCGAGGCTCGGTTCCGTGCGCATCGAGAGACCCGAGAAGTACGGAGGCCCGATAGAGTTCGGGAGCTTCGACGAGCTCCAGAAGGCCTATGCCTCAGGCAGGCTGCATCCTCAGGACCTCAAGAGGGGCGCTTCCGATTCGCTCGTGACCATCCTCAAGCCGGTCCGCGAGCACTTCGAGAAGCATCCCAAGAACCTTGACGGGATCAGGGCCCTCTCCGTGACGAGATGATCACAGCGTCTTGAGGAACTTGAGGGCGTTTTCGGTGGCCATGTTGAGGATCGCCTCGACATCGCCAATCCCGGTCAGCCCGGCCGCTCCGGGGTGCCCTCCGCCGCCGTTCGTCGTCTCCGACCCGACCTCGCCCAGCAGCTTCCCCAGATGGACCCCTCTTCTGACCATCGCCTGGGTGGCGCGCGCGCTAATCCTGAACTCCTCACCCCTCTGCGACCCGACGAATGCGATGTCCGCGCCCAGCGATAGCAGGGACTTGCACACGGACGCCTCGAAGGCGCTCCCCTGCGATGTGGCTACTATGAACTCCCCAGCCTTCCAGTACTTCAGCCTCTGCGCGCCCTTGAGCTGTGAGATCCTCTCGGAGATGTCTGTCTCGGCATCCGCGAGGTTCATGGCCTCGTCCATGTGTATCCCGTGCAGCGCCATGAGTTCCGAGAAGGCAACGAGCGTGTTCGGCCTCGCGAACCTGAAATACCCTGTGTCGGTCAGTATTCCGAACATCAGCGCGAGCGCGGCCTCCCTCGGAGGACTCCTGCCCGAGGCCGTCAGAAGGTCTCGGACTATCTCCGAGCAGGATGCTTTTGACTCGTCGCAGTAGTACAAATGCGCGGCGTCCCACTTCGGATTCCTCGCATGGTGATCCATCACGATTGCCCTCGCGAGGTCGTAGTGTCCCTCGAGTTGCTCGGGACCCGAGGTGTCGAGTATCAAGAGCCGCGCCCTGTCGACGACGGTCACATCCTCGAACACCTCCATGTTCAGATTCCTCGCAAGAACCTTCGAGACCCTGCTGAGTCCCCCCGGGACCCCGATGCTCATGCCTGGGAAGCACTTCTGAACCGCGAAAGCGCTCGCGAGCGCGTCTGGGTCCGCGTTGCCGTGGAGCAGGATGAGGGTCCCGCCCTCCTTGGTCAGTTCGGCTGCGATGTCCAGGAGCACAGCTAGAGGTCAGAACCGATTGAGTATAAAACAGATGCTTTCAGAGCCTTCGGGTCGAGCCCGTTCTCCCTCGCCTAGGAGGCGTCGGGCTCGGGCTTCGGCGAGGCGGCGGCCGGACCCTGGAGCGCCTGCGTTATCTGCTCCTGAAGGCTCGAGTGCCTCTCGCGGAGGTGCTTGTCCTGCCTCTCGAGGGTCTTCACGCGGACCTCAGTCGTCTCCTTCTGCTCCTTCAGTTCGGCCAGGAGCGCGGGCTTGTCCTTCACCTGCACCATCAGCGAGCCGACATTCTTGTAGACGACGGACTCTGCCGGCGCCTTCTCGAGCTCCTGGACAGTCTTCTCCAGCTCCCTCACCTGTGCTTCGAGCTGCATCTTCTGGCTCGTGACCATCTGTATCTGCTGGGTCAACTGCTGGAACTGCGCTATCTGGTTCTGGACCTTCGGTGGTATGCTATCCATCACTTTCTCGCTGCCTCCCTTGCCGTTTCTTCCGCGACGCTAGTCCATCTGACATATGAGTTTAGGGCCGCCCTGAGCGCGGTCTGGTCGTCAGCCTCGATGTTGACCTGGACGCACCTGTCGCTCGACGAGACAGATATCCTCGTCCGCGGGATCCTCTCCGCCAGTTCGGGCGAGAGTGCCCCCGCGACGACGGATGCGTGGTCCGTGTCGACCGTGAGGTCGGCCCTGCAGGTCAAGGTCATCTTCCCTTGATCGCCTTCCGAATGTTCGGTCTCTCCTTGTAGAACACCTTGGAGCCGCACTTCTCGCACTGCAGGCCCACTGTGTTCACGTTGGTTCTCACGGGCTCCTTGCACTTCGCGCACTTGTACACGACGATCACTCCTTCTTCCGTGACTTCGCGTGCTCGTGCGTCGGCTCGCCCTCAGCGCCTTCCGCCTCGGCAGCCGTCTCTCCAAGCTCCTCGGCTTCCCTGCTCTTGGCCTCCGCCAGTACCTCCGATATCTCCCGCGTGACGGCCACGGGCCTGGTGGGCATGTACGAGCCACTGGCGATGGTCGCGCCGCAGTGGCCGCACAGCCAGATACCGTTCGCGGTCCTCGACATGGCCACGCTCTTGCACTGCGGGCACTCATGCTTCCCCTTGGCCAAGGCTTCGACGTCCGCTATGCGCTTCCTTATCCTGACGCCGTACCTCGCCCCGAGCCTTCCCGACGAACCGACCTTCTTCGTCCTCTTGGACACTGTGATCACCTCACAGCTTCGGGCGGACCTCCGCCCCGATCCTCGTGGAGATATCGATCACCTTGAACACCTCGTCCAGCGTGAACGCCCCGTCGAGCCCCTTCTGCATGGCGCACAGGCCGCCCGTCTCGATGGTTGCGACTGTGAGCCTAGCGTCCGCGACGCGTTCCTCGTCGTGCGTCGGGTCCGCAAGCAGCTTGCCGTTTATCTTGACGGCGGTCACTGAGATCGGCTGGTGCTTCACTGGCAGGGGGTAGTCCTCGCCCAGGCCAGCGGCCTTTGCGGGCACGGTCGCGGTCTTGAACGCCGCGTTCGCGCCTATGTTTGCCGCGTCGAACAGGTTGCCGTCGTAGTCGATCACGTGCACGTCGACATACATTATCCAGACGCGCTTGCCCGGCTCGATGCACAGCTTCTCGAGGTCCACTGCGTGGCCCTCCCTGATTCCCCTGTCTATGACCCTCGCGACCTCGATTGCGGTCTCGTCAGGCGGGCCGCTCTCGAAGGTCTCGCTGGCCATCGGGATGAGCTCCGCGTTCGTGGTCAGCACTCCAGTGTTCGGCGTGTCGGGGAACGGCTCCCCGAGTATGAGCTTCACGCCCACCACGACCTTGGTGTTCCCCAGGTGCACCAGTGCGGAGCCCTGCGCCGAGCCGACGTAATTGGTCTCGACCTTGAGCGGGCGCATCTCGTCGAACTTCCTCTCATCGGCCCTCATGCCCTTTGCGAGCAGCTGTGAGATGTAGTCCCTCTTGAGGTCCGCGACGACGTCCTTCCCCATGTCACGCACCCTCCTCTGAGCCGCCCGCCCGGGGGGTGTACCTTCTCTTCAGGGCGTCCCTCTGCACCTCATAGACCTTCTTGCAAGCCTCGACGGCCATGTGGACTCCCTTGTCGAACTCCTCCCTGGAGAGGTCCCCGTCCATCTGGAGCAGGACTATCTCGTCCGTCCTCGGGACATAGCCGACCGGTATGTCCGCCTGCCCGAAGTTGTCCTCCTCCTTCCCGAGGTCGAGCACGATGGTGTCCGCCACCTTGCCCGCGGCGCATGCAGCCACCAGATCCCTCATGGGCACTCCCGCATCCGCGAGAGCCACAGAGGCGGCCGTCAGGCCAGCGCACCTCGTCCCGGCGTTTGCCTGGAGCACCTCGATATAGACGTCGATCGATGTCCTGGGGAAGTACTCAGTGAACACGACGTGCGTCAGAGCCTCCGAAATTATCTTGGATATCTCGTGCGACCTCCTGTCCGGGCCCGGCCTCTTGCGGTCCTCGACGGAGAACGACGCCATGTTGTAATTGCACTGGACAAGCGCTCTCTCGGTGTTCTGGAGGTGCCTTGGATGGCACTCCCTCGGGCCGTAGACGGCCGCCATGACCTTGTTCAGTCCCCATTCGACATACGCTGAGCCGTCAGCCCTGCTCAGCACTCCAGCTTCTATCCTCAGAGGCCTCATCTCGTCGGGCTTGCGCCCGTCCAGCCGGAGTCCCCTATCGTCTATCAGTTTGAGATCTGTGGGTGTTCCACCCATTTGTTCACGCTCCCCTCACTGCATTCTCTTCAAGGAATCTCTTGACGCGTTCCGTGAGCCCGAGGTTGTGCGCCTCGTCTTCTATCATCCTGATTGCCTTGACCGCGAGCACCATGTTGTCCAGGTCCCCGTCGAGCCAGATCCGTCCGTTCTGGCCGACGTAGAGCCTGCAACCCGTGGAATTCTTCAGCATCTGGATCATCGAGCCGTTCTTGCCGATCAGGCGCGGGACCTTCGACGACGAGACCTCCACCACCATCCCGCCGGAGAGCTTCCTGAGCCCGTGGTCCTGCATGGACACCGAGACCCTCTTGATCTCGTCGACGCCGACCACCTTGAGCAGAACGATGTCCCCGACGGACATGAACTTCCTGGTCTCTCCGAACTCCACCCGCCACGGCACTTCGTTCACGTGCAGGGGCGACGGATACGGGGAGTTGATGTCCACGAGCCAGTTGGACGGCCCGACATCCACGATCTTGCCTACGACCAAATCCCCCCTGATTGGCATGTACTGCCCGGCCAGGGGCATGACGCTGATCGAGTCGGACCGCACGGTCTTGATGCCGAGCTGGGCCGCGAATATCTTGCCGCCTTCGGAATAGGTTCCAGGGCCGGCCCTCCGGCCCGATATGGCGAGGAGGTCGCCGGGGACGACCACCTCTCGCGTCGTCTCTTCAGAATCAACATTGCCCATTTGTCTCACTCGCATGTTTCCGATAAACACGCTGAGAGCGAGGCTCGAAATCACGAGGATTTGGCTTGCGGCTCGCAGTGCATTTACCCTTGTCTCTCGTCGGAGCCCAAAACGCGTTCATCGCTTAAATGTTTTGGTCGGTCCATTTCGGGCTAGGGTGCGGGCCGGGGCAAAGAGCCAGGCGGGCCCGTTCAGCCCTTCAGTATCTTGCTTTCGGCCTCGCCGTGGGTCTTATTGCTTATTCTCTCGAGGAACTCGGTCTGCAGCCCCGCCGGCATCTCGATCACACCTATCCAAGAGCCGTTCTTCTGCCACTCCTCCTTCGTAATCTTGCCGAAGTGCTTGAAGTCCTCGTAGCAGCG
>JBBIUZ010000068.1:0-7957 GCA_037439985.1 Methanobacteriota archaeon | reverse complement strand
CTGTGCTTCCTGAGCTCGCGGACAGTAACGTCGAGAACGCCGTCATGGAACTTGGCTTCGGCGCTCCCCTGGTCCAGCGTGACGGGCGATTGGATGACCGCCGCATATGGCCTGCAAGTCCTTTCAGCGCTGGTCGCGTAGACCTCTATGCTGTCTCTTTCCACGGCGATGTCGATGCAGTCCTCTGACGCGCCCGGCAGGAACACCCTGACCTTGAACTCCCCTGGCGCACTCGATTTCTCGAACCTGGGAACCACCGGGAGCGGGCTGGGGCACATCGTCAGCGGTCTGCACTCGTCATCCCATATCATGTGCCCGAGACCCTGCTCCATCCTCCGCATCTCCTCCTCGAGGCTGCGGAGCAGGTCCTCCGCGCCCCAGTGCTGGGATTTCTCGACGATGCTCTTCAGACGGTGGTGCGTTGGATCAACCATACATGTACGACCTGCCCAGACGCTCGGTCTGACTCTGCCTCGCCGCGAGCATCTCCTTGGTCTTGTCGACGGCCTCCTTGACGTTCTCCTCGATCATGTCGGCCTCCTTCAGAAGCCCCTGCAGATCCACCTGAACGGACGGTAAGACCCTCGAGACCGATTCCACGAGCCTCGCCGCACCCCTGGCATCTGGATACATCGCATTCGCGTCGACGAGGAGGCATATCACGTCCCTTCCTAGTCTCTCTCCTTCGCTCAGCAGGGCCCCTGACACTCCTGTGATCATGCCCATCTTGAACTGCTCGGCGCCGGCCTTCGCGAGGATCTCTCGAGCCTTCTCGGTCGAGCCGACGCCGAACACCTTCGCGGTCGCCGTCTCTGACGGTTCCGCCTGTTGGCCGGTCATCAACCCCTCGAGCCCGACAATCAAGCCGTAGCCATTCTCCTCAGTCCAGCCAAGCAGGTCCTTTGCCAGCTGTGCAGCCAAGGACAGAGGGATCTGGAATTCGGACGTCATGACTGAGACGTTCTTCGCGCCAAGTATCCTTAAGGGGTATGTTGGGACCCCTTCCTGCACGAGGGCCGCTGGCGGCACATCGTCTGAGAGAACATAGGCTATGCGCTCCATCTTCAGGGATTCGATGATGAAGCTCCCTGCGATGGTGCCCACCATCCCGACGCTCGGGAAGGCCGTGATGAACGCTCCTCCGCTCGGTTTGGCCCCTCTCGCTAGCTCGATCTCGAACATGCTCTCCACGTCCGATACGATTGACGCTCTCCGGCTGATAAGTACCTTTTGACGAAAAGGGCGGATGCCGTCACATGCGGTCCACGGGACTGGTCCGTAGCCCGGATAGCGGAGGCAGATGGCCACTGACAGCGGCGAAAGCGTGGGGCGCCGCATGACATGCGCCCCGGTCCTTCTGAGAGGCGAGCAGAACCCTCAGAGAACTGCAGCTAGGCCGTCCCGCGAGTCTTGTCGTACACGACTTCGCCATCCAGAACGGTCATCAGGACCTTGATCGACCGAATGTTCGCAGGATCAGCAAATGGATCCGACGACAGGACGACTAGATCGGCCAGCTTGCCCGGCGTCAGCATGCCCTTGGACTTATCCTCGAAGGACGCGAACGCCGCGTCGGAAGTGTAGGCGGATACGGCCTGCTCCACCGACAGCCTCTGCGCGGGGCTCGGGGCGTTCACCGCCGAGTGTATTCCGTAGACGGGCGAGAACGGCATGCAGTCCGATCCGAAGACGAGTTTGACCTTCGATTTGAGCACCTCGTGGAACGGGTTGCAGGCGTCGGTCCTCTGCGCGCCTATTCGAGACTCGTACATCCCGCTGGCCCCGCCCCACTCACCCACGAAGTTCGGCTGCATTGAGGCCGTCAGGCCCAGCCTGCGCATCTCCCGCAGGTGCGCTCTGCTCGGAAGCTCGAGATGCTCAATCCTGTGTCTCAGGTTCTTGGCTATCCTGCTCGGCCTCTGTTCCGAAGCGCGCGCAAGCGACGATATCGCCTCCCCTATGCCCACATCCCCTATCGCGTGGATCGCCACCTGCATACCAGCGTCGTTCGCATCGGAGACAATCTCTTCGAGCTCGGCTCTCTCGTGCACCAACATACCTCGATTGTCTGAATCGTCCGCATAGGGTTCTGACAGCGCCGCGGTTCGAGCGCCCAGAGCGCCATCACAGAAGATCTTCACCCCTCCAAACTTCAGCCTCTCAGAGCCGAACCCGGTTCGCAGGCCGAGCCTGATCCTCGAGTCCAGATCGCGTGACGGTGTGTTGAACCAGACGCGGACGCCGAGCTTCCCCCGGGCTTCAGCCGCCGCATAGATCTCGAAGTCCGCGGTGTCGCCGTTGTCGTTCACCGAGGTGACACCAAGGGAATGCGCCATCTTCATCGCGAGCCCGAGGCCTCTGCCCCTCTTGTCCTGGTCCGGTCTCGTGGCGGTCCGGACGAGCCCGACGGCGCTCTCCTTCAGCAATCCCCTGTCGAAATCGACATCCGTGTTCTTCTTGTCGAGGTCAAGGAGCTCGAGTGCCTTCGAGTTCACTGCCGAGAGATGGCCGCAAACTCTGTGGGCAACAGCAGGACCGTCCGGACAGCAGGAGTCGAGATCCTGCCTTGTGATGAACCTCCCGCCTGGCCATCCGCTCTCCTTCCAGTTCGTCGCGATGACCCACTGACCGTTCGTAGTTTCAGACGCAGATCTCGCAATCGCAGACAGCGCTTCGACAAGGGTTTTCGCGCGCGAGAGGTCCGTGCTCATGTAATCGACGCCCATCTGAATGAAATGGGTGTGGCAGTCGATGAACCCCGGGAGAACAGTCCTTCCGCGAAGATCGAATCGCTCGAATCCCCTCGGTATGTTCCTCTTCGCTTCCGAATCGCTGCCCACCCATGCTATGCGACCGTCAGCGACGACGATCGCATTCGCAGTCCGTTTGTTCGCGTCCATCAGGCGTATTCTGCCGTTGAGAAACGCTGCGCAACCGCATCTCGCGCTCATGAGATGGCACAATGGCCTACGCGATGATAAGCCTTGAGCCGTGCACGATCACTTGGAACAGAGCATCATGTCCAGGAGCGCTGCGAAGCTCTCCTCGACGTTGTAGCCCGTCTTCGCCGATGTCAGAAGAGCAGGAGAGTCGTGCTTCTTCGCGAATACCTCGAGGTCCTGGTAAGGTATGCGCGTCTCCTCTCGAAGATCGCTTTTGTTCCCGAGGAAGACTATCGGGACCTTGCCGGTGGTGGATGTCATCGCCTTGATCCAGTACCTCAGCTCGCCCAGGCTCTCCTTGCTTGTCACATCGCATACGGCCAATGCGCCCTCGACCCCGTGGAAATACGCTTCTCTCAGAACCTCTCTGAAGCTCGGCTGTCCCATGATATCCCAGCAGGATGATCTTCTGCGGGGCACCCGTTTGCGGATCCTTGACCTCCACTTCTCTCTTCGTTACCTTCGTGCCAATCGTCGCGATGTACTTGTCATCGAACACATCCAGCACGTATCGTCTGATCAGGCTCGTCTTTCCTACACCCACGTCGCCGATGAGACATATCTTCAGCTTCCGAGAGTTATCGACCGCTGTCAAGTGCGCACAGGCTCCGATCAAGCGATGTATCGATAGCTGGTCTAAAAAACGTTTGCACATTCATCAGCAACATGATGAGGAGTGCAGAGCAGTTCGTGGAGCGAGGCGGGTGCTCGAAGAAGGAGCCCGGTTTCTCTCGGAATGAAAAATGACTTAACTCCCGAATGCGTATCAGGGAGACAGTGATGCGTCTAGGTCAGAGCGAGCACATTCATCACCCCGGCTCTTGGATGGGGGACGATGCGTCGGCGTGAGACGATGCGGGGCAATGCCCTGACACAAAAGAAAGGAGGAGAGACGATATGGCCAAGTGCGGCAAGAAAGTGAAGAAGACGGCAAAGAAGAAGGTTGCAAAGAAGAAAAAGAAGTAACCGTGCACCCGTGTGACATGTCCAGGTTGCCTCACTTATTGAGATGCGGCCAGATAGTTGCGAAGAGTGCATCCAAGAATGTCGGCAGAGCCAAGAAAGGGAAGGCCAACCACGGCACAAAGGGAGTGCGCGCCATCAGATAATCATGCGGGCTTGACGAACTTGGGAACTGCTATCCTCGAGACCCGCGATTGAACCTTGATGAAACCCTTTCCGATTTGATTTGAACACCTTCTGGATATCATCACGCTGGGCGACCACGGCAGACGCAATGGCCCACAGCGTCGCTTGGTGACCCGCTCATCGATGTCATGCGACTTTCCAATCCTCATCCCGAGCGCACGACAGTTCTTCTTTGTGAGACGATGACATCCGCCTGCATCTGCGGTGTCGCGGCCGAGCATTGGCGCAGGCCATCGCACTCGTCTCTGTTCGCCGCGACCCTCGCAGCCATCTTGCTTGCGACAATCGCGCATGGGGAGACGCGCAAGCCGAAGGACTCGAATGGAGCGGGTCACCGGCCGCTTTTCTTCCGGCTAGAGGTCAGGGGCGGGGCGACCTTCACGTCCGTGGGGCCCGTCTGAACGGGCTCCTTGGCATAAGGCTGATCTCGCTCCAGTTGCTCGAACTCGGCCAACACACGCTCGAAACCGTGCTTCTTCTCCTGCCGTCGGACCCAGAACATGACCAAGTCCACGCCCACGGCGATTATGCCCGACATATAAACGAGGTCGAAGATCTGCGCCCCGCCGATGCTCAGGATGGTAGTCCCGCTCGACGGCGCCGGAAACGAGAGGATGTCCCCGAGATGGAATACGTCCGCGCCGACCACCGTTCCTATCACGCCTGAGAAGTACGCCAGAGGCGCAGCCTTCTTGACATCAATCCAGAAGGTAGAGAAGGCGAAGAACCCGGCGGCCACCGCTGGCGCGAACGCCCATGGGAAGTCCGCCACTATGCCCGCCCCAGCGACTGCCCTAGTGACGAAGTAAGTGACGTAGGCGACTATGACCACCCCGATGACGCCTTCCGCCACACCAACACGGCGTGATACCATCATGTATCCGCACACGATTACGGGTATCAGCGCGCCACCCACATCAATTCCTATCCAGTATCCGTTGTACGGGAAGAGGGGAATCGTTATCGGGCCTGTGAGAAGAGTGAGCAACAGAATGATTCCTGCCTCGCCCCTGGAGAAGCCGAGCTGTTCGAAAACCTTCTCGATCGACGTGGCATACAGCCAGAAGAGGAGTATGACTAACCCGAGCACTACGAGATACAGCAGTACGGTTCCGACCAGCGCCATAGCAGGCCGTAATCGGCGCGCGCGTTAAAATCCTATTGCCTGCCTGGTCCAGATGGCTGACCCGAAAGGCCCTCAGGCCAGTGCTTCCGGACAGACGAGTCGCAGCGTCGATAAACGCATCACAACGTATTCCATGACTTCCGTCGTATCCCGATCGCCGAAGTAGAGGAGGTGGGACGCGCAACGGCAATCAGACGAACCGAAACCACGCACGGGGGAGGAGACCTGTCCAGGGGACAGCAGCGCGTCGACTATCTCGCATTCCCTCTTCTTGGATTCCGAATGAACCGCGACGGTTGCCACCATCTCGGAGAACTGCAGTAGGTAGTCGATGTGCCACCTCAACTTCTTCTCCTTCGACATGTGCCTGCCGATGCGCTGCGCAACTCCACCCATGGCGGAGCCCACATAGATGTAGGCCCCTGAACGGAAATGGCGCGGTCCGAGGGCCCCTGCGACGATGTCGCAGTCGTTCCTGAGGACGATCAGCAGACAGTAGACGCCTCTCACGCCCGTACATACGCCTCTCATTCAACTCTGTTTCGTTCCTGGCAGCTGAGTGAACTGAAAATCAATATACGGAGAGACCCAATGTCCCCAACGTCGTAAACACAGGGGATGGGTCATGGCAGATGCCGCTTCTCTGGCATACATACCACTAACCGTAGTCGGCTTCGTCGTGCTCAACCAAGGGGCGAAGTTCATCACGGACAACGCTGTGGCGGTGTCCCGCCGCCTCGGCATCAGCCGGTTCGTGATCGGCATGCTTATAGTGTCAACGCTAGCCGCGATGCCCGAGGTCCTCGTCTCGGTCTTCGCGCTCGAGGAGGGCGCGACTTCCATAGCGCTTGGCAACAGTCTGGCGTCAGGCGTAGTGACGATCGCCTTCGTGATCGGAATGACAGCCATGATCGTCCCTCTCAAGGTCACCAGGGAGATCATCATGAGGGATGCCGTGTTCCTGATGACCTTCACAATCGTCAGCTCCGTGCTCCTGCTGGACGGCAGACTGACGTTCTTCGAGGGCATCGCCCTCATGACGCTCTTCATCCCGTACACGATGAACCTACTCCTGGTCGGCCGTGAGGCCGATCCGAAGGAGCTCGAGAAGAGCATGGAGGAGGCCACAATCCAACTCGAGCTCATGGGACATCTGTTCGGCAGGAAGATTGAGATCAGGGGAGGGATCCAGTGGCTCATGTTCGGCATCCTGTGGACGGTCATGGGAGCGGAGCTCGCGGTCCGGAGCATAATGAGCATGACCAGCAGCTTCAACCTCGACCCGTGGCTCGTCGGGATCACCGTCGTCGCCCTTGGCACCACGCTCCCCGACATCGCGGCCGCATATCACGCTGCCAAAAGGGGGTTTGCGGACCTAGCTCTGGGAGAGGGGATCGGTGCGAACATCGTCTCCCTGCTGCTCACGCTGGGAGTGATGGGCATGATCAGACCATTCAGCTTCGACACCCACCTCGTCATTCCTATCCTCGCGGTGCTCAACCTCTCGACGTTCATGATGATCGTGTTCATGGTGAAGGGAATGAGGATCTCACAGGTGAACGGTATCTTCCTCATGAGCTCGTACTTCGGCCTCGTCCTGGCATGCCTGATGCTCGTCATCAGATGACCTCTCCAACGAGCTTATCTAGGCTTATTCGCATTCCAATGTCGAGGGGTGCGCACATTGACGAAGCAGCTCATCACGGGCCTGAAGGACGGGGATGCCGGGAAGTACGTGTTCCTCTGCGGCGAGCCGGAGAGGGTCCCCAAGATCGCGGCCACGCTCTCTGACGGGAAGAGGGTCATCCAGACGCGCGAGTTCTTGGTGTACGGCGGAAGCCTGGACGGAACACCCGTTTCCGTCGCGTCGACTGGAATCGGCGGCCCGTCCGCGGCAATTCTCGTCGAGGAGTTGGCGAACCTCGGGGCCCAGACGTTCATCAGAATCGGCACGAGCGGGGGGCTCGCGGACGGCCTCGAGAAGGGGGACTTCGTGGTCGCGACAGGCGCGGTCAGGATGGACGGCACGAGCAAGAGCTATGTCTGGCCTGAGTACCCCGCACTTGCGCACCACGAGGCCGTCATGGCGCTCGTCGACAGCGCTACCAGACTCGGCGTGAGGTTCGATGTGGGAGTCTGCCTCTCGGTCGACGGATTCTACAGCGAGAACAAGGTCTTGGTGGACGGCAAGGTGGCGCCCATGTCCCAGTGCGGGTACATGCCGTCGTTCATGACTGATAGGCTCGCCGACTCGAAGAAGATAGGTGTCAGGAACATCGAGATGGAGAACGGGACGATCTTCACGCTATGCTCCCTGTTCGGGCTAAGGGCTGGAGCGATATGCACCGTTTCCGACGTCGTGCCCTGGCGCCCGACCGAGAGGATCATCGACTTCGAGGGCAACATGTCGAGCTGCATCAGGGTGGGCGTGGAAGCCATGAGGACTCTGATCAGCTGGGACAAGAGGAAGGAGGCTTCACGGTTCTGGTGCCCGTCGATGAGGTGAACGGCTGGCGGCTACACGGGCGTCCTTCCGGCCCTGCCTCTGCCTTTCCTCTGGGGCTTCGAAGGCTCCCGGGACGCGCTCTTCTCGAGTTCGGCCAGCGGCTCCGGCCATGGCACGGCGTGGATGCTCGCCGGGCCCTCCCTGTCCCTGAAGTACTGCTGGTAGAACTCCTCCGAAACGTTCGGGATCACTGGAGCCAGGAGCTTCAGCAGACCGAGCCCGACGGACCACATC
>JBBIUZ010000067.1:0-8064 GCA_037439985.1 Methanobacteriota archaeon | reverse complement strand
GAGCACGAAGTACCTGTCCGAGCTGAGCGGCGGGGACGAATGCCTCGTCGTAGGGAGCGAGGGCCGAACGAGGAAGGTCATTGTCGGAAGGACAAAGGTGGAGCGCAGGCCCCTGCTGCTGATAGAGGCCCAGGTGGAGGGGGAGAGATACTCCACAATCGTCCAGAACGCGGAGACGATAAGGGTATGCTCCAACGGGGACATAGTGTCCGTGTCAAAACTGAACATAGGCGACACCATCCTCCTGAAGCTTGAACAGGGAGGAAGGCATTTCGGAATGCGTGTCAACGAGAACATCCGGGAGAGATGAGCCTTGACGCTCGTCGTGGCCTCCATCATCGAGAACAGTGTTCGAGAAGCCTCGGAATCGTCGAAGCAGGCCTTCAGGGAGGGCGCGGACATCGTGGAACTTCGGCTGGACATGCTCGAAGGATTCGGGACCGATACGGTGCGTGAGGTTAGGAGGGAGATTCCGGGACCCGCCATGGCCACTCTCCGGTCAAGGGACCAGGGCGGGGGGTCGCGACTCGGCTGCCCCGAGAGGGAGGAGGTGCTGAAGGCGATACTCGCATCGGGCTTCGAGTACGTCGACCTCGAACTGGGGACCGACCGACGGCTCATCGAGAGCGCCCGAACTGAGCTCGACGCGACGCAGATCATCGTGTCCGACCATCTCCATTCACCCACCCGGAGGAACATAGTGGAGAGGAGACTGGCGGAAGCGATGAGGTTCGGTGACATCGCCAAGATCGCCGTGCCCTGCGAGAATGCGGTCCAGGCACTGGACCTCGCGCAGCTAGGGCGGAAGTACTCGAGGCTGAAGAAGCGGTTCGCACTCGTGGGCATGGGCCCTCAGGGACAGCTAACTCGGGTCCTCGCCGACAGGATCGGTTCGGAGCTAGCGTATGCATGCCTGGCCGGCAAAGAGGCCGCACCCGGACAGCTCGACGTGCCGACACAAGCCGCCCTCCTTGGCAAGGTGGACCGGACGGTGCTAGGGCTCGTCGGCCACCCAGTGTCTCACTCAATATCGAAACCGATGCAGGAAACTGCGCTCAGGCACCGCGGCCTGACGGGAGTCTACCTGCCATTGGATTTTCCCGGCAGGCGGTTCGATGGGAACTCGCTGCGCCTACTCAACGACCTCGGCTTCAGCGGGCTCAACGTGACGATTCCGCACAAGAGTGCTGCGTTCAGGCTGTGCGCCGCGAAGAGTGATTTCGCTTCCTCAACGCGGGCGGTCAACACCATCACCTTCAAAGGAAGGCGCGCTGTCGGAGAAAACACGGATGTAGCTGGGTTCTCCAGACTGATTGACGGAAAAACAAACATCACCGGGAACACGGACGCGCTGGTAATAGGGGCAGGCGGGGCAGCGCGCGCCGTAGCGTTCGTCCTCTCTGAGAGGAAGGTGAGGATCACCATCACGGACATCGACGTCAGGAGAGCGAAGAATCTCGCGAGGCCTACGGGAGCGACCGTGCTCACCGTGAATGGACTCTGGAGATCTGACAGGGCGTTCGACCTGGTCGTCAACTGCACGCCCGTGGGGATGAAGGGCGTGCCAGGAACCCCCCTCAAGGCGAGCTTCCTGAAAGCGGGCGCGATGTTCATAGACATCGTATACAACCCGCCTGTGACGCAGGCTATGGAAATCGCTGCACGCAGGGGCGCGAAGGCGTATGGCGGGCTCGAAATGCTGGTCCAGCAAGGGGCGGAATCGTTCCGCGAATGGACTGGACTGGAACCGAACGTGGAGGCCATGAGGGAGGCTGCCAGGAGGGCTCTGCAATGATCGGCAGAGCGGCCTGCAGAGGGGCGGCGACAATCGTCAACGCCATTGCCACGGGCAAGGGCGCGGCCTTCGGGATCACCCTCGAAACGGATGCGGAGGCCAGCATCGACCGGGGCGCGGGGGACATCAAACTGGCCCGTGCAACCGAGGGCGACGAGCTGGTCATCAGTTGCGCACGAGCCATTGCCCGGAGAACGGGCGTGGGCGAGATACACGGGCACATCAGGGTCGAATCGGAGATACCTATCTCGCGCGGGCTCAAGAGCAGCAGCGCGGTCTCGAACGTCGTCACTCTGGCCACGGCGAGGGCGCTCGGCGCGAACCTCACAGACCTCGACATCGTCCTCACTGGGATCGAGGAGTCGATCAGGGCGGGCGTGACAATCACGGGCGCCTTCGACGACGCGTCTGCCTGCTTTCTGGGCGGAGTTGTGGCGACGGACAACAAGGCGTTCACCATCCTGCACAGGGGCGCATTGGATTCCGACCTCGTCGTTCTTCTCCACGTTCCTGACAGGAGAATCACGAAGGCCAGCGTGAAGGGTCTTGACTTCAGGCCGATAGCGGACGACGTGGCGAAGGCCTTTAATCTCGCCCTGAAGGGGGACTACATGAGGGCGATGGAGCTGAACTCGAGATCGTACTCGAAGGTGCTCGGGGTCTCGGAGGACGTTGCCGACCTGGCGAGGAGCAAGGGCGCCTTGGCCGCGGGCATATCTGGGACGGGCCCTGCGACGACCATAGTCTGCGGCAGGGCGGAGGAGAGCGAGATCGTACATGCCCTCCGACGGGAGGAAGGGGTCGTCCTCAGAGCGCACGTGAACGACACACCGGCGACGGAGGTGGTCCCACGGCTATTGTAGTCAGGTCATCCGTCGCCCACGGGACCGTGACGGCTCCGCCGTCGAAATCCTACACCCACAGAGCGATGGTGCTCGGCGCGCTGACGCGCTCCCATTTCACGCTTCACAACCCACTCGTGGCAGACGACACGATTGCCACCCTCGATGCGCTCCACGCGCTAGGCGCGGAGATAAGGAACGACGCTTCTGGCATGAGGATACACTGCGACACGCTCCGGGCCCCTCACAGGGTCATCGATGCGAAGAACTCTGGAACGACCGCGAGGCTGGTCTCCGGTCTGGTCTCCCTGTTCGCGTCTCCCGCGACCCTGACCGGGGACGAGAGCCTCCTGAGAAGGCCCATGGGCCCTCTGATGGATGCGCTCGCCCAACTCGGCGCGTCGCACGCGTATCTGGGCAGGTCTGGATGCCTCCCGCTGACAATCACGGGCCCAATAGAGAGGCCTTCAGCAGAGATCGTCGGAGACGTCAGCTCTCAGTTCGTCTCCTCGCTGCTGATCGCATGCACGCAGAAGAAGGGAGACACAGCCATCCGCGTCAAAGGGATGCTGAGGTCCAGGCCGTACGTCGACATCACTCTCGGCATCCTCCGCGAGTTTGGAGCGCACATCGACGAGTCGAATCAGATGTTCACGATCCCTGGGAACCAGCAACTGGTGCGCGAGTCCTACTCCGTGCCAGGAGACTTCTCATCCGCGTCGTTTCCTCTGGCCGCGGCTGCGATCACCGGAGGCAGCGTGACCGTGCGCAACCTGGACATCGCATCGCCCCAGGGCGACAGAGCGATAGCGGAGCATCTCGGGTCATTCGGAGCAAGAGTGGCCGTGTCCGCAGAATCTGTTGGAGTATCCGCGGGACGACTGGAGGGGACCGAGATTGACGTGCGGCACACGCCGGACCTGTTTCCCATCCTGGCTGTCCTCGGGTCGGTGGCGCGCGGCGAGACGGTGCTCAAGGGGGGAGAGACCCTGCGGGAGAAAGAAAGCGATCGGATTGCGACCACCACCACCTTCCTGCGGGATATGGGAGCGAACATCGAGGCGACCCAGGACGGATGCCGGATCGTGGGAGTCGAGAGGCTCCACGGGGCGGTCGTGCAGACGCAAGGGGACCACAGGATACTCATGGCTGCGGCCGTGGCCGGGCTTGCATCCACCTCGGACACGCGTATCGAAGACGATGCCTCATTCAAGATATCCTATCCAGGCTTCGTGAGGGACATGCATCAGCTCGGCTGCAGGCTGGAGGTGAGAAGATGAACGAGTTCGGCATCAAGTTCCGGATAGGCATATTCGGTTCCAGCCACGGTCCGTGCGTGGGCGCCAAGGTGGAGGGCTGTCCTCCTGGCACGAAGGTCTCCGAGGCGGTCATCCAGGCTGAGCTCGACCGCCGCTCTCCAGGCAAGGGACCGGTCTCGACCGCCCGACATGAAAGGGACAGGCTCGAGATCATCTCCGGGATACTCAAGGGCAGGGCGACGGGCGGGCCGATAGTGGGCCTCGTCCGGAACGCCGACACCGATTCGTCGGCCTACGACGCGTTCCTGAGGGTGCCCAGGCCCGGGCACGCGGACTACCCTGCAATGGTGAAGTACGGTGGCCATCACGACCACAGGGGCGGCGGACAGTTCTCGGGCAGGATGACGGCAGGACTCGTCATCGGCGGTGCGATCGCCCGGCAGGTCTTGGACAGGAAGGGGATATCGATCCTCGCCCAGACAGTCCAGATCGGCAGAGTCGTCCTCGAAAGGGACATACCATTCAGCATCGCTGAGAGGAGCGTGCGCGCGAGCGCGGTCGGCTGCGCGGACAGAGAGACGGCCGAGCTGATGACGGAAGAAATCGTCAGGGCGCACGAGGACAACGACAGCGTCGGTGGGGTCGTCAAGTGCACGGTGCTTGGCCTCCCGGTTGGAGTCGGAGAACCCTTCTTCGGGTCCATGGAGAGCATGTTGGCTTGGATGATGTACTCCATCCCCGGAGTCAAGGGAGTGGAGTTCGGTTCGGGGTTCGGATGCGCCTCCATGAGAGGGAGCGAGAACAACGATCCATACGTCGTCAGGAAAGGCAGGATCGCAACCGAGACCAACAACGCGGGAGGCATATTGGGCGGCCTGTCGAACGGTATGCCCGTCGAGTTCCGGGTGGCATTTAAGCCGACTTCATCGATAGCAAGACCTCAGATGAGCGTAGACTTGGTGGCGAAGAGGCCGGTGGAACTCGAGATCAAGGGAAGGCACGATCCGTGCATAGTCCCCAGGGCGGTTCCTGTCGTCGAGAACTCCGCGGCCGCCGTGATACTTGATCTCATGCTTCAGGGGAGGTTCATCTGACAGCGAGAGAGGTTTCGGCCCTGCGGTCGGAACTCGAAGGCATCGATGCTGGCATCGTCGATCTCATGGCGCGCCGGTCCGAGGTTTCAAGGGAGATCGGCCTCACGAAGACGAAGGACGGACGGGAGGTGAGGGATCGCGAGAGGGAGAGGGAGGTCGTGACCCGGTTCGGCGAAGAGGCGGTCCGGCTCGGGGCAAGGCCGAAGCTTGCGAGAAGCGTGGCCCGGCTCCTGATCTCCGATTCCGTAAGAATACAGGGACACGAGCGCAAGGCCCATCTCAGGGGAAAACGCGCGCTCGTCGTTGGCGGTGCCGGAAGGACAGGGAAGTGGTTTTGCAGGTTCCTGTCGAACCGGGGAGCCAAGGTAAGCGTCTGGGACCCGAGAGGCAGGCTCCCGGGCTACAGGGCCTTGAAATCCCTTGGCCGTGCAGCCGCTGAAAGCGACATCGTCGTCATAGCGAGCCCGCCGGGGGTCGCCCTGTCCGAGCTCCGGATGGTCATCGACGCGTCTCCGAGAGGGCTGGTGTTCGACGTCTGCAGCGTCAAGTCCCATATCGCGCGGGAGCTCAGGATGGCCGCGGCCAAGGGCATCCGCATCTCCAGCGCCCATCCGATGTTCGGTCCCAAGGTGTGCTCCGCCAAGGACAGGAATGTGGTGGTATGCGACTGCGGATGCAGGGAGGCCAACGACAGATTGGCTCGACTCTTCTCCTCGGTGGGTGCTCGCGTCACTCTCATGGACCTGGAGAATCACGATGAGCTGATGGCCTACGTCCTGGGCCTGTCCCACCTGTGCTCGCTCGTGTTCGCGCGCGCAGTCGGGAAGTCCGGAAGGGACCCGCAGGAGTTCCACGCGGTCGAGGGACCCTCGTTCGAGAAGATGTGGACAATGGCTAAAGAGCTGTCTTCCGAGAGCCGAAGGGTCTATCACGACATCCAGGCATTGAACCCGAACACGAGGAAGCTTATTCGGTCGATGGAGCGGGCGCTCCGCGAACTCAAGACGGCCTCCCTCGACGCAGACCCATCAAGGTTCGCAGAAATCATGCAGTCGAACAGGAAGTACCTAGAGGTGGAGTAAGATGGCAAGGAAGAGAGCGGCAATACTTGGTTCGAGCGGAATGATCGGGCAGAGATTCGCCCACATGCTCGGCGAACATCCCTATTTCGAGGTCGTCGCCTTCTGTGCATCCGACAGATCCGACGGGAAGAGGTTGTCGGAGGTCTGGCGGCTCCACGACATCGGAATTCCGCGAGGACTCGGGGACACCGAGATAGGTCCGACCAGCCCCGCGGCGCTGCGGAAGGAAGGCGTCGAGGTGGTCTTCAGTGGGCTGCCATCAGAGGTCGCAGGACCCATCGAAGAGGAGTGCGCGAATCGCGGGATGGCCGTGTTCTCGAACGCGGCGTCGCACAGGATGGAACGCGATATCCCGATTCTGATACCGGAGATCAACCCCGACCATCTGGCCTCCGTCGACCTGCAGAGGCGGAAGCGGAAAAGCGGCGGATTCATCGTCACGAACGCCAACTGCTCGGTGACCGGCCTCGCCCTGGGCCTCAAGCCGCTTGTGGACGAGTTCGGATTCAAGGAGGTCGATGTGGCCACGTACCAGGCCCTTTCGGGTGCTGGATATCCAGGGGTGGCCTCTCTCGACATCATGGGCAACGTATGCCCGTTCATCAAGAACGAGGAGGAGAAGATGAGCCAGGAAGCCAGGAAGATCCTCGGGCAGTTCGAGAACGGGAGATTCGTCGATTCGCCCGTCGACATCCAGGCATCCTGCGCCCGCGTGCATGTGAGGGATGGCCACCTCGAGGCGGTGTTCATCCGGGACGACGATGTCCCGGACGAGAAGACCGTCGCGCGGGTACTGTCGCGGTTCAGGGCGAGGCCGCAGAGACTGAGACTGCCCAGCGCTCCGGAGCACCCGATAATCGTGAAGACCGAGCAGAACAGGCCGCAGCCCGTGCTCGACGTCGACGCTGGAACACCTGCGAGGGCCAGGGGAATGGCGGTGACGGTCGGCAGAATTCGGGCGTCCAACGGGTGCCTGAGATTCTACCTGCTCTCGCACAATACCGTCAGGGGAGGCGCGGGAGGGTCTGTGCTCAATGCCGAGCTGGCCACCAAGGAGGGGATCATCTGAGCGCGAAGAAGGCCCCCGCGAAGCCCGGGACAAAGAGCTACGACGAGATCAAGAAGAGGATCGAAGAGGGCGACGCGGTAGTGATGACAGCCGAGGAGTTCAAGCAGTACGCGAGATTCAACGGCACGAAGAAGGCGTCCAGGGAAGTGGACGTCGTCACCACGGCCACGTTCGGGGCGATGTGCTCCTCGGGCGCGTACTTCAACTTCGGCCACTCGGACCCGCCGATAAAGATGCAGAAGGTGTGGCTGGATGGCATACCCGCCTATGCCGGGCTTGCAGCGGTCGATGCGTACCTCGGGGCGACCGAGCTGGACGAGTCGAACAACATGCTTCACGGCGGAGCCCATGTCATCGAGGACCTTGTCAGAGGAAGGGCGGTCAGGCTGAGGGCCACGTCCTTCGGGACGGACTGCTATCCGCGCAAGGATATAGACACATACGTCAGCCTCAAGACGGTCAACCAGGCGGTCCTCATGAACGTGAGGAACTGTTATCAGAACTACGCAGCGGCCACGAACAGCTCATCCAGGACGCTGTACACCTACATGGGCAAGCTACTGCCAGAGTTTGGGAACGCGACCTTCTGCAGCGCGGGCGAACTATCCCCCCTCTTGAACGACCCATACTACAGGACGATCGGAATAGGCACGAGGATCATGCTCGGCGGGGCGCAGGGATACGTGATATGGGAGGGCACCCAGTTCAACCCCGGCGTCCCTCGGACACCTGGAGGGGTCCCGAAGAGGCCGGCCGGCTCTCTAGCCGTCATTGGCGATCTGAAACAGATGTCCTCCGAGTTCGTCAGGGGGCTCACGTTCACGAAGTACGGGGTTTCGCTGGGCATAGGCATCGGCGTTCCGATCCCGATCCTGGACGAGGAGATGGCCAAACACGCTGCGGTCACGAACGACGAGATCTTC
>JBBIUZ010000066.1:0-8158 GCA_037439985.1 Methanobacteriota archaeon | reverse complement strand
GGATGTGGAAGTACGAGTCCGACCCCGACTCTCTCTCGTGCTCGATATTCAGGTACAACAGGGCTCTGAGACTCCTGGAGGACCAGCTCGGCGAAGTCACCCCCGAATCCATGATGACCATATTCAGAGACCATGTCAACAAGCCGGGGTCGATCTGCAGGCATGCTGACCCCAGGGTCCACCCAATCGATGTGTCTGAGACGATCTTCTCGGTCATATATGACCTCACGAACCTGGAGACCTACGTCCTCAAGGGGAAGCCTTGCGCAAGCGAGTACGTGAAACACTCCTTGAGGTCGAGCTAATCGGACGGGGGCGGCTAGGAAAGTATTTAATCCACTCCGCGGTATTGCGCCAGAGTCACGGGCCCATAGCTTAGCTGGTTGGAGCACCCGGCTGATAACCGGGAGGTCACCGGTTCAAATCCGGTTGGGCCCACTTCATGTCATAGCAAGACATTTATTTTCTGATTTCAATTCAAACCGTTTTGTCCGTGATAGCTGGCTCGTGCCCGAAGACGCCGCTGTAGGCGTCATTGACACTGCGTATGCTCCCAGTCACTCAGCGGTCCTCTGTCAGCCGACCGCGGCTCTTCGAACCATAAGGACGATCCGCGCCCCCTTCGTGTAATCCCCAGGAACTCTGTCCTCGATCCGCATTCTGCCTCCTATGTGCTCGGCAGCCAGTGCCATGAAGGACATGGATGCAGCTATGCCTCTGGTGAAACGGTTCGAGGGGTCGAACACGTCTGCTTCCATTCCGCGTTTGGCTGAGTCAGGAATCCCTTTCCCGTAGTCCGCCATCTCGATTAGCCATGATCTCAGATTCGGAGATTCCTCCGCCGCGCGAACAGTGATATCGATGCGAACATCGTCGGACCCCCCATGCTCTGCCGAGTTTGCCATTATCTCTTCGCAGATGTTCTGGATGAATTCCTTTCCCAGTGCCGTGACAGGGCCTTCGGCGCGAATGTCGCGCTCAAAGGTGAACCGCTTCGCGGGATACCTTGCTCGGATGTTCTCCTCAACATCCTTGAGGAGCACGCGCAGGTCCACGGGCTCCTGTCTCTTCACTTCGTTCGTTTCCGCCTCGGACAGCCTCCTGATGTTCCTGACGAAAGAGGACGCTCGAGCGATCTGCCCCGTCATTCTTCCGGAAACTGCTTGAACCCACGGCTGCGACCGCGAATCAGTAGATAGCATCTCGGAGTACATCATCACGGGGGTCAGTATGTTTGTGAGATCATGGGCGATGAAGTCCAGGTAGGTCTGCGCTCTGGCTCTCGCCGCCTCAGCCGCCTCCTTGCTGTGCAGGAGCTCCGCCTCGTCGCGCTTGCGTCCAGTTATGTCGTGAACGAGGACAAGGACGGCATAGGGGGCATTGTCCCGTCGGACCAGGCAGGTTGTCATCTCAACCCAGATCGCATCTCCGTTCTTCTTCCTGAGCCTGTATATCTCCGGCCTCTCCTGGATACCCGTCTCTATGACTTCCTTCGTCATCTCGAGTGCGCTCTGCAACTGTCCCTCATCCATACCCAGCGCGGATCTGAACAACGGTTCGATTGCCGCTCCGCGTATGTCTTCGCTCGAAAGCCCCACCATGTCCAGCATCGCCTGATTGACATCTAGGATGTTGCCGTCGAGGTCACGGACATAAAGCCCATCCAGTGAGCTGTCAAAGACCGCTCGGTATTTCTCTTCACTCTCTCGAAGGCGGTCTTCGGCTTCCTTGCGCTTGGTGATATCCTGAACATGGGCAACCGTGAGTAGCCTCTCCGCTGCCAAGCCGCGAATCGCTCCCACAGATAGGGATGTCCAGATAGTCCGCCCGTCTTTCCGTACGCAGCGCATCTCAAGGTCGACTCGGTCAAGCTCGCCCGCATACAACTTGCTTATCCGTGAGAGGACAAAGTCCTTGTCCTTCTCAAGTACAACATCGCTGAATTTCGCCTGACCGAGCTCGTCTATGGAGTACCCGAGCATGTCGCCCAAAGTCCTGTTCACGCGCAGGAATCGTCCGTCCGTTCCAAGATACGCGCCAACTGCGGAGCTCTCAAACCCCGTGCGGAACAGCTCCTCGCTCATCTTCAGTTGATTCCTCGCAAGCTCGAGCTTCTCCGCCACGATCATCTGATGTCGGGAAAGGATGGCAACCGTCCAGATGGCAACCAGAATCGCAGGCAGGCTGAACGGACTGATCGGGTTGATTGTTCGTGGCGCGAAGAACACACTGATGAGGGGCAGTATTGTGGCAGCCGAGGCCACCGTCATGAGGATCCTCCTGCTGCCCAGAATCATTGACAAGATGACTGGGAATATGTAGAGAACTGAGATGTCCTTGTCCGGGCCAGGCAGGTTCGTGATATCGAGCAGGAAGACGAGTGCCAGAAGCGCGCCCGTCCCGGTGGAGACGAGCAACACTCTCTGATTCGAACCAAGTGTCATGACAACCACCTGCGAATGTCCAAGAAACGCTGACAAGTGTTGGCCGTCAGTGTCATCTCTTCTCGATTCTTGCGGCCCTACGTCAGAGTCCTTATTTGTTCGTGTACATATATAATCATCGCATTCGGCGCCGCTGTGACATATGATTCTTAGCGTCCGGAACTCATGTCGCATGGCTGAGTGAGCGAAAGCTCATTCACGATGACTTGGAACAGGTCGGGGCTGGAGACCTTGGAGTTCATCCATGCCTCATCATCTAGAGTTACGCCCGGCTGCTCGAACGATTCCCTCGTCATCGCCGCAGTGATTTCGTCTCCAGAGTTCGCCGCTGCTTAGACCAGGACCCCCTTCTCAGCCACCGCGGTCGCCTCTCCGGGGAGCCGGTTTCCGGCACTCGAATCGAAGCTCTGGTGGGTCACTATTCGTAGTCCGTTTTGCTTGTCTTCCATCTTCCGGCCACATCGTCATGTGGACCGGCCCTTGCATTTCCGGGGTCGAGTGCGTCCGGCAACCGTCTGGTGACATCACAGTGCCCGTCTCGCCCTCTTCCGTAACTCCTTGGTACACATTCTTCGTCCCGACGAAGTCGGCCCCGAGCTCGGACCTAGGAGACGAGAAGACGACATCTGGGAAATCGAGTTGCACATCCTGGCACAGACCCGTTACGCACTCGGTCATACCCCCCTATTCGAGGTACTCCTCGTTACGGGATAGGTGCACCTGCAGCAATCGAGGTAGTGCCCCCCGAAGGCCATCACGACCCCGCCTGGGGAGAGCTCGCATGGCGGCCTCGAGCTTCGCGTCCCCACTGATTCCACGACTCCCGTGACCAACTCCCACTGCCCAGGGCACCCCTTGATTAAGGAATCTGCATGGTCGCGCTCTCGCTGCGCTTGACAATCTCCTCGAACACGGGGATGTGCTTATCGGGGAGGTACGAGCAGAACTTGACCGGATCGACCGCCTCCGGGGATCTCACTCCCGCAAGGCCGATCTCCCCGCGAGCGTACATCTCGACGGCCACCGCGACTGGCATTGCCGTCTGGTAGGCCGTTGCATGGATGCCGGACAGCGCGTATGCTTCTTCGTGGGAGATGTACGTCCAGGTCTTGATGACCACGTCCTCGTTGTCCATCTTCCCCGCGACCTCGGTGAGCACGCAGCAGGTGCCCTTCAGCTTCCCTGCCAGGTCGTCGGGCCTCGGCATCGTCGCGATGACGACTTCCACTGGGGCGATGTTCGCCCCCCTCACCTTCACCGGCTTGAACGACAGCAGCCCGAGCTTCTTGAGAAACTCGACGCTCTCGACGAAAGCCTCATCCAGCGTGATCATGAAGTCACAGCGCTTGATCCTCTTCCCTATGAACTGCGGGATGAGCTCGCTCTCCTCATGGTCCGTCATGAAGACTTTCATCGGCCCTATCGGGTCGGGGAAGGAGTAGACCTCGGTCGTGCTGAGTGCAGGGGCGCGCTTCCATCTCCCGTTCTCGTAGTATAGAGGGTCTCTGAGGCATTCCTCGATCATCGCATCGGGCGAGAAGTAGGTGGCGAGTTCGTACCCCTCCAGCTTGCTGTTGTCCGCGTCCCGCACCTTGACGTAGTCCACTGATTCCATCCTGTCTGCCGCGCGTTTCGCGAAGAGGTTAGAAGCGCCCGGATCGACCCCCATCGAACACAGCGCGAATATCCCGGCATCCTTGAACTTGGCGTCATACTTCTGCTGATCCTCGAACATGGGATGACCAAACTCCTTGTCTCCCGTGGCCATGTCGATGTAGTTCGCGCCTCCGCTCAGGCACCCCTCCATTATCTTCAGGTTCAGGGCCGGCATCGTCCCATTGATTAGTATGTCCACTCCATGGGCTATCTTCGCGACCTCGTCAGGATTGGAGCCGTCCGCTCTCGCGGTTTCGACCTTGCCGTTCTTGACCCTCGTCTTCACGAACTCCGGACCTTTCAGGTTCACATCCGCCAGCACCAGGCGAGAGACCAGCTTGCTCTTCGCGAGTTCCTGCGCGATGCACGTTCCGACTCCTCCACATCCAAAGATGGCAACGTCTTTCTCCCTTGGCATGATTCCCCTGCTGTCGCACAGGCCGTTCTCGAACCGTGCGGACTCGGTCTGGATAACGACGCGAATGATAAGGGTTTTCCATCAGAGGAAACCCGCAACTGTCGTATACCACTCCTGTCGAAGGGCCGGTCGTACGAATGCCGTTGCTGAAATCGAACAGAAGGGTTATCTTTAATGTAGCCCATGAGTGCCCGCGCTTGGGAGAGCCACCGGCCGACGGGCTATTCTTGATAAGAGAGTGGCGGGAGACTGTGTGGCGCCCGTCACCTCCCGAGGAGAGAACGCAAGGTTCCTCATGCCGGCTCTCGAATGCGGGAGAAGGGAGACGGATGCGCGATCGCCCGGTGGCGCAAGAATCAGACAACACTGCACTCGACGAAGCGCCCGATAACACGCGTGTCCGTATCCCTCCGGGTCCATGCCCCCACGAGATACTCCAAGGGCTGGCAGAACGAACACAAGGCGATCCTACACCTCCTCGCCAGCGGTCCATCCCAGCCACCGCTGAACAAGATGCTTGAGGAGCACAGCTTACGGTTCGGGGTCCAGCCCAGGTGCCAGCTGCTCTCAGAGAGGAGAATCTGGACATCCACAAGAGACCCGAAGCTGAGAAGAAGACAGGTGCTGCGAACCACAAGCCTGCCAATTCAGAAGCCTCCATCAGGCAGGCAGCCGTCTTCGGAGGGGCTTCAAGGGGCTGGCGGAGCGAAAGGTACGAAAACAGGAACTACATATACCTCCACATGGACGACACTGATGTCAGGATCCTCAACCTCCTACGAGACAACTCCAGGATGAAGAATACCGAGATCGCCAGGCGCGTCAGCCTGACCGAAAGGGCTGTCAGAGCCCGCATAGAGAAGCTCGTGCGGGAGGGAACGATCAAGAAGTTCACGATTGAGACCGCCCCTGTGGGCGTTGAAGGCATCGTCCTGATCGACACGAACGTCGGCAGGACTTTGGCCGTCAGGGAGAAGGCCAGGCTCATGTCCGAGAGCGTCTTCGAGTGCAGCGGGGACTACGATGTCGCCGTGAGACTTCGCGCGGACTCATTGGACGACCTGAACAAGCGTGTGGACGAGCTGAGGTCGTTCCAGGGGGTCATCAGGACTGCCACCCTGGTCAAGCTCGTGGAGGACTAGCGTCAGGACCCCATCTGCAAGTGCAAGATGACGACCCATGCCAGACATTCTCAGAGATGCGCATCTGCGAGAAAAAGTTAATACATCCACCAGCTCTTTACTTCAGTCGTGACCCAATGGACTTGATGGAGGCCATCAAGACAAGAAGGAGCATCAGGAGATACAAGGAGACGCCAGTTCCCGAGAACCTTCTGAAGGAGGTCCTCAACGCCGCGAGGCTTGCACCGTCGGCGGACAATGCGCAGCCCTGGAAGATCATCGTGGTGAGGGACGAACAGGCCAAGCAGAGGGTCACCCAGGCCTGCAACAGCCAGAGATTCATGGTCCAGGCACCGGTCATACTGGTCGTCGTGGGAATCCCTGACGAGGCGTTCCAGATGGTAGGGGGGTACATGAGCAGCCACGTGATCGATGCGTCCATCGCCTTGGACCATCTCACACTCGCTGCGCACTCGCTGGGGCTGGGCACGTGCTGGATCGCATGGTTCAAGGAGGAGAAGGTCAAAGACGTTCTTGGAATACCCGAGGACGTCCGAGTCGTGGCGCTGACGCCCCTTGGGTACCCGGACGAGGACCCTGAGCGCCCTCCCAGGAAGAACCTGGAGGAGCTCGTGGTCTATGACAGATACGAATGAGGGAGTGACGGGCGTTCCTTGGAGCATTCGTCGGATGGACTTCCCATTGCCGGAGAGATTGGATTGGCAAACAAAGGACTGACAAGGTCGGGAGAGGCCTACTGCCTCTCATGTCGCCATCTGGTGGGCAAAGGGAGTTCGAAGTGCCCCAACTGCGGCTCTGAGCTCCAGGGAGAGGTCAGGGCGTTCCTGTGCCCGAAATGCCGGACAGTCATGGTTATTGGCGAGTCCCAGTGCCCGAATTGCGCGCTCAAGTTCGAAGTGAAGACCCTCAAGCGAATGGAGCCAGTCGAGGACGACAAGCTCCTCGCGAAGCTCATGCAATGGGGGAAGGTCCCCGAGGGCCAGAAGGGTGCGCCCGCAGCTGGACGCCCTGGCCATGTCCCCGAATCGTCCGGCCCCTCGGAGGAGCAGATCCTCAGATTCGCAAGGCTGAAGGACAGCATCAAGGATCTCATGGCGAACAGATCGCAGATGCTCGAGCGCATGGAGGCAAGGCTGGCCGAGGAGAAGGCCAGGCTGAACCAGCTGTCCTCCGCGGACGGGAAGTCGTCTGGCGCCGAGGAGGCCGAGGCTGAGATAATGTCCCTAGCAAGCGAGATGGCCGATATCACGATGCTGCAGGCGCACATGGAGTCTCTCTCAGACGAGATAACGGTCCTCATGGACTCCGTCGAGCTGAGCGAGGCAGCCAAAGCGAGGGGGCTGGCCGCAAGGGCGCTCCACAAACAGCTCGAGTCGAAGGAGAAGGAGCTCAACGAGCTCCGGGCCAGGGAAGAGCAACTGGCCAAGAAGGAGAATATGGTCGATCGGAAGATTCGAGCATACGCCCAGAAGAAGCGGCAGCTCGACCGTGACGAGGAGGAACTCAGGAAAAGACTTGCCAGGCTCGAGGCTGAGAGGGCCGAAATCGAAAGACTCAAATCGGCGGCCTCTGGGGGGGGACAAACGGAGGGCGAGGAAAAGGAAGCCGGGGAGGACTGGATGGAAGAGCGGAGGAGGTTCGAGGAACGCCTCAGAAGCCTCCATTCGTCCGTGCGGACACAACGCGCCGAGGGGAAGGAGCCCTCGGAGATCGAGCCCGCCGAGGTCCGCATGGACAAGATGATAGCGTCGCTGGAGAAACAGATCGAGCGCCTCGTCTCAGAGAGGGCCGAGCTTCAGAAGAAGGCCTCGGAGGCGGCCGTGGTGGACGAGGACCTCAGGCGGCTTCTGAAGGTCCTCGACCAGATGCTGGGCCAGCTGCCTGAGGAGCTGATCGACTGGTTCTCCAAATCGGACGAATTCGCCCTGTACGAGCGGATACTAGACCGGTTCATGGTGTGAATGACCAAGAACGACCCAATGCAGATAAACATGCACTGCTAATTCACCCACATAACCTCTTTCGCGCCCACGGCGAATCCTGGACGAGACAGAAGGAGCAAGGTAGGACATGGGTCTCAGGGACAAGGCTCGGGAATCGGCGTCCAAGAGCACACAACGCGTCGAGCATGAGGCCCCCAAGCCCCCTACCGGACAGGCCGCGCCCGGCCTAGAGAAGAAGGAGGACGCGGGAGCTGCCCTAGGCCCCGAGGGCCTCGAGTCATCGATGACATACCTCGTCGAGGAGGAGAGACCGGATGTCGCCTACTCGCTCTTCAAGACCGCCTCCTCCCACGGCATGCGGGGCATGATCGTCTCCAGAACGTACCCGAAAAATCTCAGGAAGGCGCTCGAACTCGAAGACGTGCCAATATTCTGGCTCACAAACGCGATGAGCGACGAGGCCATAGGGCCTAAGGATCTGGAGCGGCTGACCCTCGTGATAAGGCGTTTCATGGAGGAGGAGGGGGGAAACCTGCTGCTCATAGATTCTCTCGA
>JBBIUZ010000065.1:0-8264 GCA_037439985.1 Methanobacteriota archaeon | reverse complement strand
GGTTGAGATCGGAGCCGGCATAGTCGTCATTGCGGTGGTCGCAATTGGAGCTGTGCTCCTCGCAAAGAGGGGAAAGAAGAAAGAAAAGGACAAGGATAACCCGCTGGGCGAATGAAGAGACTAGGAAACCACCTCGGCCGCGAGTCACGAGCTGACTCCGGCCATCTCTTTGTCTTCAACTTGCCGATTTCAACCCGGGGTAGATAAGGCACGAAGAAGGACGACTGTGGGAACATCAGCGGCATTGGAGCAATGCCAGAGAGAGAGAGATCACTGGAAGTGGAAGTTGCGGGGTAATGCCAATGAACATGAGACAGTACATCGCCAGAAGGTCCATCTACCTCTTCATAACCTTGTTCGCGACGATCGCGTTCAACTTCTTCCTGTTCAGAATCATGCCGGGGGACCCAGCAAGGGTCCTTGTGCCCAGGACGAATGACATCGGCCTCATCCATGCCGTTAGGGCGAAGTTTCATCTTGACCAGTCGCTCCCCATGCAGTTCTATTACTATCTCATCCAGGTCTTCACCGGCGATCTGGGCATAAGCAGCGGTGTCATGAAAGAACAACCGATAAGCAACCTGATCGTCGCCCCGACGATCAACACCCTCTTGCTCGTCGGCATCGGGACCATCCTTTCTGTATGGGCTGGAGTTGCTCTCGGAAGATTCGCTGCATGGAGGAGGGGAACGCCCGCAGACACCATGGGGATGGCATTCTCGCTTGTCTTCTACTCGATGCCCACTTTCCTGTTCGCTTTGGTCATACTCATGGTCTTCGGAGGCGAGCTCGGGTGGTTCCCCTTGTCGCATGCATATGGGGAGCTGCCCTTCGTCAGCAACCCGCCCCCGTACAACGACATGAGCATCTGGCAGAAGATCGTGAGCCGACTCTATCATCTCGTGCTCCCGCTAGTGGCGTTCACTATTGAGATGTTGGCCCAATACGCGCTCATCCTACGTAATTCGCTGACAGATGTCTTGACGGAGGACTACATAGTGACGGCAAGGGCCAAAGGTCTCTCAGGGAGGCAGGTCCTCCACGAACATGCGATGCCAAATGCGATGCTGCCCGTCGTCACGGTTGTGGCAATCAGCGTCGGCTGGGTCTTTGGTGGCGACATTATGGTTGAGCTGATTTTCTCGTATGATGGTCTCGGTATGCTTACGTGGAACGCAGTCCTGTCCAGGGACTACTGTGTTCTCCAGGCCCTGTTCCTTCTGATGGCAGTGGCTGTCCTCATTTCCAACCTCATCGCGGACATCATCTACGTGTATCTTGACCCGCGGGTGCAGGTGTGAGGTGAAACGATGAGGGCGCGACCACAATCCACTCGAAGGCTGCCGGAAGCCCTCGGAATGGCGGAGGCAAAGAGAGTCGGGCTCCTGGTCATGGCCGCACTCGTGATACTCTCATCCGCCATGATCATGGTTCAAACAGGCTATGCACTCGCGAGAGGGAACGGCAATCTCGCCTCGGCAAGCATCCCCGCAACCTTGCTACCCAGTGCGTACTCGACAGACAAGATGGTCCCATGGGGCAGCAGTGCGAACGTGATTGTGACCGTCATGAGTGTTCAGGAGTTTCTCGAGCAGAACTGGCTCGAGCTACTCATCGTCGTGATCATTCTGGTCATCGCAGTCTGGCGGGCCGTGACCAAGCTGCGCAAGGAACGCACGCTCCTGACGCGGGCCGACAGAGAGAAGATTAGGCTTCAGCTGAAGGCTCTGAACAAGACCTGGAGGCTTTTCCGGAAAAACAAGCTCGGTATGGCAGGATTGATAGTCCTGATGATCTTCGTGGGAATGGCGATAGGCGCGCCCATGCTTGCCACGGTCAAGAACCCGACGGCAACGTACGAGCCCAATATCGGAAACAGGATTAATCCCTTGCCGCCGACCCTCACCCCGTCGCCGTACACGGGCGAGGTACATCCATTTGGAACAGATGCCAAGGGTCAGGACGTCTACAGCCTGACGCTATTCGGGGCTAGGGCCTCGCTCGAGGTGGGAATCGCGGCCACGCTCATCTCCGTCCTGCTCGGGACGGTAGTCGGGCTGGGAGCTGGATTCTTCGGGCGCTTCATGGACGAGGTTCTCATGAGGACGACGGACTTCTTCCTCGTCCTTCCCTGGTTCCCGCTCATGATTGTCATGATGGCTATCCTAGGGCGGTCATTCACATGGGTCATCGTCGTCATCGGGATTACGAGCTGGCCCTCAACGGCGAGGGTCGTCAGGGCACAGGTCCTCACCGTCAAGGAAAGACAGTTTATAGTCAGGGCCCGTGCCGTCGGCGCAGACGACAGGTACATCATAGGAAAGCACATCCTCCCGAACGTGCTGCCGCTGATTTTCGCGAACACGGTGCTGCTGATCTCGAACGCGGTCTTTTCCGAGGCATTCCTCGACTTCTTCGGCCTTGGCGACCCGAGCGTGATTAGCTGGGGGTCGATGCTCGAGGATGCCTACAACTCGTCGGCGTTCCTGCGCAACGCGTGGTGGTGGATTGCCGCGCCGGGGATTGCTATCGTGGC
Organism: Methanobacteriota archaeon; assembly: GCA_037439985.1. GTDB lineage: Archaea > Thermoplasmatota > Thermoplasmata > UBA10834 > UBA10834 > COMBO-56-21. The sequence goes on along the minus strand of JBBIUZ010000065.1, from coordinate 5,728 downwards.
TATCGTGCTGGCGTTCTCGCTCGTGGGATATGCGCTCGATGATGTCCTGAACCCGAAGCTGAGAAGGCGCTGAGATGGCCGAAGAGAGGACATCAAAACCTCTCCAACGGCCTACTCAAGTCGGTCTGGGTCAGTCGACAGTGTCATGAAGAATCTGTGGGGCTTGAGGGGTTTTCGGAGGGATTGCCTCCGATATCACTTCTTCTGATCCGCAATCAGCTGTGCTTGCCTCTTCCGGTGCCAAGCTAGGTAGCCCATCCCGAACTTGTCCTCGCCCCAGAAGAGTTTCGATGATTTCAGCGCAGCTTGCATGTCAGGATCATTCGGGTTGCCGATGAAGCATGTCATGCCCTGGCCGGCGCACATCAGCATGAAGGACGCGTTCAGGATCGGTCTATTTGGCAGCCCGAACGAGACGTTGCTCAGCCCGCAGGTCGTGTTCACTTCGAGCTCCTCCGTGCACTTCCTGATCGTATCGAGCGTCGCCTTCGCCCCGGATTCGTCTGTGCTGCAAGCCAAAGCGACACAGTCGATGATAATACTCTTCCTGTCGAGCCCGGCTTTCTCCGCTCTGTCTATGATCCTCCTCGCGATCTCGACCCTTTTCTCGGAAGTCTTCGGTATCCCCGCGTCGTCGATGCACAGGCCGACCAAGGCCGCCCCATGCTCGGCTGCGAGCGGTATCACGGCATCCATCCTCTTCGCCTCGCCAGTCGTAGAGTTGATACACGGTCGGCCCCTGACATTCTTCAGTGCGACCGCAAGCACCTCTGGATTGGAGGTGTCAATCCACAGCGGGACATCGACTGCGCCCTGGACGATCCTGAGCGCCTCCAGCATCGCATGCTTCTCGTCTATTCCTGGCACACCGACGTTGATATCGAGAACGTCCGCGCCGTTCGCGACCTGTTTCCTCGCTTCTCCATCGAGTGCGTCGAACTCTCCGGCCTTGAGCTTCGCGATGAGCTCCTTCCTGTTGGTGGGGTTGATCCTCTCACCAACGATGACAGGCGTCTTCGTGGCTCCGATCTTCACCGTCTTAGATGTTCCCCTGAGCTCAATAACTGGTACGACCATTTTTCGGCCTCCTCAAGGGGGTGAAAGCCTCATTCCACAAAAAGCTTCCGACACGCTCTCCCGCGCATCCTGATGGGCTCATCAAGGATCGTGGCTGCAGGAAAAGTGCATTTCATTGCGCCATGTCCCATAGAGACACTGACATCGGATGGAACACCTTTCTGGAGCGGGTGCCGAATAGTGCCGCGTCCAGGAATTGACGTTCTAAACGTCAATACCATTCCCGGGATGGGACTTGAGCGAACAGGCTCTTTCGAGACATAGGGTGTACTCTTGCGTGGAATACGATTTCGAGAACATGCTCCTTCTCCGCTTTGGCCGACTATTGAGGAGGACGACACCACCGCCTGGATGGAGGCATCTCCGCAACCCTGGGCGCCCCTCCTGTCGAGGCCCAGGAAGGCCAGCCGAGCTCGGGTGGAGATCCATGACCATGGTCGCCGTGCTCAGGGAGCACTGGGAGACCACACTGAGAGAGACATGCTCTCTGCTCAGACACAATGCGTGGTTCGTGAAACGCCTGGGCCTCAAGAGAGCCCCCAGCAAGAGCACTCTCCATCCGGCGATGAGGCGCATCCCTGTCTGGTGGCTCCGACGAATCAACGCCGCGCTGATGTATGGCAAGAGGGAGCGGCGAAGACCTGCGAAACTGCATGTCGCAATCGACAGCTCTGGGCTCCATTCCACCGGCCAGAGCGCGTGGTACACTCTCGTCCTGGGCAGGTTCTCCAGGAGGGAGTTCAGGAAGGTCCATCTCGCTGTCGAATGTCGCCGATCGGCTCGGTCCGTCTATTCGTGGGCGCTCACGCGAGGCTCGGATGCAGACTCCTCTCTGTTCCCTGTACTCCTCCGGGAAACAGCACACATGGGACCAATCGGAGACGTCTGCGCGGACAGCGCCTACGCTTCCCGCGCAAACGACCAACTGACCCAGGACCTGGGTGGAAGGCCGTTCATCAGGCCGAAGGCGAACCATACCCCCAAGGCCGGCGGTTCGCCTGCATGGAAGATGATGATTATCGAGGCCAGGTCTCGGCCGAGGGGGTTCAAGAGACGGTACTGTCGCCGCTGGATCGTCGAGGCCGTCAACTCGATACTCAAGCGCAAGTGGGGCGATTCCCTCAAGAGCCACGTGTTCTCCATCCAGAGGAGAGAGCTGGGGCTGAGGATCATCCTTCACAATGTCCGGGAGCTGCTCAAGAAGGAGCTGCTGGCTCGACCTCCGAAGGCTTCTTCAACGAATCGTCACATGCATCCGTCGTGAGCAGCAGTCATTGGGAGAAGCACGCCCTGGTCTACTGGGCGATGGAGTCGACAATCCTGGACCTCTATGAGCTGAACCCCTACCTGACCGACCAGGAGGTGGTCAAGGCGCTGAAGAGCCTCCGCAGGATGTTCCTCGGTGAGGACACTGTCAGGAACTGCACCCTTCTGCCATGGACGCTCTCCAATGTCGTGCGGATTGCAGCGGTAGAGAAGAAGTGCTCGGACAGGGTGGTGGCGAATTGCATAGACCGGCTCATCCAGTCCGTGGAGAACCACTCCTGGGGAAGAAACCCCAAGACTACCTCGACTTCCTCACCGTGTTCCTTGGGTCCTTATGGTCGTAGAGGATTACTGGACGCAGCAGCCGAATAGCGAAGACTTAATTAGGGAATCGCTCATGCCGGTTCAGTCGGACGAGAAACGTCTGTCTCGCGACAGCGGCTTTCCAGTCCGAAATCCCCGAAGGATCGAGAGTCCTTGCGGGGGAGTACTGGGGGTAAACCAATGCCGGAAGATTTGGTGAATCAGCTGAAGAACGCCGTGATAAACTACGAGATGGAGACCATCGCTGACCTCGCGAAGAGCGCACTGAAGGCCGGCGTGAACCCGCTCGTCGCCATCGAGAAGGGACTGGCGGAAGGCATCAAGACCGTCGGTGAGAAGTTCGGCAAGGGAGAGATCTACCTGCCAGAGCTGGTCATGGGTGCGGAAGCAATGAAAGCCGCCCTGGCGGTGCTCGAGCCCGCAGTTCCGAAGGGACAGCACAGGTCCAGTGCCGGCAAGGTCCTTATCGGAACCGTTCAGGACGATATCCATGAGATCGGCAAGAACCTGGTGTCGACCATGCTGTCCTCGAACGGCTTCGAGGTCGTGGACCTCGGAGTGAACGTCCAGTCGGCCGACTTCCTCAAGAAGGCGGACGAGGTGAAGCCGAACATGCTCGCGATGTCCGCGCTCATGACGACGACAATGCCGCGAATGGCTGAAGTCATCGCGCCGCTGAAGAAGAAGAGTAAGTCCATCAAGGTCATAGTTGGCGGCGCGCCGGTCACGGACACATACGCAAAGGAGATCGGAGCCGACGGCTACAGTGGCGACGCATCTGGCGCAGTTGACGTAGCAAAGAAACTGGTCAGGTGAGCCCGCATGGCATTTGGCATTTCGCGGGGCGTCCGCTTCGAAATCCTCAGCGAGAGCGACCTTGACAGGATACACTGGGGGACGCTCAACATCCTCGAGAAGGTCGGCGTCGAGGTGAACAGCGCCGAGTGCAGGAAGTTGCTGAAGGATAACGGTTGTGAGGTCGACGAGAAGACGAGGATCTGCAAGATACCCTCGCACCTTGTGGAGGAGGCTCTGGCCAAGAAGAAGACCTCGATCACACTCGCAGCGAGGAACTCCAAGTACGATGCGAAGCTCGACCTGAACCATAGCTACATGACTGCGAACGGCAACGGCGCGGTAGCGGTGGACTTCGAGACGGGCAAGAGGAGGCCCTCGATGAAGGATGACCTCGTGAAGTCCTCGAGGATCATCGACTACCTGCAGAACATCCACATCCATTGGCCTATGGTCAGTTCGACAGACCAGCCCGCGTCCGTCGTGCACCTGCACGACCTCGACGGGTCACTGAACAACACCGAGAAGCATGTCATGTACGAGACAGGGGTCACACTCTCGGACGCCAAGTTCCTGACGGAGATGGGGTACATAGCGGCTGGCGGAGAGAAGGAATTCAGACGGAGACCCATAACGTCCTGCCTGCAGTGTACCTATGCGCCGCTCCAGCACGATGCGGGTGTCATGGACGCTAGCCTGTACTTCGCGAAGGCGGGCGTTCCGCTGGTGTTCTTCGGAATGCCCCAGCCGGGAGCGACGGGTCCTGCTACCCTCGTCGGATCGCTCGTCGTCGGCAACGCGGAGGTGCTGAGCGCTCTCACCATGACGCAGCTCTACGCGCCGGGATCGGCCGTCATCTACGGCATGGGCAATGCGCCCCTTGACATGAGGACGACAATCAGGGCCGGAGGGAGCCCTGAGCACGCGATCTCATCGGCCATGGCCACAGAGCTGGCCCACTACTATGGCATGCCGTCATGCGTCGGCGTCTCGGCGACGGCGAAGCAGCCTGGGGATCAGGCGGTGTTGGAGTACTACACTGGCTGTGCCGGCCCGCTGCTCGCAGGGGCTGACCTGATGTGCGGTGTCGGGCTGCTGGAGGACTCGAGCTGCCTCTATTTGGAGCAGATCGTGATAGATGACGAGATCGTCGGGGCAATTGCGAGGCTGATCAGGGGAGAATGGGCCGACGACGACACGCTCGCGCTCGACGTGATAGAGAAGGTCGGGCCAGGGAAGAACTTCCTCGCGCAGAGGCACACGATTGGCCATCTCAAGACCGAGATGTTCATGCCGAACCTGATTGACAGACGCTCGTTCGATGCATGGGAGCAGGCGGGCTCGAAGACGCTCGTGGCCGCCGCGAGGGAGAAGGTCAAGTGGATCCTCGAGAACCACAAGGTGCCGCCCCTCGACGCCGAAGTCGAGAGGAAGATGCAGGGTGTCATCGAGAAGGCGAGGAAGCCCATGTGGGGCGGAGAGTCGAAGACCCGCTAGAAACCTCTTGTGGGCCAGGCGCCTGGGGCGCCTGGTCTCTTCGTGCGTTTCTTTGATTCGCAGCTCAACAGTCTCAAGCTCGACATCATCATCTACGAGGGAGGAATGATATGGTCAACTCCATACCCGTCCGATGCAGACGGGACGTGCTCACGAGGGACGGAATCGACAGGATACGACGTGGTGCGCTTGACATCCTCGAACTCACCGGAGTAGCTGTGCACAGCGAGAGAGGGCGGCGGCTCCTTGGCGATGCTGGGTGCTCTGTTGACGAGTGGAGCGCGGTCGTCAGATTCCCGCCGAGCCTCGTCGAGGAGATGGCCCGAAAGAACGACAGAGCAGTCGTGTTCTACGGCAGGACAAATAAGCATGACGCGCGTCTTGACTTCGACCATGTCTACGTCTGCAGCGACGGGAATGGCACGGAAGCGTTGGACTTCGAGACCAGGATGAGGGTCTCCTCGCGCAAGTCGGATGTCGCGAAGAGCGCGTTCGTCGCGGACGCTCTGAAGGTACACGGGATAAACTGGCCGAATGTGACATCCCAGGACGTCCCTCAAGGGACCAGGCACATCCACGATCTCCAGGCCACGCTCGAGAACACCGAGAAGCACATCACGCTGGCGACCGATACGACCGTCTGGGAGGTACAGGACGTCGTGGAGCTCGCCGCGGCCGCCGTCGGGGGCAAGGAGGAGCTGAGGAAGAGGCCGATCATAAGCTCGATCCACACCAGCTTCACACCCCTGCAGATAGAAGGGGAGGGATT
>JBBIUZ010000064.1:8134-8346 GCA_037439985.1 Methanobacteriota archaeon | reverse complement strand
CCACGTCCTTCTCGGAGTGCTCGGTGCAGGTGTAGAAGGGTTTGTCGGGATGGAAGTGTATCCCGCGCGCCATGAGCCCGTAGTCGAACTTCTGTCGGCTCTTCGAGTCGCACTTCGTGACGTCCCTGTAGTTCGAGATCTTGCCATCGGTGAACACCACGTTGAAAGTCGAGCCAGGACCGATGGCCCTCGCCTTGAAGCCTGTGCGGCCA
>JBBIUZ010000064.1:6623-8124 GCA_037439985.1 Methanobacteriota archaeon | reverse complement strand
GAGGTCGTTCAGCCCGTCCCTGAGCAGGTCGGATATCCTGTTCAGGTAGGGGTACGTCCCGGGTTCTTCGAGCACGTCCAGGGTTGCCATGCCTGCGGCTAAGACGGTCGGATGGCCGTTGAACGTACCGCCGTGGAAGACCCTTTCGTCTTTGGACTTCACCACGGGATTCACCATGTCCATGAGATCCTTCTTCCCCATGAACGCGCCGCAAGGGAAGCCGCCGCCGATGATCTTGCCTAGACATATCATGTCCGGGTCGATCCCGTAGGTGGTCGCGGCTCCGCCGAGCCTCTCCATCCTGAAGCCGGACATGACCTCGTCGAAGATGAGGACGATTCCGAGCTCCTCGGTGGTCTCCCTGACCGCCTTGAGGAACTCGATGTCAGGCACGACGAACCCCCGCTGGACAGGTTCCATGATGACCGCCGCGAGGTCGTCCTTGTGGGCCCGAAGGATCTTGTCGGTGTTCTCGATGTCGTTGTACGGGAGCACCTGCACGTTCTTCATCGCGGACTGCGACGTGCCGAACGAGCCTGAGACCGTTTGCGGGGCCTGGGCGGGTCCTGCGGAGTCCAGCGAGGGCGTGAGACTGACGAGCGCCTCGTCGTACCCGCCATGGTAGGCGCCCTCGAACTTCCCGAACCGGGCCTTCTTCTTGGCCCCTCTCGCGATCCTCAGGGCGTGCATCGTGGCCTCCAGCCCGGAGTTCGTAAACCTCGCGGTGTCCGAGAACGGGAATATGCGCTTCAACCGCTCGGCCATTCTCGCCTCGATCTCGCTGGGGGCCCCCAGTATCTGGGAGCCGTCGGCCTTGAGCTGTCTCTCGACCGCCTCGATGACCTTCGGATGGCCGTGGCCGAGTATCAGCGGGCCGAAGCACAGCATGTAGTCGATGTACTCGTTGCCGTCAAGGTCCCACATGTGCGAGCCCTTGGCCTTCTTCATGTACACGGGATACGGCGAGTAGAACTTGACGTTCCCCGTGACGCCTCCTGGAAGGTGCTTGGAAGCGGTCTGGAACCACTCGGCGCTCTTCCTCGTCCTCTGCTTGTACTCCTCAATCGGGTCGTAGACTGCGTTCATCCTGTGTCACCTCTAGCCCAGGTAGGTCCTGTCCGGGTCGAGCGCCCTGACGACCGCCAGCTCCTTCTCCGTGGGCACCGGAGTTTGCTCGAGCTTCTCTGCCACCTTGAGCTTCCAGGGCGTGTTCTCCTGTACCTTCTCGATACTGACGCCCGGGTGGAGGGTCACTAGGGTCATCTCTCCCGTGGCGTCGTCGAACTTCATCACGCCCAGATCCGTTATGACCGCGTACGGCCCGCCGCCCTGAAGCCTGAGGCGACTCCAGTTCTCCCTGCCGTCCATGAACCCCGGGCTCGTCCTGAAGTCGACCTTCTCAACGAACCTGCGCTTCTCGTGCGGCGTGATGACTATGATCTTCTTCACGTTCGAGGCGATGTCGCACGCGCCGCCGCTGCCCGGCAGCCTCACCTTTGGC
>JBBIUZ010000064.1:0-6613 GCA_037439985.1 Methanobacteriota archaeon | reverse complement strand
GCCCCATGCCGCCTTCGCCGATGAGTTCCTTGAGCTTGTAGGGGCCGATGACGGTGGAGTTTATGTTGCCGTACTTGTCTATCTGCGCTCCTCCCAGGAAGCCGACATCTATCCGGCCGCCCTGCAGGTAGTACGCGAACTGCTCATACATCGAGCAGACGCTTTTTGCGCCCGTCACGAGGCATGGGTCCCCAATCGAAAGGGGCATCCTCGAGGGGTTCGAGCCAACGGCGCCGGATTCGTAGACCATGTTCAAGTGGGGCGCCTGGAGCCGCATCGCGACGTTAGCCGCCAGGTTCGGGATCCCCACGCCGACGAGCACGCTCTCCCGGTCCTTGAGCTCCCTCGCCGCGACTATGACCATCAGCTCGCTGGGTGTGTACTCCGCCATGGTCACACGCTCCCGTAGCTGACCGGCTGGCTGTAGCACGCCCTCGGCAGCAGCTTCATTACTTTCTCGGAGGGCAGCTTCTTCATGTATTCCGACCTGCTCCCGACCCCGTACACCCACTCGTCCATGTACTTCATGGTGCTCTCGTGCTCCTTCGTGATCTCGTCCCACTGCATGTAGAACTCGTTGTCCCGGTCGTAGTACCCCTGGGTGTAGGATGGATGAGCCGCCCAGGGCTCGTGGACCACTGCGTGCACGACGAAGTCCGGGATGAGCGTCCGGTTCGGGTCCGACCTGATGACGGACTCGCTGACGATCTCCTCTGCAGTGATGATGACCTTCTTGGCCGCGAAGGCCGCGTCCTTCTGCTCGCCGATGATGCCCCATATGTGGGCGTTGCCGTTCTCGTCGCATCTCTGGACATGGACGACCGCGACGTCCGGCCTGAGCGGGGGCACTACGGACACTTCGTTCCCGGTGTACGGGTCCACGAGCGTCCTTATGTTGGGGTTGTTTGGGGGCAGGTCCGAGCCAGCGTTGGTCCTTATCGGGAGGAAAGGCATGTTCGTCGCTCCCGCGAACAGCCTTCCCGAGAGCCCGAAGTGCGTGTACTCCTCTATTTCGATGCGGTTCGGAACGCCCTTCTCGAGGGCCCTTCGGAAGCACCGGAGCGACCCGACGCCCGGGTTGCCTGCGTAGCTGAACACGACCTTCCTGGCACATCCAGTCGCAATCATCTGGTCGTATATGATGTCCGGGGTCGCCCGGCAGAGCGTCAGCCCCTTCCTTCTCTGCCTGATGATCTCATGTCCTGCCGCGAACGGGATCATGTGGGTGAATCCCGCCAGGTACACGGCCTCGCCGTCCCTCACGAACCTCGAGACCGCCTCCTTCATTGTCATAATCTTCCCAGAATCCATGACCTCACTCCTCCTGCCCGACCGGGACGAACTTGAACCCGTACCTGATGACTCCCTCCTCGGTGTAGATCTTCCTGAGCTCGGCCTTCACGGGCATGCCTATCTTCACTTCCTTGGGGTCGACGTCCGCGACCTGGCCTATCACCTTTGGGCCTTCGGCGAGCTCCACTATGGCGACGGTATACCTCCCGCCCGCCTTCTCCTGCTCGGCGAACTCAGGGGGCGCCCCGCCGGAGCTGATGAGGACGAATGTGTGCACCTTGCCCCTTCCGCTCAGTTTGACCTCTTCGAAGTCGGACGAGGAGTTGCAGTACTTGCAGACCCCCTTCGGCGGGAAGCTGACATGCCCGCACTTCTTGCACTTCTGGCCAGTCATGTTGTACCGCTGCGGTATCGTGCGCCAGTACATCGGAACTGAAACGTGTGCCATTCATCTCACCTCAGACGATTGCTCCCTTGAGCTTAAGGTACTTGACATAGTCGATGTACTCCTTCGCGTTCCTCTCTGAGATCACCTTGAAGTGCGATTTCCTGTCGCTCACGACCTTGAGGCTAATGGCGTCGCTGCCCGCGCCAGAGCCGTACGAGACCACCATGATCCTGTCGCCGACCTTCGCGACGTCCAGCACGGCCGCGAGAGCCACAGGCGCGGAGGCCGCCCCGAGATCCCCGAGGGCCTTCGAGACGAGGCCGGCGGCCAGCTGCGCGTCTGTGAACTCCAGCCTCGAGGCGACGGTCGCCGGGACCCTCGCGTCCGGCTGCTGGATGACGACGTGCTGATACTCCTCCGGCTTCCGGCCCAGCTTCTTCAAGAGGGCGTTACCCGCGCCGGTAGTGTTCGCCAGCAGAGACCCCTCCTCGAACTTCTTGACATTCAGATCCCGTACTTTGTCCTCTCCGCGCGTCCTGAACCTTTCCCCGAAGTACTCGGAAGCATGAGTGGCCCAGCCCTCGATCTCGGCGATGGGCTTCTCGTTAGACAGGATGAACGCCGCCGCTCCCGCGCCCATGGGGTGTTCTACGGGGTCCCACATGCTCGCGGTCGGGGCGTCCGCAGCGACCGCCAAGGCGTTCCCGCTTGGGTTCGCCATGACATGCTCCATCGCGGCCAGGAAGGCCTCCGTCCCCGCACGCGTGGATGTCGTATGGTCGCTTGAGAATGTCCCGCTCGACATTCCGACACTCACCAGGACTGTCCCCGACAGGAGCTTCTCGACATAAGGCGCGGTCGTGGACGCCAGGGCCATCCTGGACACCTTCTCTGGAGCCAGCGACGCGGATTCGAGGGCTCTCTTGGAGACCTTCGACGCAAGGGTGAGCACGTCCTCATCAAAGCCCATCACGGATTTCTCGTCCACTCCAGGCGCGGAGAACGATCCCCACGCTTTCACGTACTCCTCCTTCTTGATCCTGAGCCTCGGGACGTATGACGCGTAACCGGATATGCAGACGGCCAACCCGCTCACCTCCTCCTCAGAATCGAGACAGCGACGGTGCCGCCCGACCCGCCGACGTTGTGCACGAGGCCGATTTCGGCCCCTGCCACCTGGCGACTCGGCTTCTGGACGGTCCCCCGCAGCTGGTTGAACATCTCGTAAGCCTGGCCGGTCCCGGTGGATCCAATCGGGTGCCCCTTCGCCTTCAGCCCTCCGCTGGCATTCACGGGTCTGTCACCGCCGATTTGCGTGTGCCCTTCCTCGATGTACTTGCCCGACTTGCCCTTCTCACAGAATCCAAGGTCCTCGCACGCGAGCAACTCGGCAATGGTGAAGCAGTCGTGGACCTCCGCGAGCTGGATGTCTTTCGGCGAAAAACCTGCCATCTTGTACGCCGCCGCGCTTGCCCTCCTGGTTCCCTCGAGCGTCACGGTGCTCAATCTGTCGTGGATGGCGAGGTAGTCGCTCGAGCCCCCGAACCCCTCGACGTACACTGGCGTGTCGGTGAACTGGTGCGCGAGGTCAGCGTCGCAGACAAGGATGGCGGAGGCGCCGTCAGTCGTTGAGCAGCAGTCGAACAGATTCAGGGGGGCCGCGACGATGGGCCCCTTCAGCGCCTGCTCGAGGGTTATCTCCCTCTGGAACTGGGCCTTGGGGTTCTGCGCCCCGTTCTTGTGGTTCTTGACGGCGACCATCGAGAGGTGCTCCTTCTTGGTCCCGAACTCGTGCATGTGCCTCTGTGCAATGAGCGCGTACAGGCCTGAGAATGTGGTTCCCGCGAGCCGCTCGTACTCGGTGTCGCCGGAGACTCCAAGCCAGTACTTCTGTTTTATCCCAGAGACATCAGTCATCTTCTCTACGCCGCCCGCGATGGCCACCTTGTGGGCGCCCGAGAGCACGTCCATGTACGCAGCGAGGAGGGCGAATCCGCCAGATGCGCAGGCGTTCTCGATCCTCATCGTGTTGATGTACGGAAGCCCAACATACTCGGTTACGAGCGCGGACATGTTGCCCAGCTGGAACCCCCCAGAGCCCAGGTTGCCTATGTATGCAGACTCGATGACCTTCGGGTCGAATCCCTTGTCGACGCTCGCGACCATGTCCCTGTAAGCGTCGAAGAACAGCTCCTTGATGCCCTTCTCAGGGAAATCCCCGTACTTGCTTTGTCCGGCTCCGACTACAGCGACTTTCTTCATTCAAACACCCTCGAATCGGACGATTCTCGGTTGCGGTCACGACCGCGCTCCGCAGCCGTCTGGACCGGTGTTTTCTCGAATCATGGTAACTCTATTTAACCATTGGCGATGAACACTAGTTGCTCGATTTTCTAGACACGCCGTTCCGAATCTCTGCTCATCAGTCGTCCCGGAAGGGGCTTCCGGAATCGGACTGCGCTATCGGAGTTCGTAACCGCTTTCACTTTCAGTGGACAGGTCATAAATAGAGTATCAGACATTCTGGCGGATGGCCTATGCCAGGGGACAAGTAATGCGCTCGTACAACCAGATCTCGCTATGGAAGGACGTCACGAAGGAACAGTGGAACGATTGGACGTGGCAAGTGCGGAACAGGGTAACGACGGTGGAACAGCTGAAAGAGATAGTCAACCTCACCCCAGAGGAGGAGGAAGGGGTTGCGCAGTCCCTGAAGATCCTTCGCATGGCGATAAGCCCCTACTTCGCGATGCTGATGGATCCTGACGATCCCCACGACCCTATCCGCATGCAGGCCATCCCAACGGTCAAGGAGTTGGATTTCAACGAGGCCGACATGGAGGATCCGCTCTTCGAGGACATCGACTCGCCGGTGCACGGGCTCACGCACAGGTACCCCGACCGTGTGCTGTTTCTCATCACGGACATGTGCGCGAACCACTGCAGACACTGCACGCGCAGGAGGCTGGCCGGCCAGGAAGACCACGCCCGCGACAAGGCCTCGATCGACGCCGCGATCAAGTACATCAAGGAGCACGAGGAGGTAAGGGACGTGCTCCTGTCCGGAGGGGATGCGCTGCTCGTTTCGGACGCGTTCCTCAAGGACATCATCAAGAGGCTCAAGGCGATAGATCATGTCGATATCGTGCGTATCGGGAGCAGAGCCCCCGTCACGCTGCCGATGAGGATAACGCCCGAGCTGTGCGAGATGCTTGCGAAGTTCCACCCGATCTGGCTCAACACGCATTTCAACCACCCGAAGGAGATCACGCCCGAGTCGAAGAGGGCCGTCGAGATGCTCGCTGACCACGGCGTCCCCGTCGGGAACCAGTCCGTGCTGCTCAAGGGCATAAACGACTGTCCCACCGTAATGAAGAAGCTCGTTCAGGAGCTGGTCAAGATCAGGTGCAGGCCCTACTACTTCTACCAGTGCGACATGTCGAGAGGGCTTGAGCACTTCCGCACCTCGGTCGAGAAGGGGATCGAGATTGCGGAGGCGCTGCGCGGCCACACATCGGGGTTCGCCGTGCCAACATTCATACTCGACGCCCCAGGCGGCGGAGGTAAGATACCGCTTGCGCCCCAGTACCTCATATCAATGTCGGACAAGCGCGTGGTGCTGAGGAACTACGAGGGCGGCATCTTCTCGTACCCTCAGCCAAAGGACCGGGTCAGCGTCTGCCCACCAACATGCAAGCTGTGCGACGACTACAGCAAGGTCGAGAGCAAGGAGGGTGTGGCTGGCGTGCTGTCGGGGCATAAGATGTGTCTCATCCCACAGGGCAGCCTCAGGGAGAGCAGAAGGAAGTCATACGCGAAGAAGAACTGAGTGCGGTGCGGTTCCACCAAAAGGTTAAAAGCTGGGATTCGGTTCTTTGCTCATAATTCTCGAGAGATGATATCGTGAGACGGAACATCTTCGTCGAAAGACTGGACAACGCATCCATAGAACAACAGGAGACCGAGTTCGTCGAGAGAAAGGGCATAGGTCATCCCGACAGCATCGCGGACGGCCTTGCCGAGGGAGTGAGCAGGGCGCTCAGCAAGATGTATCTGGAGAGGTACGGAAGGATCCTTCATCACAACACAGACGAGGTCCAGATCGTAGGAGGACAGTCCGCACCGGTCTTCGGTGGCGGGTCGATCCTGGAGCCAATCTACATATTGCTGGTCGGCAGAGCGACCACCGAGGTGAACGGCCAGAGACTGCCGTATAGGACGACCGCCATGAAGGCCGCCTCCGACTACCTCGAGAAGACCTGCAGGAACCTGGATGTCGAGTGGGACGTCGCGCTCGACTGTAGGATTGGCCAGGGGAGTGTGGACCTGAGAGGCCTCTACGAGACGAAGAGGCTGCTCGCGAACGACACATCGTTTGGGGTCGGGTTCGCCCCGCTGAGCGAGACCGAGAAGGTCACGCTCGAGACTGAGAGGTACATCAACGGGAAGCTGTGGAAGCAGCTGCCCGAGCTGGGCGAGGACGTCAAGGTGATGGCGTGCAGAAGCGGCTCCAAGACGAACCTCACGATCGCGGTGGCCATGGTCTCGTCCAGGATCCCGGATGCGGACCACTACAAGAGCTGCGTGGAGGAGATGAAGGAGAAAGTCACCGACTTCGCCCAGAAGCTCACGAACCGCGAGCTCACTATCGACATCAACACCGCGGACGACTGCGATCGCGGGATATATTACCTGACAGTCTCCGGGCTCTCGATGGAGAACGGCGACGACGGCTCCGTGGCAGGGGCAACAGGGCGAACGGACTGATAACACCGATGAGGCCGATGAGCCTGGAGGCCTCAGCGGGAAAGAACCCGGTCACGCATGTGGGCAAGCTGTACAACATCCTGGCCAACGAGGTGGCCGCAACCATCCACAAGCTCGGCCGTGGCGACATAGTCGAGGTGCACACGAGGATACTCTCGCAGATAG
>JBBIUZ010000063.1:0-8352 GCA_037439985.1 Methanobacteriota archaeon | reverse complement strand
CAAGGAGCGAGACGGAATGCTGGCTCATCCGGGAGGTGATTTACGAACTACTGAATCTGGAAGTCGGCACGGTAATCCCCCACGAGCGGTGTTCCTCTTCGTGCTGATGTTCAGAATGCCGGAAGAGGTCCAGGTGCGAAGTCTCGGAAGAGAACAAAGTGAAGGAGAAGTCTGAAACCGGCATCATTAGCTCGATACGTGGCATGGCAATTTCGGCGGCCGTCGTCCTGCTTCTCATCGCGCCATGGATGACACATGCGCGTGTGGCAATACGAAAGAATAGAAGGAAACGATGACAAGAGAAGCCAGCGAGATAAGCGGATGGGTGCGAGCCATCATCCGAGCTCGTACGCCGCTATCCCGAAGACCTTGCGGATGTCCGACTGATACCTCTTGGCACCCCTCGTCATCAGGGGTACCTGCCATTCATTGATTCGAGGGACGTCACGGATTACTTTGAGGGCGGACGCGTTGTTGTCAAAGGCTCCCATGTAGAGTCTGCCGTTCGAGAAGGTCGAGACGACCGTCCTGAAGAGCACGTCCGCGTCCTTCTCGTTTCCCGTCAGGCACTCCCAGGGACCAAGGTTGTAGCCCGTGTGGTCAGGCCTTCCGAAGATGAATCCCGCAATCCAGCCGTCGCGTTCGATCTTGAATGCCTGTTTCGGTGACTCTCCGTATAGCTTGTTGATCAGCGTCCCCCGGTCGTCTCCGAACAGCTCTTTGTCTATGCCGATGATTTCCGGGAGATCGTTCCTCTTGATTGGGAGGCAGTCTGGTGACGGTTCGCTTCTGACCGCGTCGTCGATCCTCAGGTGCACGCATGATGTCCTCTCGTGCACGGTGAACCCGTGCCTCCTGTACAGTCCGACCGCTTCCTGGGTCGCATACACAAGCATGGCCTCAACGCCCATTCCGTTCATGTAGTCGAGGGCGGCCTCCAAGAGGGCACCGCCTATCTTCCTTCCCCTGCCCTTCTTCGAGACGATGAGATGGCCGAGGATGCCTGTCCGACCGTACGTTACACATGTAGCGATGCCCAGGCGCTCCTCGTCCTCGTAGATGAAGCTGCCCATTGGATCGAGGCGCAGCATGAGCTCCAGCTCCCCTGGAGTGTAGTTCCAGCCTTCCTCGACCGTGAGCGAGACCGCGAAGTCGATATCCTCGCTTCTGAAAGTCCTTATGGTCATGCTACCGAGACCGTTGATGCCTACGGGCGGAATGCGTGGGGCGTATTTCAAGTTCGTGGGACCGCAGTCCCTCTGGTCTTCAGTTCGGCTATCTGCCTGTCGTCGGCCCTTGGAAGAAGGACGACCATGTCCGTGCCCTTGGACGGCTCTCCCGCAACCCTGTCCTGTGCCCGGACCATGCCTCCGTACATCTCCGCGATCGACTTGACGACGAACAGTTCTAGACCGCTCCCCGCGGATCTAGGGCCCCCCTTCTTGAACTTCTCGAAGACATCCTTCTTCTCGGAATCGGGAATGCCTCCTCCTCTGTCCGCGATGTCAATCCTCCAGAAGGGCACACCGTCCTCGAGGGCGGATGCTATCGTTATGTCTATGACAACCTCCTCGTGCTGGTCGGACTTCATGGAATTCGCGAGAAGGTTCGCGAAGAGCCTGGACGCGAGTGCACCAGCCTTCACGAAAGTCGGCTCGGCGCCTCGCTGGAAGTTGAAGCGCGCCCTCTTGTCGAAGTACACCATCCTGGAGTCTTCGATCGCCTCCGCGATCAGTAGTTGGAGATCCCTGACCTTGTCCTTCGCGGTCTCGCTTGCCAGCTTGATGCACGAGAGATCCCGAACGGCAGATGCGAGGTCGAACGCGCTCTGGATGTCCCTCGTGATGACATCGATGCTCTCCCTCGCCTCCTTCATTTTCGAGGTCCGTCTCAACTCGTTAAGAAAACCCAGAGCGGAAACGGTGTAGTCGATGATGTCATGGGAAAGAAGGTCGTTGAGAAACTCAGACTCGGAGCGCGCCTCCCTGACCTGCTCCTCCATCAACCTCTGGCCCGTCACATCCCTGAATATCGCCTCCACGCATTTCCCAATCGGGAGCTCGGCGAACCTGGCGTGAACCTGGCCGGTCAACTTCCTGCCGCTCCTGTCGAACAGGTCTATCTCCTCGCCGGCGACCCGCCCCTCCTTTTCGAGGGTCCAGGTCAGCTTCTCCCAGGCCCGTGAGCCGCCGCTTAGAACGGCGGAAACGTCCATGTCGAGAACCTCCTCCTCAGTGTCGTAGCCTAGCATCCTTGTGCCAGCTGAGTTCATGGCCGTGATCCTGCCAGTCATGGTGACAATCGCAATGGGATCCGGGGACATCCTCACAACGGATTCGTAGTTCTCCTCGAATCTCCAGAGATCCTCGGTCCTCTTTCTCACCTGCCGTTCAGCTTCAGCGCGTACTCGGAGATGCTGTCCTCATGGTTCTCGAGACGGCTCTCGAGGTCCGGGAAGTCCTTGACCAGTTCGCCGGACGGCCCGATGACGAACCTGCACCGGGTCGAGCCCTGACCGGCGCATTCGACCTCGTGCGCCACCAGCCGCGGTTCGCCGTAGAGGTCGTGCAGGAGCGCAGTGCTGCATAGATAGGAGAGGACGCCGCGGGTGTACGAGCACACGGGCTGCTTCTGCAGGTCCTTGTTCTGCACGAAGCCCGAAGCCTCAGCGGAGTCGACTGTCTCGATGTCGATGACCATCTTCTTTGCGTCGAATCCACGGATGGCGAACGCGCCGTACCCCCTTCTCGTGTAGATATCCAGCATCGTCTCGAGTGCTGTTTTGGGATCGGTGGGGAGGGTCCTCTCGAACATCGAGGCGATTGACTCGCGTGCGCCCGCGACGCCTGCTTTGTACATGAAGTCCTTTTCGAAGAGCCCGACGTTCTGCATCAGGGTCTTCTTCAGGCCATATACCGTCCCCGCCAGGTCCACGAGCATGAGTCCTCCCTTCTGGGTCTGAAGGCGAGCACCCTTCGGATGCGACTTGGCAGGCAGTACGCCAGCCTCTGTGGGCGGGTCAGGCAATCTCTCGTTCTCCGTGCGGCATGGTTGTGCTCGGGTATGCTCGGAGTGCCACATACGATCTCATTCAAAACACTTTCTGTGCCCTCGCGCTGGCGAGCATGACCGCCCGCTCAATCCTCAGAGCCTGAACGGTCTCTGCGACGTCGTGGACCCTGACTATGTCCGCGCCCTCCCGTACTGCGAGCACGGCAGCGGCAATCGATCCAGAAAGTCGATCATCCACATCCGCTCCGGATATCTTGCCTATGAACGCCTTTCGCGATACGCCCACGACGATGGGCTTTCCGAGGAACTTGAACTCGCCCAGTCTCGCTAGGAGCTCAATGTTGTGCCCGACGGTCTTTCCGAAACCGATACCGGGATCGACCATGATGCGTTCGGGCGAGATGCCGCCCCTCTCCGCAGCCGAGACCCGCTCCTTCAAGAACAATCCGATGTCCCGCACAACATCCTCGTACCTGGGATTGGCCTGCATGGTCCTAGGCTCCCCGAGCATGTGCATCACTATCACAGACGCGCCGTGCTCCGCGACCACCTCGATCATTCGGGGGTTTCGCAGTCCAGAGACGTCGTTCACAACGGTCGCGCCAGCGGACAGCGCCGCCTCGGCCACCTCAGGCTTCATCGTGTCGATGGACACCCGACCAGGCTGCGTCCTGACCAGCCCTTCGACCACTGGCACGGTCCTTGAGACCTCGACATCGACAGCGACGGGCTCCGCGCCAGGCCTCGTGGACTCTCCTCCGACATCGACTAGGTCCGCCCCCGCTTCGAACATCGAGTTCCCCCGGGCTATGGCTCCCGCGACGTCTCCTGCAAGGCCGTCCCCAGAGAACGAGTCAGGAGTGTTGTTCACTATGCCCATGACCCTGGGGGCCTCGAGGTCCAGAGCGCAGGTCCCGAGCATCAGCCAGCTGCGCGATTGACGTGCTCGCTTCGCAGAATAAGTACTGGTCAAACCGTGCCCTCCTGTACTAGGTTATCAGGAGGTCATCGACGAGCTCGGCTATGTCCTTTATCTCGACATCCACCTTGATTGACTCCTTTCCGAGCCTGAGATTGCTCACGCAGAACGGGCAGGTGGTGACGATTAGGTCGGCAACCTCGGAGGCCGTCCTGACGCGTCTGGAGGCGATCCTCTGGGCCGCTCCGGGGTCGGCGGCCCTGACACCTGGCGGAATCCCCGCTCTCGGCAAGCTCGATGAACTTCGCCCCTGGGATCATCGATATGATCTTCCTGGGTTCGTCGTAGATCTTCAGGTGTCTGCCGAGGTGACACGGGTCGTGATAAGTCACCCTCTTCGGGAACGGCCTGAACCTCAGGTCCCGCTTCACCAGGAACTGCACCAGGTGCTCGGTCTCGAACCCCACGTCGACGTGCTTCGGGTACTCCTGCTTGAACATCCTAAGGCAGCCGGCGCATGTGAAGACCATGGTCTTGATTCCCAGTCTCTTGGCCTCCTTCACGTTGGCCTCCATCAGTCTCGTGACGTCCCTCTCCTTGGCCCCTATGCGCTGCAGTGTGCTGCCGCAGCAGACCTCGTTCATCAGCGTGAAGTCTACATTGAGCTTCCTCAGGATGGAGATCGTGTGCCTCGCGATGCCGTCGAGCCTGTACCTCGCCGTGCACCCGACAAAGTATCCCACGTCCGCCTTCCTGACCGGAACGCCGAGCTCGACCGCGGCTGTCTCCCCATACGGGTTCTTGGTCCTGCGGACGTTTTCGATAATCCTCTTGTGCGCTGGCAGGACGAATCCCGCCTCGACAAGGTCCGCCCTAGCGGCCTCCACTATGTCGACGACCCGGATGTTGGACGGGCAGCGTCTCTCGCAGTCCTTGCAGGTCGTGCACTGGTAAAGCCTCTCGACGACAGAATCATCTGCTGGTATCTCCTTCCTAGCGAGCCCATAGGCGAGTATGACCTTGCCTCTGGCCACGGACGGGTCCCACTGATTGTCCTCGAAGTACGGGCAGACGCTCTTGCAGAACCCACAGAAGGTGCATGTCAGCATCTCCTTCTCGAGCTTCCTCGACCTCTCAGTGCTGATGTACCTCTTCCTCGCCATAGCATCAAATGCCCGTCGGTCGTTCCTCAGCCTCAAAGAGGCCCTTGGACCCGCGGCACTGTAATCACAGCGTCCATAATAAAAGTGACCTTGGCGTCCTTTCCGAGGCGTGCGATTGCGGTGTCCACCGCCTTCTGCAGGCTGTCCATCGGCTCGAGGTGCGCCTTCTTCGAGATCTCTGGCGGCAGCTTCGTGACCGCCATCATGCTGCACTTCAGGCCAATCTCCGCCATCTTGGCCGCCTTGTGGTAGCCGAGTTTGTAGCCGTGATGTATCTTCTCGAGCACCTCCTGCGCAGTCGAGGCACTGCTCAGCAGATTCAGGAACGTCGGCGGGCCCACGCCATCCCTGCAGGCGCTGACGAGTATGATGACCCCGCCATCTCTGACGGCGTACTTCGCGTTGTCCAGGGCCTTCTGGGATTGGTACAGGTCGATGTCGTAGGGGAACGCCGTGACCGCGACCACCACGTCAGCCTTCTTGCGGATGCTTATCACGAACACGTCGTCGGCCTTCTTTGTGGCCTTCCTGAAGGACTCCCGAAGATCCCCCGCGAAGCACGCGCACGTCCCGTGATGCTTGTTGAGCACCACCATGATGGAGAATATATGCTTGCCGCTGAACGCGCTCATGGCATCCTCCATATCCTCGTTCACGGGATTACCTTCCAGGCGGAGGGCCTGGGCATCCATGCTCAGGGCCAGCTTGTGGTTCTGCTCTATGGTCTCGTACGCTGACACGCCTGGCAGGAAGGACTTCCTTCCTCCCGTGTAGCCCGCAAAGTAGTGCGGCTCCACGCTGCTTATCACTATTATCCTGTCGGCGTCGGCCACCATCTTGTTGAGCTTGATCACTGTGCCATTCTTCGATGTGCCCAGCGTTACCATCTCGCTGTTCTTGGCATCGTGCGAGAAAACTTGATCCTTAATGTCGTCATAGATGTGGCCGAAGATGTACCTGTACTCCTCGGACGTGGGCGCCCTGTGCATCCCGGTCGCCACGAGGTATCTCACGTTTCTTTCCTTGAGATGCTCTTGCAGGACGCCTATGATCTTCCCGGTCGGTGTCGGGCGGGTCGCGTCGTTGACTATCACAAGTATGTTCTTGCCACCCGCGATGAAGTCCCCAAGAGGCTCCGATTTGAGGGGCCTGTTGATGGCGTTCTTGATTATGGACACCTTGTCTGGAGTGCGAATGTCCTTTGGATAGACGACCTCGCCGAGGTTCCCGTCAGGCACTTCCACCACCTCGGTTCCGGCTGCGTATGGCACTTCGATTCTCATCGGACTCTGGCGAAGAATAGGGGTTCCCATATTAGTACGTTAAGGCGTGTCATGCCCGCCTGCATGCCATCGACCGCGCGACTGTGCTGCGTCCGATAATTCCCAAGAATCGATCAAATCGTTATGGAGCGGAGATACTGCTGGGATGTCTTCCCCTAGAGGGATAGAGGACCCCTAAACGTGGGTTTTTGGACGCAGCAGCGCGACTGAAAAGGCTTAAGAACGTGCAAGAGGTCTTTGTCAGCCGGAGCATAGCATGAAGACCCTCGGCACGCTGGGCGAGCGGGAGACCATCAGAATCATCGAGCGCATAATCAAGAGTGATGCGGCGGTGCCTCCAGGGGATGACTGCGCCGCGATTGATCTCGGGGACAAGTACCTTCTTGTCACGACGGACATGATGGTCACAAAAGCACACATTCCGAAGGGGATGGGCCCCTACGACATCGGCTGGTCCATCATAGCCGTCAACCTGAGCGACATCGCCGCCATGGGCGGCTCGCCGCTCGGCCTTGTCACCGCAATAGGCATCACGCGTGGGCATCCGATCGACTTCCTCGAGCAGATGGTCGACGGGATGAACGACTGCGCCCGCAGGTTCAACACGAGCGTCGTCGGAGGCGACACCAAGGAGCATGATGACCTCGTCCTGTGCGGCACCGCCTTCGGGCAGGTGATGAAGAACAGGATCCTGCTCCGAAAGGGTGCTGAAGCGGGGGACCTCGTCGCTGTCACTGGTCAGCTCGGAAGGGCGGGCGCAGGATTCTTCTCGCTGAAGCGGGATCTGGGCCTGAAGGAAGCAGAGGGCGCCCTCAAGAGACCATGGCCGAGAGTCAAGGAAGGCATCGTTCTCGGCAAGTCCGGGTTCGTCACCTCGTGCATGGACATCTCGGACGGCCTGTCGACATCGATTTTCGAGCTTTCGAGAAACTCGAGCATGACATACGAGATCGATTACACGCGCATACCGAAGGCGAAGGAGGTCGACCTGGCCTTCCACGACCTTGAACGGCAGAAGGACCTCGTCCTGAACTTCGGGGACGACTACGAGCTCATCTTCACGATCAAGAGGGAGCGCGAGTCGGACCTGGCCAGGCTGGCGGAGGAAGCGGGATGCCCGATGACCGTCATCGGCAAGGTCACGTCGGGAGAGGAGAACATCCTCATCGACAACGGCAGGCGCGAGCGGCTGGAGAACCTCGGCTATGAGCACTTCCGGACACGTATCCAGTGAAGCCGCGTTCTGGATGAGGGAGGAGGACAAGGTCCGCTGCAACCTGTGCCCGCATTCATGCCTGATAGGCGACGGAAAGAGGGGGCTCTGCGGCGTCAGGGAGAACCAGAATGGCACCCTCCAGTCACTGATATATGGACTGGCCTCGTCCGTGCATGCCGACCCCATCGAGAAGAAGCCCCTGTTCCACTTTCTCCCAGGGACGGTCTCGATGTCGTTCGGCAGCATCGGATGCAACCTCTTCTGTAGGCATTGCCAGAACTTCACCGTCTCGAGGGCCAGGTTCGGAGAGCTCGATTTGACGGAGATCACCCCGGAGGACGTGGTCAGGTACGCCCGCTCGACGCGATCGCGCTCCGTCGCATGGACATACAACGAGCCGACCATCTGGCACGAGTTCACATCGGAGGCGTCGAAGGCTGCCCATGCTGCGGGCCTCAAGACGGTCTACGTAACGAATGGGTACATCCAGGAGGAGCCCCTCCGGGAGCTCGAGGGCGTGATCGACGCGATGAACATCGATGTGAAGGGCTTCACGAACAGGTTCTACAGGGACATCTGCGGGGGGCAGCTCCAGCCGGTGCTGACATCGTGCGAGGTCGCTGTTCGCCA
The DNA here is from genome assembly GCA_037439985.1 of Methanobacteriota archaeon. GTDB lineage: Archaea > Thermoplasmatota > Thermoplasmata > UBA10834 > UBA10834 > COMBO-56-21. The sequence goes on along the minus strand of JBBIUZ010000063.1, from coordinate 129 downwards.
GGGGATCCATGTTGAGATCACCTATCTGGTCATCCCGGGACTCAACGATTCGCAGGCGGAGATAGATCGATTCTCGTCATGGGTCGCGAACTCGCTTGGGACGCACATACCGGTGCACTTCTCCGCGTT
>JBBIUZ010000062.1:0-8405 GCA_037439985.1 Methanobacteriota archaeon | reverse complement strand
CGAGGCGACCTTGCTCTCGTATTGCCTCAGAATCTCCTCTCCGAACGGGGTGAGGGTAGTGACCCCTCCCTTCTCTCCGCCGCGGCTGGACAGGACGATTTCGCCACCTGCGCTTTGCGCGATCCTGTGCAGCGTGCCCCACGCGTGCCTGTAGGACATGCCCATCTCCTTGGCGGCTTCGGCCAGGGACCCGGTGTCCTTGACCTTCTTCAGCAGCTCGGCCCTTCCCTCGCTGACCACGAACCGCCCATCCTTCTCTAGCCAGATCCGAAGCTTGAGGTCGTACATCCCCAGATCCCGTCCAGCCATATCAGGTCCGGTCTGGAAATACTTTTCTTGCTCGAGTCTCGTTCAGAAGCTTGTCGAGAAGGCCAGTCATGCATGGCCCTGTCTGCTCCGCGGTTCCGGAGCCTGCCGCTTGAGCATGGGCATTTTGACCTTCTTCCTCTTCGCCATGCGGATAGCGGCAGGGTATCCTGCATCAGCGTGCCTCACTATCCCCGTTCCCGGGTCGGTTGTCAGCACTCGCATGATCCTCTCATCCGCCTCGCGAGTACCGTCCGCGACGACAGTCATGCCTGCATGTGTAGAATAGCCGATGCCCACTCCGCCGCCGTTGTGTATCGCGACCAGGTCGGCCCCGGCTGCGGTGTTGAGGAGCGCGTTCAGCAGGGGCCAATCGGCGATCGCATCGCTCCCGTCCCTCATGCCTTCAGTCTCCCTGTTGGGGGATGCCACCGAGCCGCAGTCGAGGTGATCCCGCGTTATTACAATCGGTCCTCTGAGCTCCCCGTCACGGACCATGCCGTTGATGATCCTGCCGAACCTGGCACGCTCGCCATAGCCTAGCCAGCACACCCTGGCAGGAAGCCCTTCGAAGGGCACCATCTTCTCCGCCAGCCTGATCCAGTTGACGAGCTGCTTGTTGTCCTTGAACTCCCTCATCACGACCTTGTCCGTCTTGATTATGTCCTGCGGGTCTCCCGACACCGCAACCCATCTGAACGGCCCTCTGCCTTCGCAGAACATCGGTCGGATGTAGAGCGGCACGAACCCCTTGAACGCGAATGCATTCTTGACCCCGGCCTTAAGTGCCTGCCCGCGGATGTTGTTCCCGTAATCGAATACGACGGACCCCTTCTTCTGGAGGTCTAGCATCGCTCTCACGTGAATGGCCATGCTCTCGAACGCCCTTCTTCTGTACTCGTCCGGGCTCCTCGCCCTGAGGTCCGCGGCCTCACTCATGCTGAGGCCCAGGGGGATGTATCCTCCGAGCTCATCATGCGCCGAGGTCTGGTCGGTGACGGCGTCGGGCACTATGCCCATCTCAACGAGCGCGGGATGCGTCTCCGCGCAGTTGCCCAGGAGGCCGATCGATAGCGGCTTCCGTTTCTTCTTTGCGTCGAGTGCGGTCCTGACCGCCTCGTTCAAGTCCTTGAGCTTCATGTCGCAGTAGCCCACCTTGACCCTGCGGTCTATCCTCTTCTCGTCGCACTCGACGGCCAGGCACACCCCGCCGTTCATGGTAACCGCTAGCGGCTGTGCGCCCCCCATGCCGCCAAGGCCGCCCGTGAGCACGAGCCGGCCCTTCAGTGCCCCACCGAAGTTCTGCTTCGCGCAGGCGGCGAAGGTCTCGTAGGTCCCCTGGATGATCCCCTGGGTGCCGATGTACGCCCATCCGCCTGCGGTCATCTGGCCGAACATCGTGAGCCCCTTGGCCTCCATCTCGTGGAAGTAGTCCCAGTTGGACCAGTATGGGACGAGGTGGGCGTTGGCCGTGAGCACACGCGGAGCTAGCGGGGTCGTCTTGAAGACTGCCACTGGCTTCCCTGACTGGATAAGGAGCGTCTCGTCCTCCTCCAGCGCCTGCAGCGAGCGCACTATGGCGTCATAACACTCCCAATTCCTGGCGGCCTTGCCTGTGCCGCCATAGATAATCAGCTCCTCCGGCTTCTCTGCATTCTCGAGGTTGTTCTGGAGCATCCTCAGGATGGCTTCCTGCCTCCAGCCCTTGCACGATAGCCTGCCGCCTCTCCTGGCCTTTATGCTCCTCTTCGTCACGCGCACTCGAAGGCTATTGCCACGATTATATGTTTGCGCCGAGCCCGCCGTGGCGACGCGTTGGGACAGCAGGTCATCCCTCGCCACGGTGGCCTACGGGAGAACTGATATCTTCGAGTTGCCCTCTGGTGTCTCTCGAGAGGGGGACGGACAATGTCCAAGGCGACCCACAGAATGAGACGGATAGATGAGTTTCATGATGGCTTCAACGACGGACTGGTTCCGCTTGAGCCGCTCGACCTGAGGAAGTGCAGGACGGTGTCCGACCTCGTTGAGGGGATGTCGAAGTGCAGTTTCGGCGCGAGGACGGTCGGGGAAGCAGCGAAGGTCCTGGAGGCGATGGTCAAGGACAGGGACTGCTTCAAGGTGCTCACGCTCTCGGGTGCGATGACCCCGGCGAAGATGGGGCTGGTCGTCTGCGACATGATCGATCTGGGAATGACCGATGCAGTGATCAGCACGGGCGCGATCATGGCTCACGGCATGGTCGAAGGCACTGGCCGCACTCACTTCAAGCACGACGAGAGCATGAACGATGTGCTCCTCTATCAGAGGGGCTACAACCGCATCTATGACACGATCGAGCTCGAGAGCAACCTGGACGACATGGAGATGATCTTCAGAAAGGTCATGGACAGGCTTGCCGGCAAGCACAGCGTCTCGAGCTGTGAGCTGAACTGGGCGATCGGAAGGCTTCTCGATGAGGAGACCGACGAGTTTCAGAGAGGCATCCTGAAGTCCGCATACAGGAAGAAGGTTCCAGTCTACGTCCCCGCGCTGACCGATTCGGAACTGGGCCTGGATTTCGGTGTGTACCTTCGCAGGATGAAGTTGAACCGGAGGACGCCGGTCGTGTACGATGCGTTTGCCGATCTGGAGGACTACACCGAGAGAGTCCTTAGGTCGAGGAAGTTGGGTCTGCTCACGATAGGCGGGGGAGTGCCGAGGAACTGGGCCCAGCAGGTCGGGCCATACCTGGACATCATCCAGAAGAGGGTCGGCTCCGGCGGAGGCTTCAAGAGATTCGATTACGCCGTCAGGATCTGCCCTGATTCTGTGCACTGGGGTGGCCTTTCCGGCTGCACATACTCAGAGGGCGTCGCGTGGGGGAAGATCGTGCCTCGGTCCGAAGGCGGGATGTACGCCGAAGTGCTGTCCGATGCGACGATTGTGTGGCCCATCATCGTGAAGGCCGTGATGGAGAGACTGGAGGCGAAGAGGCCATCTGGACCGAGACGCAAGTGATGGGGTCTGCAGACTGGGGTGTGGCCACATCGGGAGCCGTGAGCGTCTTCGTCTTCGCGCACCTTGAACCCTCGTTGTCTCGGTTCCTGCATGCGAAAGGAGCCGATGCCAAGAGGGTGGCCTCGCGTCGTCCCTGAGGGCACCAGTCTCTCGCAATCTTAATATCGGTTGGGGGCGCTCACGAGCGCAAGGCCGTGCGCCGGATGCACGGGCTTCGCGGCAAAGGGGGTTACGATGGATCTAGGTCTTCCAGACTGGGTGGCGGATTGGGCAAGGAGAGCGCCGGATCTCAAGGTTCCTCCTCCGGGCCCGAAGAGCAAGGCGGTCATTGACAAGGACAGGATGTTTGTCTCGCATGCCTACGACAGGCTCTTCCAGTTCACCATGAAGAAGGCCTCGGGCGCCTCGGTCATGGATGAGGACGGAAACGTGTACCTCGATTTCTCGGCAGGGATATCCGTCATGAACGCGGGCTGGTCCAACCCCCGGGTGGTCCAGGCGATAAAGGAGCAGGCCGAGTGCCTGACGCACTCGCTGGCTAACGACGCGTACTTCGACAAAGAGGCCGAGTTCGCAGAGCTCCTGGCGAAGATCTCTCCCGGCCACGCGCTCACCTCGACCTTCTTTGGGAACAGCGGAGCGGAGGGTGTCGAGGCGGCCATCAAGCTGTCCAGATACTACACGAAGAAGGGCGGCCACATCGTGTTTTTCGGATCGTATCACGGGAGGATCGGCGACGCGCTTGCCATGGCTAGCAGGGTGAAGTATAAGTTCGGCCACGGGCCTTTTCCCCCTGGATTCTACTTCACGCCGTATCCTTACTGCTACAGGTGCTGGTTCAAGCAGGAGTACCCGAGTTGCGGCATGTGGTGCATGGACTACCTGGAGAAGGGCCTGCTCGAGTTCGGAGGTCCCGCGAATGATGTGGCCTCGGTCGTCGTCGAGCCTCTCCAGGGAGAGGGGGGATACATCGTCCCGCCCAAGGAGTTCCTGCCGAGGCTCCGCAAGATCTGCGATGACAGGGGAATCCTCCTCGTGATGGATGAGGTGCAGTCGGGCCTTGCAAGGACGGGCGAGGTCTGGGAGTGCAACTCCTCTGGCGTGATTCCGGACATACTCGTTTCGGGAAAGGCCCTCGGCGGAGGCGTGCCTATCGGAGCGGCCATCTCGAAGACTTCCATATCGGATGTCTGGCGGCCAGGCTCCCATTCGTCCACATTCGGGGGCAACGGCATCAGCGTGGCGGCCGGTCTCGCGCATGTGAAGGAGATCCTGGAGCAGAATCTCTTGGAGCGGTCGAAGGTCCTCGGCGCACATGCTCTCAAGAGGCTTTCCGAGCTCAGGGACAGGTACGACATCGTGGGCGATGTCAGAGGCAAGGGACTCATGATAGGCGTCGAGATCGTCAAGAGCAAGAAGACGAAGGCTCCGCTCTATGTTCCGCAGATCCAGGGCCTCGCGTGGAGGAAGGGGCTGATGATGATAACCGCGGGCATGTACGGAAACGTGTTCAGGATCGCGCCGCCGCTGGTCATCTCCCAGGAGCAGCTGGACCGCGGGATGGACATCTTGGACGAAACCCTGAAGGAGACGCAGGCCAATATGGCCTGAAGTCGTACTGTTCGATCCATCTCGGTCTTCAGGGGCTTGTCCCTATTCGGGCGGGATCTCCTTGAAGGCGTGCCTGATGTCTATTCCATTTCTCTTGTTCACGATGAACATCGAGACGTATATGATTGCGGCAAGCGCGTAGACCGCGAATATGGCTACCCCCGTGGCGAGGTTGATTGGCATAAGGTAAGAGTTCCACAGCCCTATTATGCCGTAGATGATTCCCGCGAGCGCGATCACTCCAAGCCAGCTCAGGACAGGAAGACCTATTACCTTCCTCTTCACGACGAAGGACGATTCGTACAGGTTCTTCCTCCAGAACGGGAGCACGATTGCCGTAATTGCGGGGATGATGAACCCGAAGTCGAAGATGGGGATCACGTCCACGATCGCCACGTTCGGTATGTAGGCGTAGGCGAGCAGGCCGACTATTGCCACTATGCCGACTGCGATGGTCGCAACGACCGGGACCTTCGTCCTCTCGGAAACCCTGCTGAACACTTCGGGGGCCGTCCTGTCGAACGACCAGCTGAACAGGTACCTCGTGCCGGCAATGAGCGTCGGCGCGAAGAACATTATATCAGGGAGCCAGAACACCAAAAGCGCCAGGATCGGGATGAGGGGGTTCGCATACACCATGGAGACGAAGAACGGCGTGTAGGTGCCTATGTAGTCGAACGGCATCGAGATGCCCTGATAGTGGTTGAAGGACCATGCCGTCACGAATGTCTGGCCGAAGGAAGCAAATGTCACATTGTAGAAGACGAGGTAGAACGCCAGAATGAATACCAGTGCGCCGACGATCGATATCGGAAGGGACCGCCTGACCTCTCTAAGCTCTCCGGCCCAGTTGGCCGGCAGGGTGTACCATGTGAAAGCATACCAGGCGATGGGCAGTGCGAGCACGGTCCCGGCCCAGGAGCTGTTGGTTCCCATTCCGTGTGCGATAGCGGTCGAGATGACTGACTGATATGCATTGGCGCCGTAGCCTGCCTTGGTTGCCATGTCGTTGAAATGGCTTATGAACGAGGACTGCGTGATCGTGGCGTTTATTGCGAAGAACACGACAACGGCGATGACCTCGAGCACCCCCGTCCAGAATATGAGCCTGAAGGTCAGTCTCGTCGAGCCGAACGTGAGGAGCAGGAGGAAGAACAGTATCGTGATGACGCCTAGGATGACCGAGGCGTCCGTACTCTGGATCCATGACCCGATATTCATAAGGGTGTCCGAATGCTGAAGGAATCCGTAGGTGCTGAACGTGTAGCCGATGTACTGCATGCCGGCCATCGCATACACGCCAACGGAGAAGACATAGGCGAAGAACAGCCCGAAGGAGTTCATGAAGCCGAGGACCGAATTCAACCCTCTGCTTACGAACACATAGTCGCCGCCAGACCGGGGCATCGAGATTCCGAAGAGAGTGTAGGAAGCTGCCAGCGCGATGCTCGGGACGAACATTATCAGCAACGCGAGCGTGTAGTTCGCATTCGGCGACAGGAACAGAAGCGTGATGAGGAAGATAGGCACGCCACCTGTGACGAGCGCGAATGTGGCGAAGAACGAATCTCCCGCTCGAACCGACCTCACGAGCCCTGTCGCTTCTCTCACGAATACCTTCGTCTTAATCTCACTACCTTGAGCCACCGTCAACCCTCCCCCGTGCCGACAAATCCCGGGTATCGCTTTGCGGATACTTGAGTCATTCTACCCCGGCATCCACCAGAATCCGGGCACATCCGGGCACCTTTGACGGAGGGCGCTGGTCGACCATTTCCTTATGAATTCTACCAGCGGTCGATGCTTTCGCCGTTCTTGCGAAGAATGGTGTCCGTTCTTGTGCGCATCCGTCATTCGAGGCCCGACTCGTCGCGTTCGGTTGAAAATCCCCCGCCAAAGAGGCGTGTTCAAAACCATTAAATACGGTGCTTTAGACTCACTTGTGCCACATGCGTTTTGACAAGAAGGCCCCAAGTCTCAGGATTTTCTTCGCCACGGACTTTCACGGCTCGGAGATAGTCTTCAGGAAGTTCCTCAACTCCCTGAAGTTCTACCAGGCGGACGTCCTGATCTTCGGTGGAGACATCACTGGCAAGGTAATTGTCCCCATAGTCAAACGAGAGGGAACCTACTACAGCTCGCTCTATGGACGGGACGTGACGATTCAGAGCGAGTCCGAGCTGCACGAATTCGCCAAGGTGAACAAGAACAAGGGATACTACCCTAAGGTCGTCACCAAGGACGAGTACGACGAAATCGAGGCCAACAAGGAGCACAGGGACAGACTGTTCAAGGAGCTGATGAAGGAGAGGCTTGTCGAGTGGGCCAAGCTCGCTCAGGAGCGACTGGCGGGATCGAAGCACAAGCTCTACTGGGAGGCCGGGAACGACGACGCCTACGCGATCGACGAGGTGATGGAGACAGAGTCATGCGTTCTCATCGGAGACAGGATGGTCGAGCTCGGCGACTACAGGGTCCTGGGCCTGAGCCATGCCAACATGACCGCGGGATGTCTCGGAGGAGAAGCTCGCGGAAATAATCGCCAGGGGAACGAGAGGGGTCGCGGACGGCGACAAGGTGATAATGGTCTACCACCCTCCGCCGAAGGATACCGCAATCGACCTGGCGCCGAGGGTGAACGAGGACCTCTCCTATGCCAGGGTGGGCGGGCAGCAGGACATGATACATGTAGGCAGCAGCGCGGTGAGGGATGCAATAAGGGCTGCTCAACCTGTGGTGAGCCTCCACGGTCACGTCCACGAGTCCAAGGGCGCTGACAGGATCGGCAACACGATGTGCATAAACCCTGGAAGCGAGTACACGGAGGGGATCCTTCACGGGGCTCTGGTCGTGATCCAAGACAGGGCGGTGAAGAACTACATGCTGGTATCGGGGTAGCACATGCCTTCCGGAGATTCCCGTGTCATCAAGGACGAAGTTGGAGAGGACTGCGAGCGGATACTGAATGTGGCGAAGGAGCTCGGTGTTAGGCTAAAACTCATCGGTGGCTTGGCAGTGTGGTACACGAGCCCCCTGCCAGACGCCAAGAGCCCGCTTCACCGGGAGTTCAACGACATCGACCTCGTCGGACTGTCGAAGGAGAGGAAGGGCATATACAGGGTTCTGGAAGCGTGTGGGTTCGTGCCCGACAAGCGGTTCAACTCCCTGCAGGGGGACACGAGGCTGCTGTTCCGCAAGGGGGAAAGGGACCTGGATGTCTTCCTGGACCGGTTCGAGATGTGCCATGCCATGGACCTGAGGAAGAGGCTCGACATCGACTACCCTTCCATAAGCATTGACGACCTGCTATTCTCGAAGCTGCAGGTCGTCGAACTCACCGAGAAGGACATGAAGGACATGGCGAGAATCCTCCTGACCCACGACCTGAGGGAAGGCGGGGAGAGCCCGGGGGACATACATTTCGACTACTTCGGTGCGCTGTGCTCCGATGATTGGGGGATATACAGGACTTTGTCGATCAACCTCGA
>JBBIUZ010000061.1:0-8495 GCA_037439985.1 Methanobacteriota archaeon | reverse complement strand
CCTGAAATGCGTCGTTCCCCAGGACGTTCGTGGCGACTTGGCCCGTGAGGGCGATCAGCGGCGACGAGTCCATGAAGGCGGTGGCGACGCCGGTGATGAGGTTCGTCGCGCCAGGCCCTGATGTCGCGACGCACACGCCGGGCTTCTTCGAGACTCTGGCGAATCCGTCCGCCATGTGGCCAGCGCACTGTTCGTGCCTGGCGAGAATGTGCCTTATGTCGGACTGCGCGAGCTCGTCGTAGAACTGGAGGAGGACCCCGCCTGGGATCCCGAACATCACTTCCACGCCCTGGTTCTCGAGCAGATCCACGGCGGCCCTGGCACCTTTCATACTCTCTCAACCCCTCAATCGCCCGCAAGGACACCCGACCGAGGCTCAGTGTCCGTCACGGGCGCAAGCCCAGCAGGTCGATAAGGACCCCTAGCGCGACAACAACAGGTACCAAATCGCCTCGTCCAACGGACTTGCACATCGGCGTCCGCAATGCACCAGCTGATATTAAAATGTTGGCGGGAAGGGCATGGATGCATCGTATTGTGCACAAATGTACATCATTTCCTCGCCTGAGGATGCCCCCTGCCGGTCAGGACAGCGACGAACACATGGTTCCTGGAATCGAGCTTCGAGATGCCCCACACGGCCCCCGCGGAGGCCGGAAGGATATCCAGACCCTCCTCCTTCACGATAGCGGATGCCGCCATGAGCAGCTCCTCGTCCGGGACCTCGACCGCGGTCCCGTTCGATTCCGTCATCGCAGCAATAGCCTCCTCACCATCCGTCAAGAAGTTGCCGCAGAGGGGCTCGTTGAACTCCGTCTCGCGGTAGTCAGGCACATTCACCTTGTGCCTCATCCCGCAGGCCAAGCCGTGGACGGCGGAGTTGTTGTTCGAGCACCCGAGCATCTTGGGCTTCATCCCCATGCCCCGGAATCCTTGCCATATGCCCGAGATCACGGCGCCGTTCCCCACGGGGACGGACACCCAGTCCGGCGGCCTGCCCATCGACCGGGCTATCTCCCTGGATATGAAGCCGTACGCGAAGCTGCACAGTTCCTTGTTCTGGCTTCCAGGGTTCGCGTTGTACCAGTTCTTCTCCGACCCGTCCTTGAGCGACCTCCCCAGGGCCGCTTCGTAGTCACCGTCGACGGAGACGACCTCGGCGCCCATCTCCTGAATCTCGCCTCTCCTCGGCGCGGCGAACCCCGCGGGTATGTAAACCTTCACGCTCAAGTCCAGTTTCTCGCCGACGTAAGCAAGAGCCGCCCCGTAGTTCCCGCAGCTGACTGCGGTGAGGGTTGTGAACCCCTTCATCCTTGCATCTAGGCAGTGGACGAGGGCCGCCCTGTCCTTGTGTGTGCCGGAAGGGTTCTCGCCCTCGAGCTTGAGGTGCAGCCTCCGTATCCCGAACCTCCTCTCGAGCTTCTGAGCTCGGACGAGCGGCGTCTCCCCTATTCGAAGGGGTTTCATCTGCTTCTCAAACTCGCGTATCAGTTCGAGTGGAATCACGTTCCTCCTGATGCTCAGTTGAGGCCATGGGCCTTGATGTCCTTGTCCGCGTTCTTCACTATCGCGTCGAACTCCTGGACGATGTCTGGGGCCACAGGTGCGACCCGGTGATCCCTCATGATTCTAGCTGCATTCTCCCTGGCGCGGTCGACAACTGACTTCCTGCCATCCGCCTCCCACGCCTCCCCTGTGCGCCTGTCTGTGATGTCCGTCTTGAAGTGCTCCCGATTTAGCCACTGCATGGTGTGCCTCTCGGACAGGAAGCTCCCCCCAGGGCCGACCTTCTTTATGAGATCCACTGCGAGGTGGTCGTCGTCCACAGTGACTCCGTAGGAGAGGCGGGCCATGATCTTCGCCATCTCGTCGTCGATGACCATCTGCTCGTACGAGAGCATGGTGACGTCATCGAGCAGACCCAGGCCGGCGACCATGTCGCATCCCGCATAGAACTGCGGCATGCCGCTGGTGACCTTCTCGTAGCACGCCTGGGCTCCCGGCAGCTTCGCGGAGGTGACGATCCCGCCGCAGAGGATCGGGAAGCCGTAGTAGTGCGAGAGTTCCCCCGCGCCCGCGGATATCAGTGCGCGCTCGGGACCTCCTCCCGCCCAGGTCATCGTCTTCATGTCGAAGGCCGCCCCTCCAGTGCCGTATATGAACGGCGAACCGGGAGCTGCCAGCTGGGCCATTGTCAGACCGGCGAGCACCTCCGCATTGTTCACGATGATCGATCCTGCCAGGGTAACGGGGCCGGTGATGCCCGCCTGCGGCATCCCGTAGAAGCATATGGGCACGCCAGCTCTCGCGAGCTCGAGCGCGCCTTCGGTGGACCCTCCGTCCAGCTGCAGGGGCGAGAACGGACAGTGCATCGACGAGAATATCGGCCTTCTCTGGAGTTCCTTCTCCCCTCCGGCTAGCGAGGCGCCGAGCGCCGCGAGCCATTTAGCCTCCCGCTTGTGGCTCGTCGTCTCGACCTGAACATGCTTCTCTATGCTCATCAGGGAGACCTTGAGGTCGGCGACATGCCTATAATAGTCCGGGACGTCCTGAGAGGCGACGCATGGCCAGAAGATGTGTGCGGAGTCCAGGGCGTTGGCGACCTTCCCGGCCATTGCGAGGTCCGCGCTGGTGGACGCACGTCTGTTACCCGTGTCGAAGTCCAGCACGGCGACCCCGTTGCCGTCCGTCGTGCAATATGTCCTTCGGCCATCTAGGACAACATCGTACCTGGACGTCCGCGCGCAGAGCGTTATGTTCTTCTTGGCCTTCTTGATTGCCTCCTCGACCAGGTTGCCGGGGATCTTCGCGGCGCTCGTCTTGTAATCGACTGCACAGCCAGTATCGTCCAGAAGCTTCAGGCACTCCTTGCTGAAGACCTTGATACCTGCGTTCTCCAACACATCCAGCGTTCCCCAGTGAAGCGATTTCAAATCGCCGTCGTCGAACATCCGGAACGCAACCTTTCCCTTTGGGAATCCTATCATTCTTCCGCCCTCTCGCCACCCTCGCCAAGCGCATGCATGCTCTCGCGAGATATCTTCAGACTCCCGTATTGAAACCAAGTATATAGGCAATCTGGCGCTCCTTCGGGAATCGCGCCGGGCCCGTCCTCGGGTCAACTCGCGCACGCGTCTTCGGGCCACCCCAAAAGGCTTTAATCGAGAGACGCTTATCGTCGACTCCAGCCTCAAATGCGGGGGTAGCCAAGCCCGGTCAACGGCGCCAGATTGAGGGTCTGGTCTCGCAGGAGTCCTTGAGTTCGAATCTCAGCCCCCGCACCAGGATCCTCCCCGTCGCGCCAATCATCCGGGATTGCCGTCTCCCGTGTTCCTGTGACGACCTAGGATTGTCCTTGCACGCCCTCTTGCCCGGACAGCCTCCTGATGACGTGTTCTGTGAACGAGCGCGACCCGTGCCTTCCCCCGACATCGTGCGTCAGATGGCCAGCCGCATACGTGTCAGAGACTGCACCCTCAATCCTCTCCGCAGGCGTGTCGCGGCCCAGATGCCTGAGCATCATCGAAGCGGCGAGTATCGCGGCCGTCGGATTCGCAATGCCCTTGCCATCAATGTCCGGCGCTGACCCGTGGGCTGGCTCGAACACCGAATGCCTGGGCCCGATGTTGCCCGACGGGGCGAACCCGAGGCCTCCGGCAACACCTGCCGCCACGTCCGAGAGGATGTCCCCGTAGAGATTGAGAGTGACGATGACATCGAACGCGCGCGGGTCTGTTACGAGCTTCAGCGCCGCTGAGTCGACCAGCTGCTCATGGCCTGCCAAACGGCCGCGCTCAGGCTCCATCAGGTTCCTGAATGTCTGCAGGAACAAGCCGTCCGACTCCCGGAGGACGTTCGCCTTGTGGACGCAGCACAGCCTGCTTCTGCCGTTCTCGTGCGAGTACCTTATCGCGAAGGACACGATCCGCTCGGAGGCCTTCTGGGTGACTCTCCTCATCGTCGTGACGCCATCGTCATCGAAGGCCTCGTTCTGGGTGTACATGCCCTCGGAATTCTCCCTGACGATTACCACATCTATCGGGGCCCTCAACGGAACCGTCACATGGCTCTTGACGGGCCTCACGTTCGCGAACAGGTCGAGCTCCTTCCTGAACCTCAGCACGGGCGAGCGATAGCCCTTGTCCTGCGACGACGTGACCGCCCCGAAGAGGCAGCTGTCGCAGCTCTTCATGAGGTCGAGGGTGTCGTCAGGTAGATGGCTACCGTACTTCTCCTTGGCGGCCTGGCCGATGTCCGCATACACGAATTCCAGCTCGTCCGTGGTCTGCTTGAGCACCTCGACCGCGCAGCCTATGACCTCCGGGCCTATGCCGTCGCCCGGGAGCACGCATATGCGCTTCATGGGACCGGCCGATCACTCCTGCACGAGCTTCGCGAAATCCGCGAAGTGCTTCTCCATGCGCGCGATCCTCTTGCGGCTATCGTGGATGTCCTTGTCGACCCGCGCCATCATCTGATGGAGTTCGCCGACCATGTCCTCCGCGTCCTTCTCAAGTTCGACAATCTTGGCGTCGTGAGACAGGGCCTTCGCGGTGTATTCCTCGATCTTCCCCTCTAGGTCCGACTGACGCTCCTTCTCCGCGGTCTTTGAGAAGTAGCTTTCGACCTTCGAGTTGAGCATGGTCAGGATGTTCGACACCTGTCCTGCAGATCGGACATCTTGCCCGGGTTCTCCGAGCCTGACGCGAACTTCTCGATCTCGAACATCCTGCCCTCGATTGTCTCGAGCTTGCCCTGCACGTCCGCCAGGTTCTTGATGCCCTCGGATATCTCCTCCAAGAGTTCCTTCTCGGGGAACTCGACACTCACCGTCTGCGCTCCGGCCACGTAGGTCTTCATGGTCTGCAGTGTCGCAATCGCATCCACCGTCGGGAAGCTGCCCTTTATCCGCCCTCCAAGGTTCCTCAGGCCGTCAATCGTCTCGGCACCCTTGTAGACGCCCTCCTTTAACCAGACGTTGAGCTTGATCATCTTCGATACGTTCTCCGTGATCATCTCGAGCTCGGCTCCTGCTTTGCCCAGGCCGGACCTGTCGAGGAGCCTGAGATCGCGCAGGGCGTCCTTCTTGCCGCGCTTGTTCCAGTCTCCTAGAGAGCGGCCCTCAAACGGGTAGAACCCCGCGAAATGGTCGACGCCCTTGATCACAATCTCCTGAACCTCGTCCCACTCCTTCACCCCTCCCTCTACCTCGAGTTCCTTGGACGAGTTGAAGATCATGCAGATACAGCCGTTCGGGAGGAGGTACGAACGTATCTCGTACGGGCCCTCCTGGGCGAGCTTAGGAATTATCGGGGGTTTCTTCTCCTCGACGGCAGCGATGTACGACCTGTAGTACTCCTTCGCGAACGCCACCAGGTCCTGAGGCGATGGGATGTCTGGGCCAGGCTCTTTCGGGGGCATTCTTCCTCCACCTTCGCTGAGTTATGAGTATTCTCATCCACGATATTAATGCCTTGCCAGGCGGCTCTCGTCCATGACCGAGGCGACGAGCACGGGCAGGGTGATGGTCGCATCTCCCTCGACCGTCACGTACTGGGCGTTCTCGCGCACTTTGCCCCAGCTCACGGCCTCCCTCATCCTCGCCCCTGACAGAGAGCCGTCCCACTCCTCCGCCGTCGTCAAGTACACGGCGTACTCCATGCCGCCCCTGAACTGGTTCCACCAGATCACATGGTGCTTGGATATCCCGCCGCCTATCATGATCGCGCCAGTTCTCTTAGCAGTGAACACCAAATCCGAGAGCTCCTGCTCGTCCCTGAGGACGTCAACATTGAAGTCGCTGTGCTGCTGCTTGAAGAGCCACAGCTGGGACCCGAACGCGCCGTCCATGATTCCGGGAACGTAGATCGGGATTTCGTTCTTAGCAGCCCAGTAGAGGATTGATTTCCTGTCGTTTATCCTCAGGCCGAACTCGTGCGCGAGCTGACGGCTCGAGAGCGACTTCTTGCCCTCGTTATAGATGTCCAGGAGCATGGGCTGCATCTTCTGCTCGAGAATGATCCCGTAGCTGTCATTTGGGATCAGTATGTTCCCGAGCCTGTTAATGCCCCTCCTGTGGAGATCGACATCGTCCATCAGGAACTCGCCGTGGTAGTACTTCTTCCACACCCTAGCCAGATCGTGGTCGAGAGTTCCGCAAGTGGTCACGATGACATCGACGAGCTTCTCCTCGACGAGCTTGCGCACCACGCCCCTCGCACCGGTCGAGATGATGCACGCGGGGAATGAGAGGAATATCGTGCACTGTTTCTCGCGCAGCATCTTCCGCACGATGTCGCAGGCGAGGCCCAGCTTCTTCGCCGTGAATCCACCCGAGGCGAGCATCTGTGCCGTGAGGTCCTTCACCTTCATGCCTTCGTCCAGCTCGATGTCGCTTATTGGTTTCAGTTTCATCTGCATATGCACACCTGGATGGGTCGTCTGCGCGTACTACAACGTGAAGAGATTTATAGCTTTCCCGCTGATGCGCACGCGATGGCATGTTGAAGGTTAAGGAGATCATGTCGACTCCTGTCGTGACGGTCGCGCCTGACACGTTGGTCAGGGACGCGTCGACGCTGCTCGCAGCGAGGAACATATCGGGAGCCCCCGTAGTGGAAGGGGAGAGGATCGTGGGAATGTTCAGCGAGGCGGACGTCCTGAGGTCTCTCAAGACGACGAAGATAGACATGAGGCTCATCTATCCCTCTATCTCGTCTCTCGGCATTGCGTTCCAGGAGGAGGTCACTCAGAGGGAGATAATAGATGCGTACAACGAGGTCGGCCTGAAGCCCGTCAGAGAGGTTATGACGAGAGATGTGGACACCGTTGGCCCCGAGATGACGTTGAACGAGACCATAGGCAAGATGGTCCAGAAGGGCAGGATCACCGTCCCCGTAGTCGAAGAGGGTAAGATAGTGGGGATCGTGACAAGGGGCGACATCATAAGAGGTCTGGTCCGAGACCTGCCCGCGGCGGCTCCGAAGAAGGATTGATGCCTGTCAGGGCCACCTCAGCAGCCTTCTCCTCCTCTTCGGTCCAGAGGCTTCTTGCACCTCGCTCCCGGTCTCCGGGGGAGGGCTCGTCGCGGCAGGCCCTGCCAACATCCCAGTGCCAGCAGTGGGTGATGGTGTCTCGTCCGCCTCCGCGGACGTCACAAGCCGCTGGTCCGCATGCGCGTCTGATGTGTAGCCGCACCCGAAGCACTTCTCCGCGCCACCCGGATGCTCGTACATAGACTCCTGCCCGCACTTCGGGCACTTCGCTCCTTCGGCATGACGGACGATGCCCAGCTGAAGACGCATCAGGTCGACATCCCGCTCCAGGGGTGTCGCGAACTCCCTCAGGCAACGGGCGTGCTTGATCGCCTTCACGGCGTCCCCGTCGCCAATGGCCGTTTTCGCCGCCTCCGCGTGATGGACGCCCTCGTGGACGCTCATGCTGTATGACTTGGCCTCGAGCAGTATCGGCTCCCACGAGCTGACGATACGGCTAGCCTTGTCCAGCTGCCTCACGTCGAGACCCTTATCCGAGCGCATCCTTGCCAAGTGCGCTTCGTCCGCGGCCCTCTCGGTCGAGGATAGCATCTCTACCGCGTTCTTGAATGCGCCATCATCGAAGGCTTGCCTCGCCTCACTGAGCGCGGACTGGGCGGAAGCCGTGTCGGCCCCGACCTCGCGCGCCTCTTCCGCAGCTGCTTTCACGAGCCGGAAGCTCTCGTCGATCTCCTTCGCTCGGAGTGCCTTGGCACTCTCTAGGTGGACCCTTGCCTCGCCCACATACTTCGCATATCCGCCGACGTTGAAAGCCGACATGGCCTGCCTGGCGATATCGAGGAACTTCCTTGCCTCCTCCGTCCTTGTCCCGAACGATTCGTAGTCCGCAATGAGCCCCCTCAGCTCCGCCTCCTCCCTCTCGGTGGCAGCCACGGATGCCTCATATGCTTTCTCGACGAGGCTCTCCAGCGCCTCGAGGGTTTCCTCCCTCTGCCTCGGCAGGCCGCCAATGAATGATTTCTTCGCGGCCGCGAGAGCTGTTTTCAGAGCAGGGTCCACGCGTCCCTTACACTCGGCAAGCTTGGGCAGCAACTCGTCCGCAGCCCTTATCGAGACGGCGGCCGAGTACACCTGCGCGTTGCTGAACACCTCGAGGCACATTAGCCTCGCCTCTCTGTTCACCTTGATGGCTCCGCAGTAGTCGCCCAGAATCATCCTGTTGTAGGCGCTCTCATAAGCCGAATCTGTCTCGAAGAAGGTCGGCTTGAGCATCAGCGCCTCGTCCACGTTCCGCTCGACGTTCCTCTCCTCGCCCTGCGAAAGCTCCGCCACCTCTGCGGGCTTCTCCGCTATCTTCTCGATGTCCTTCACCACGGCGCTTGTGTCCGCCAGCCGTTTCCCCCCATCTGCCCCATCCTTTGGCGCGCTAGCCTTCGCCGCAAGGGCCTTCCGCACTTGCTCCTCTGTCAACCCTTTCGAACGCACCTTCTCGACATAGTC
>JBBIUZ010000060.1:0-8505 GCA_037439985.1 Methanobacteriota archaeon | reverse complement strand
TTGTGCGCGGTTTCCGGGTCAAGGCGGAACAGCAGGGGGCGCAGCAGAGGGTAAATGACTGGCATTTAAAAACCTTATCCTCTAGCGCCGGCCGCGCCTCTGCTTCCCTTGCCTGCGGACCTTCTCCCGGGGGGCAGCATGCTGCGATCTGATCTCGGCTATCCTCTTCTCGAGTTGCACCCCCAGAATGCCCGAGATGTCGTTGTGGGAATACGCATCCGCCCTCGCGGCGAGGCATATCTTGCCTGCTAAGGCTCTCGCGATTGGCCCGCGCTGCCACGGGGGGGCGTTGTGGACCAGCGGGTGGGTGAACATGATGCCGTGCTTCGGCGGCCGGCTCCCGTCCTTCAGGTGCCTGAACATCGCCTTCTCGGCGCCCAGCAGCTGGACCGTCCCTGACGGGAGCATGGCCAACCTCCGGAGGCTCCCCGCGTGCATGATCAGCCTCGCACCGACCAGCGCGCCCGCGACGGCACTCACGTTCGGGGCGACCTGCTTCATGCGCCCCTCGATGTACCCCTCGAGCCTCTCGCGGGTTGCCTGGGCCTCCTTGAGCGCCCCCGCCAGGACGCGGATCGATTCGAGGTCCTCAGGGGCCACTTCTGAGCCGATGGAGTCCATCCTGAGCTTGTGCTGGGACATCACTGACGCCCTCGAACCCTGCTCGGCAATGGCCTTCGCATAGGCATCCCCGCCGAGCACGTTCTCCAGCTCGGGGAAATGGAGCCCGTACCATTCGTGGAGGCGCTCGGAAACCAGGTTGTTTGCGAAAGTGAGGTCGCCGTGCGCCCTGACCGCCTGTCCGAGATGCACATCGGGGCCGACGCTCGTCCGGACGGCCCTCTTCGCGAGCAGGATCGTGGCGTCTCGGTACAGGTCGATGCTGAACCCGTATGCCTCGGGCTTGATGAATGACGAGTCGAACTTGACCATCCTGCCCAGGTCTCCTAGCCGTCTGTCGGACACCTGCGAAGCGGAGCCCGCGAGCCCGTTCTCCTCGGCCAGAACCTCGCCCTTCCTCATCTGGTCCAGCCGGACGGCGATCTCCTCGGCATCCTTTGGGAACAGAGCGGCCCTTCTGACCCTGCCCTCGTCACACAGGAAGGAACCGAACCACTTGGTCACCAGGACGGACATCTCGGCCTATATCCTGAACTTGGGTAAAAAACCTGCCGGGAATCGCGCCAGGAGGGGTCTACTGAACACCCGACGGCTGTTTCCCGGGCTCGGAAGGCGTTCCCAGGTCCCCTATCTTGGTCAGGCCTCCGTGATGGCAGGCTGGGCATGACGGTACGTGTCTTCCCACCAGCACGTGGCAGACGGTGCACTCGAATACCTCGGTCAATCCCGCATCCTCCGTGGCAGCGATGGCTGTTAGTGGGCTTTGAGCTTGCGCCGGAATCTGTTGCGGCCGTTCGTCGACAAGTCAATAATCCCGGGAGTCGAATCCGCCCAGGGTGGTCGAAGACGGCATTTTCCCTCGAGAGCCTCGCCTTCAAGAACGGGGCGATCATACCCAATAAATACACCTGCGACGGAGAGGACATCTCGCCCCCTCTCAACTAGCAGGACGCCCCATCAGGCACGAAGAGCTTCGCGCTCATCTGCGACGACCCCGATGCGCCTGTGAAGACATGGACGCACTGGGTAGTGTACGCGATTCCCGTGGATAGGGCCGAGCTGAAGGAGGGGGTCTCGACTCGCGAGGTCGTCGACGGAGTGATCAGGCAGGGCGTCAACAGCTGGAGGAAGTCGGGCTACGGGGGACCATGCCCTCCTGGTACGAATCCTCACAGGTGCTTTTTCAAGTTCTACGCGCTGGACGTCGTGCCGGACCTGAGGCCGGGAGAGAGCAAGGAAGCCCTCGAGAGGGTCATGAAAGGGCACGGGCTCGCGGAGGCTCGGCTCGTCGAAATCTGTGTGAGATGAGGCCACTCATGAGCTCGCCGCTCGCAGCCGGTCGGCCGTCACGTCGGCACCAATCCGCCGAACTGCCCTGACTCTAAAATGCCCTTCTCGGTGATGAACCCCTTCACGTACCTGGCGGGAGTGATGTCAAATGCGGGGTTGAGTGCCTTCGAACCCCTCGGTGCTACCCTGGAGCGGCCCGCGCAGAGCACCTCGTCCTCGGAACGCTCCTCGATCACGATGCCCGTCCCGCTTCTGATGAGGAAGTCGAAAGTGCTGACCGGCGCGGCAACATAGAACGGCACTCCGTTCTCCTTGGCTAGGACGGCCTTCGAGTATGTCCCAATCTTGTTCGCGAAGTCGCCGTTACGAGCGATCCTGTCCGCCCCGACGATCACGAGGTCCACCGAGTCCTTCATGAAGTGCCCGGCCGCGTTGTCCGGTATGATCGCATGGTCGATCCCCTCGTTCAGAAGCTCCCAGGCCGTCAGCTTCGCGCCCTGGAGCCTTGGCCTGGTCTCGTCGACGTACACGAACATCTCCTTGCCCTGGCGGTGTGCGATCCGGATGGGCGCCAGGGCCGTCCCGAGATCCACCGTGGCGAGCGCGCCCGCATTGCAGTGCGTCAGGATCCTGTCGTCGTCCTTGATCAGCTTCGCCCCGTAGCTGCCTATCCTCCTACACATCTCGACTATGCCGTCCGCATAGGAGTCCGCGGCCTTGACGAGGTCCTCATCGCACTTCGCCAGCATGAGGTTGACCGCATAGAACAGGTCATGAGCTGTGGGCCGAGTCGCCCTGATGGCCTCCGCGGCCTTCTCCAGGCGGACCCCCTCCAGCCATGCGAGCGCCATGCCGTACGCAGCCGCGGCGCCAATCGAGGGCGCACCGCGGATCGTCATGTCCGAGATGGCATTCGCCATCTCGCGATACGTCCTGATCGTCACGATCTTGAACTGCGCAGGAAGCTTGCGCTGGTCAATCGCTTTGACGGCGCCCCCCTGCATCCATAGCGCCCTGAACTCCCTTGCTCCTCTAGCGGTGTTGACCAACATTTCGACAGTTCCGAATGACAATGTGGCGAATAAAGCAATCGACACAGGGCATGCCAAAAGGCTATTAAACCGAGGGGATATTCATCGGCCCGCAAGCAACGGGCCCATGGTCTAGCGGTTATGACGGCGCTCTCACACAGCGCAGATCGCCGGTTCAAATCCGGCTGGGCCCACTTCCACTCTACTGGCCATTTGTCTGTCAGAGCACCATGGAATTCATGAGAGGATGCCCCAAACATCTGTGCTGAAGATATCCTCACGGCTTCGTCCAAATCGCTCTTCCCGTTCAGCCGGAAACTTGATATCGTGTCATCGCATCGATTCCAAAGAGAGCGATTTCATGGACGCACTTGATGCCATAAGAGTGAGAAGGTCGGTGCGCGCATATGACTCCAGAGCGGTCCCGACCGACTTGCTGCAGAGGATACTGGAAGCGGGGCGCATCGCGCCATCGGCCAACAATCACCAGCCGTGGCACTTCATAGTGGTGACCGATACCGCCAAGAGGGCCGCGCTGTCCGGCGGAAGATGGGCGGGGTTTCTCAGGAACACTCCCGTCGTGATAGTGGGCCTTGGCAGCCCCGGGGTGTCCCCCAAATGGCATGTCGTGGACGTGTCGATCGCACTCCAGAACATGGTGCTCGCGGCGACCGCCCTCGGACTCGGAACATGCTGGATTGGGAGCTTCCACGAAGATGAGGTGAAGTCGGTCCTCGGCATATCGGACGATTGGACAGTCGTGGCGATGTTAGCCCTGGGTTATGAGAAGACTCGGCCGGATGGCGCGGCCAGGGCGAGTCTCGAGGTCCCCAGGCGAAAGCCCATCGAGGAGATTGTCAGCTACGATTCGATGGGCCGGTCCAAGTCCATATGACCGCATCCGGGGCATCTGACGCGGCCATAGCAGGCCCTTTGCGCAAGTCCAGATGATGCCCGTCCATGCGCCGGGATTCTTCCGCGGGACTCACCAGGATGGAGTTCATATCGAGAATCGTCGGGGCGTCGACAGCGTCCAGTCCGGACAATCACAGGTGGGCACGTAGCCCCCTTGGCATTCCCGCTCGATCGCACAGCCCGACCGAACTACAGCCTCCGCTTGAGGACCCGCTGCTTCGGCGCGGGGCCCTGTGTCTGCAACCGAAGGAGGTACTCCTCGACCTTCATGAGCCTGGCGTTGAGCCGAGCGACGCTGTCCTTCAGGTCGCCGACCATGAAGACGAGCTCCTTGAGGATCCCCGCCTTGTCATCCCTCTTGTCGGTCCCTTCTGCACGCTTGTCGACCAGCTCATGAACCATGAGGTCGACCGTCTTCACCGCCTTCTCCAGCCCGTCCAACCGGAGTTCCAAGTCGGAAGGAAGCTGAACCACGGAAGGCTTTGGCGAGGTGAACTCCCGGATCTGGGTGTCCATCGTACCGAGGGCCTCATCGATCCTCTCCAGCCGTTCCTCGAGGTCCTTGGGAATAGGCGCGGTCCCCTGGACGCCCAACACCTTGATCACTGCCAGGCCCTTGTCAATCTTCTTGTCAGAGGCCTGCAGAATGACGGCGAGGCCTTTGGATATGCGCTCGTCGATGGTTCTGCTGTACTCAGTGAGCACTTTGTTCAGAGACTGCTCAATCTCCTCCAGCTTCCGGTCCTGACTCTCCACCCGATGAATAACTTCGGAGGAGTCCCCGACGTCCTGGGCCACCTTCTGGAGCAACGTTCGGTCTTCGGGGGCGGCGCTCACGGTAGTCTGGGCAGCAGGAAAGCTCTTCAGAGCGTCGACTATCGCCAGCATGTCCATCTCAGGGCCGGCCCTCGCGAAGGCATCTCGGATGGGCTTGAGCCTCGAAAGCTCGGCCTCTCCGAGGCCGAGCGTTGCCTTGTTCGATTGCTCGATGCGCTCGAGCCCGTCCACCAGCTCCCCGAGGTCCGCGACTGCCTTCGCGATGCTGGAGTCCTCGACCGATCTGATGTCCCTGAGGGCGTCCCTTTTCCCTCTGGCGATTGCATCCGCCAGGTTGAGACCATCGTGCGGATAGGCCGCCACCAGGTGCGTGAGACCGGACATGACCCTGCTCTCAACGTACTCCCAGCCCCGCTCGCTGACAACCACGTTCCCCTTCTCGGCTTTCTCGAATAGTATTGCCAGGGAGCGGTTCGGCATGACGCAGACCTCGATCTCATAGACCTGGTTCCTAGCGAGCACCGGAAGGCGTTCGGGTCTCTCGCCGTTCACGGTTTTCATGTACGCGCCAATGTACGAGAGAGCGTAGTTCTCCAGCATCTTCTGAGGAACAGCTGCTGATGGAGAATCGGGCCGGTCTTCCATGGGACCAACCGATTGTTATCCTCTCTCAAGTAATGAGCTTTTGCATTCTGCACTTCCTCGATCGGAAGGCCATGTTGCCTCGACCGTGGACATGCCGAAAGCCCTGCGCTGGCGTCCCACAAAGGGTTATGTACCGCGGCATCCAATCCAATTCTAGCGCTCGGTCTGGACTTCGTACCGAGGGCACGTGTGGAACCGCGAGCTAGGTGATCGTCTGAGCATCATCAGGTCGAAGAGGTACATCAAGAAGGTGGCCCTGGTCGGGGACTCGGCTGTGGGCAAGACCTCTCTGATAAGGAGGTTCGTTGTGGATGTCTTCGACGACAAGTACGTCGCAACGATCGGGGCGAAGGTCAGCAAGAAGGATATCGAGTACAAGCTCCTGGACAAGACGGTCTACCTGACGCTCATGATATGGGATATCCTGGGCCAGAAGGACTACAGGAAGACGAGGATCCAGGGGCTCGACGGCGCCCACGGCGTCATACTGGTGTCGGACCTCTCACGCCTGGAGACGATCAGGTCGGCGGATGAGTTCTGGCTCCCTGAGGTCTTCGGGCTGTGCCCGACTGCACCTGTCATAATGGTGGGCAACAAGAACGACATTGCCGTGCCCGGGGGGCCGGAGATGCTGATATCCGCGTCGGCAGAGGCCACATTGCCCATGCTGCTGTGCAGCGCCAAGACGGGCGAGAACGTCCAGCAGTGCTTCGAGCGGATGGGAGAGTCAGTGCTGGCCGGGGAACTCGCTGGACAAGTGCCGAGCGAGGAGACGACCGCCGAATCGCTCGCGTCCGCGGTGGACGATGTCGTCAGCGACTTCTGCGAGCAGTATGGCGACACCCCCAAGGCAATGGAAATCGTCGAAAAGGAGTTCGCGAGGGCGGAAGTCGACGTGAACGCCCCGTCGAAGGAGGCGCTCCTGATGGCCGTCGAGTATCTGTCGGACGTGGAGCGGGACATCCACGGAAGGGACGTCTCAGAAGTGAACAAGCTCAGACGCTGGAAGATGATAGACGAAACGCGCTGACGCGGGCAGCCGGGCCTGCGACTGACGGGTGGTGCCACGAAGAAGAGACAACTGGAAATAGCTCTGCAGGGACTGAGGCCCGTGATCTCGAGGTCGCCCAAACTGGAGCAGTACCCCACGCCTGCGGACGTCGCCGCCGACATGCTCTGGGAGGCCTTCGCCGCCGGAGACATCGATGGAAGGGAGGTGGTCGATCTGGGCTGTGGGAATGGCATATTCGCGATCGGGGCCATGCTAATGGGTGCCCGGCGGGCTGTCGGGATCGATGTGGACGCGGAGTCAGTGAGGGTCGCTGGAGAGAACGCCGCCCACGCGGAAGTGGAGGTCAAGCTGCTCATGGGGGACGTATCCGAAGTCCAAGGATCGTTCGATACCGCCTTAGTGAACCCCCCTTTCGGGGCACAGACGAGGCATGCCGACCGGCCGTTCATAAAGAAGGCCCTCCAGGTTGCCCGCCGAACTTACTCGCTGCATAATGATGGCACGGAGCGGTTCGTCGGGAAGCTGGTCGCGTCCCTTGGAGGGACGGCCGTATCGGTCAAAAGGTATAAATTCGAGATACCATATGCGTTTGAGTTCCACAGAAAGGCTAAGGAAAGCGTTTCGGTAAGTCTTTTGAGGTTCGACAGATAGGTGATCATTCTGGCGCGCACTGGAAGGAGAGTACTGCCGGGGGACGAGGTGGCCATCGCTGAAGAGTACATGTCCGGAGAGGGCACTTACGAGATGGACGGGAAAATATACGCGAGCGCGGTCGGGGAGCTCGACCTGGACCTGAGGGAGAAACTCGCGAAAGTCGTCTTGGACAACCCGCCCGTGGTCCTTTCGGAAGGCGACATCGTGATCGGCGAGGTGACGGACGCCAAGCCCGCGATGGCGATAGTGAACATACTCGCGCAGGAAGGCTATGACAGGCCCGTCTCGAGCGAAACGCTCGCTTCGATCCACGTGTCGAAGCTCTCGAGTTCGTACGTCGAGGACGCGGGGGACGTCATGCGCCCTGGGGACATAATCAGGGCCACGGTAATCCAGGCGGAGCCTTCTGTGCAATTGTCGACTGCCGGCCCGCACTTTGGGGTCATCAGGGCGCTCTGCAGCCGGTGCAGGAACCCCCTCGAGAGACGTGGGCACAGCCTGTACTGCGAGAGGGACGACATCACCGAGAACCGGAAGATCGCCGACGACTACCGCGCCTTCGGCAAGGAGTAGTCGAAAGGATAGGTCTTTAAGCCATTGCATCCATGGGCATCTAGCTTCGGAGTGGCTACATTGGTGGACAACGACAAGGAACTCCTGGCCGAGATCGCCAGGCTCCGCGAGGACCTGAAGCAGCTGCGAGAGATTGTGAACGTGCTCGTCAACGTGGTAATGGAAGAAGACCTCGAGGACGAGGAGATGGAAGGGTTCCCGACCTACCCAGGCATGGACAAGTTCAACATATACAATTGAAGCGGCACGACCCCTATGCCCTCCGATGCAGCGAGTCATAGGGCGACTCTTCTCAGTCTCCTGCCGAATCTGCATCTCGCCTCTCTTGCTCTATGCTTTTAAGCTGGCTCCCGATATCATGCAGGAGGACTGACGCGATGGCACGGACGAAGGACAGTTACTTCCTTGACAGCATGAGGGCGCAGGAGAGATGGCGGGTCGAGGAGTGCATAAACCTCCTTCCCTCGGAGAACGCATCCAGTCCGCAGGTCAGAGCGCTGCTCTCAGCGGATTTCTCGAGCAGATACACTCTCCCCGTCAACGAGGTCTATGCCGGAGAGTACATCGAGAACGCCTACAGAGGCGCGAGGATCACCACCGACGTGGAGGTCAAGGCCGAGGAGCTGGCCCAGGAGGTGTTCGGAGCGAGGCACGCATGCGTCCAGCCACTCTCCGGGCACATCGCAGCGATGATAACCATCGTCTCCACCACCAAGAAAGGGGCGACCTTGCTCGCCATCCCGCCTGCGGACGGCGGGTACGACGGGTACGCCCCTGGGTATATTCCCGACATCCTGCAGCTGAAGTCACTGCGGGTTCCGTTCGACCAAGGGGTCTACAATGCGAACGCAGAGGAGACGGCCCATCTCATCCATAGAAAGAGGCCGATGCTGGTCATCATGGGTGCGTCATTCATACTGTTTCCGTACGACCTCGGGCCCATCAGGGACGCCTGCAACGACGCTGGGTCTACGCTGGCATATGACG
>JBBIUZ010000059.1:0-8687 GCA_037439985.1 Methanobacteriota archaeon | reverse complement strand
GTTCATCTGAAAAAGGAGAAGGACGGAAAGCAGTTTGGCGAGCCGCCGGTGCCCCCCCAGCTTGAGCGTCTGATGAGAACACTCAAGGTCGACCTTCACCCCGCAGCCCGCGCTGCGGTCCCCGCACTTCTCATCCTGTCCAGAAAGCCTGTTTGCCCACCAGCTTATGACACGCACAAGCGTAGTGTTTGATGGTTCTGCGCCTGTTCGTGGGTTCTGGAACCTCGCTGCTGGCCCCCTGGCTGGCGGAGGGCGCTATGACGAGGTCTTTCACCGACCGGCATGCCGGAACTGGCCATGTCCGTGCGGGATTCATACGAACTGCATTCGAACGATGCCCATCGAAAGCGTTATCAGTCCGAATTCGTTCTCCTCTTTTCGAATATTTTGGAGGGAGAAGCGTGCCGGACAAGCAAGCCGCAGTGACCTTGGACAAGAACGACCGCATCATATTGAAAATGCTTCAAGAGGACTGCAACGTCAGCCTGAAGAAGATCGGAGAGAAGACGGGGCTTTCCTCCTCGACGGTGCACTACAGGGTGAACAGGCTCATCGAAGAGGGTGTCATAACCGGCTTCAAGGCCATCGTGGACCCGCTCAGGGTCGGCAAGGAGATTCTCGCGATATCGCTCATAACGGGAAGGTACGGTCCCGACTACTCGAGGAAGATCGGCGAGAAAATCGCCAGGATTCCGGGCGTGTGGGCGGTGTACTTCCTCCTGGGGAACATCGACTTCGCCGTCTTGCTGAGGGCGTCCTCCAGGGAGGAGCTCAAGGAAACCGTCGACACGTTCATCAAGATAGAAGAGGTGGAAAGAAGCAACACCTACCTGATCCTCGACAGGATCAAGGAAGACACGACCGTGCAGCTCTGATGAGCCCGCCTGCGCGCCCCGGGAGCCCTGGCAAGTAGACGGCGCGGGGGGAACTGGCGAACCTGAATCGGGCGTGGCCACGTATTCTGGCAAGCCGCAAAGCTTTAAGTAGGGTACCCCTCATAATCCCAAACAAGGTGAGTTGTTTGCTAAAGCCCCTGGCCGTTTTGAACAAGTCCATCAACCAGCAAGTCATGGTTGAGCTCAAGGGGAAGAGGGGATACCGAGGAGTGCTCGACGGGTACGACCCGCACATGAACCTCGTGCTCCGAAACGCCGAGGAGACCTACGATAGCCAGGTCGTCCGAAAGATGGAAGCCATCATAGTCCGGGGGGACAACGTCATCTACATTTCACCATGAGGTAGGGCCGTATGACAAAGGGCACTCCATCGATGGGCAAGCACGGCAGCAAGAAGACGCACATAGTCTGCCGGCGCTGCGGCAAGCGAGCGTATCACGTGAGGCACAAGGTCTGCGCCTCGTGCGGTTTCGGGGCGACGGCGAAGCTGAGGCACTACAACTGGGCGAAGCCGCACTGATGAAAACACTTTCCTATCAGGGGGGTTGGGTCACTGGAGCCTGAGCACCCGCAGGAAGAGTGCGGCGTTTTCGCGATTGCTTCCATATCGAACGTCTCAGTGGACATCTTCTACGCGCTGAGGGTTCTCCAGCACAGGGGCCAGGAGTCAGCCGGAATAGCGGTCTACAACAACGGCATCAAGGCCATCAAGGGCATGGGACTGGCTCACCAGGCCCTCAAGACGGACGACGTCAAGAACCTCAAGGGGGAGCTGGGCATCGGGCACGTCCGGTACTCCACCTTCGGCTCCTCGACGATAGAGAACGCGCAGCCAATTGTAGTATCGACCAACTACGGCGACATCGCGCTCGCGCACAACGGCGAGATCGTCAACGCCGGGAACATAATGGACGAGCTGAAGAAGAAGGGTTGGGCGTTCATCACCTCGTCGGACTCGGAGATCGCCGT
Source organism: Methanobacteriota archaeon (assembly GCA_037439985.1). Lineage (GTDB taxonomy): Archaea > Thermoplasmatota > Thermoplasmata > UBA10834 > UBA10834 > COMBO-56-21. The sequence goes on along the minus strand of JBBIUZ010000059.1, from coordinate 6,822 downwards.
CAGGCTGCTCGCGAACGACATCGCGAACACGGGCGACCCGGTGAAGTCCCTCAAGAACCTCATGACGCTCCTCCAAGGCTCGTACTCGATGACCATCATGATCGACAACCGCGTGTTCGCCATCAGGGACCCGCTCGGGATACGCCCTCTCTGCATCGGCAGGACAAAGGGCGGCTTCGCGGCGGCCTCCGAGAGCGTCGTCTTCGACACCCTCGGGGGCGAGTTTCTCAGGGATGTCGAGCCCGGGGAGATAGTCGAGCTGCTTCCTGGGGAGGCCAGATCGATCAAGACCGGATTGTCCAAGGGGCGTGCCCACTGCATGTTCGAATGGGTGTACATCGCCAGGGCGGACTCGTGCCTCGATACGAAACTTGTGTACGAGGCCAGGAGGAGGATCGGCCAGAGGCTCGCGAAGGAGCAGCCCGTCGAGGCCGACGTCGTCGTGCCTATCCCAGACTCTGGCAGGTCGCACGCGATAGGATACTCGGAGGCGGCAGGGATACGCTACGCCGAGGGGCTGATGAAGAACAGATACGTCGAGCGCACGTTCATCATGCCCGAGCAGTCCGAGAGGACCACGGGGGTCATGCTCAAGCTCAACCCCTTGAAGAGCGTCATCAAGGACCAGAGGGTCGTCCTAGTGGATGACTCCATCGTCCGTGGGACGACCATAAGGCAGATCGTGCAGCTCGTCAGGACGGCGGGCGCGAAGGAGGTCCATGTCCGAATCGGCTCCCCGCCAATAAGGTCTCCCTGCTATTTCGGAATCTATATGAAGACCCGGGAGCAGTTCGCAGCCACGGGAAGGACCATCGAGCAGATCGGGAAGATGATAACCGCCGACAGCCTCGGGTATGTGTCCATCGAGGGACTCGTCGAGGCCATCGACATCCCCGCAGGGGACCTCTGCCTCGGGTGTCTGACAGAAGAGTACCCATTATCCGTGCCCGGCGAGAAGGTCAGGTACCAGAGGAAGATCGACGCCTGGATGTGAGCCCGGGGGATGCTCGGGTCCGGTTCGAGAAGCTTTAACTAGACCTACCCTATACATCGCGAAAACAACAAGGGCCGGTAGATCAGCGGCAGATCGCCCGCTTGGCATGCGGGAGGTCGCGAGTTCAAATCTCGCCCGGTCCACACTTATGCATAGCCAGACAAATATTTTTCAGTTTCAATTAAATCGTTTTTGCCCGAATTGATTTTTCGATCTCTCTCGGAGGCATTAACTGAGCCCCATGCCCGGTCTATCTCCTCCCGCACCACATCATGTGAGAACGCGTCCTGGCGCGCGACGCGAGACGCGGAATGTGATTCACAGTTCGTGCCAGAAACGACTAATATGCTCCCTTGAGTAGCTCATCAGTGTGCTGCCCTGAGAGAGGATTGCTCATGCAAATCAAGCGCAAAACGGAGCCGAAGGGATTTATGGCCACGAAGACAACAGATGCAGTGGGAATCTCCCCCAGAAAGAAAGCGAAAGCATGCCCTCGAATGATGGAACCGGTCGCCCCGAGTGTGGTGGGAAACTACTCAGAGTGAATCAGGCGGGATACGCGTGACCGAGAAGGATGCCTTGCAGGAGCGGAATGGACGGCTCGGTGGCAGTTCGAAACACATGAACAGGAAGGTGTTGACAGTAACGGTAGTAGCCATCCTGCTGATGATGTCCGCTACCGGCCTGAGCCTCAATTCGGATCCAACCCAGAAGAGAACTCCCACTGGCTGGGACATGAACAAGAGCAGCGAATGGGTCCTGTCCGATGCCTTGTATAGTACTCCCAACGTCGCCAAGAATAGGACGGCCACCGTCTGGATCAACGTCAACGAGCTGGCCTACCGTGCAGCGAACAAGAGCGACAAATGGGGTTCGTTCGAGACCTTCAGCGGTGCGCCCAATGGCACCAGGAATCATTGGCACAATGTCAGCCTAGCTCAGAGCCGCAACTCAGAGTCAATAATCCTCGGCGGCAGCGTGTGGGTCGTGATCATCGGCAACGTGACGAATCAGATGCTCCTTGGGTACGCTCCCACCCCGCAAGGCGGCAATTGGGTCGTCTCCTTCGAAACATATGCACCCAAGCAGAAGGATGGTTGGAAATCCACACAACCCCATCATATTGGGCTGACCTCGGCCCTGCTCGGGACGAACGGACGATCGATCGCCCCCATCGATCTCTCCTATGGCAGCCTCAACAGCGCCTACATGAGTATCAACGGAACGCGAGTCGCCGACAAGCTTCTTGATCCTCGGCCTAACAACGGAGCCGCCCACGGGACTCTGCCGGACCGCTACCTCGTCTCCTACGCCAAGAACGGAACCGATATGATCTGCTCCGTTCGGGAAATGGCAAGCGGGATTGTCTACTCGCGACACGTCATCGTCCCCGTCGGCTGGAGCTTCAGTCAGCTGATTCTTTCGTCTACCTCCACAGTCCTGAAGATTCGGAACCCAGGCGTGCCCACCTATTCGTTCACGTTCGCTCGGAGCTGGGTCATCGACAACCTCGGGTGCAGGGGACTTTCCGCTCCGTACCCATTGATCGCCCCGAGCTACGAGTATGTCTACACGAACAGTCCATCACCGTCCCTGCACGGGTTGTCTGGAGCGAACGTGACCATAGACGGAAAGCAGGCTCAATTCAATGCCAGCACTGGGAACTACGAGGTGAACGTGCCCTATGCCCTGGGTTGGGCGATGGCCCATCGCTATTCCGTCCTTGATAATGGGGTGTACGTCAACGGCACCGTGGCAGTGACTATGCTGTCAAGCACCGCGAATGCCTATCTCCCCAAGTGGTACAATGGCCTTGACTTCGTCACCGTGTTCGGCGTGGACGACTGCAATGGTCCGATAATGGCGATGCAGATGTACGCCACGTACAACGTGCCAGTCACTGCCTACTGCTTCGGCCCAGGAGGGAGTTCCAAGGACATCCTCGCGACCGGCTCGGAGATCGCCCTGCACTATCCTCACTACTGGTGGAGCGGAAACATCGCGTTCTGGTCCGACTCTCTCAACAGGGCGAGCTTGGGCATGACCTTCCTTCGGAGCAACTACAGCTTCGCGAGCAAATGGGACAATCCCGCGTATGTCGGAAATGGCAGCACCTTCATTTCCATGGCCTGGCCCGGAAACCAGGCGACCCCGGAATTGATGCAGGCGCTGTACGGCACCGGCATAAGGATAGCCGGCCGGGCAGCAGACCTGGGAGCACCGAGCAACAGGATCCTCACTGGCTCGTGGTATAACGGCACGGAGTACCCATACCAGCCAATCTACCTGATGGACGCCAACCGAGGTCTGTGCTGGGACCACTATCAGAATTGGAACAGCCTGATGAGTTTCGCAAGTGGCATCGCCCAAGGCGGAGGGGTGATCCGTATCTATGGGCATCCCTGGCACTCCATACAAATCCCCGCTTTCGTTCACTGGCTGGCCGACAAGAAGACCAACTACACATACGAGAACTGGCTCGCGACCGACGGGGAAGTAGCGAGCTACGTGTATGGTCACTTCACCACTAGCATCAAATGCGATGGCCTGAGCAACAACACCGAGACTTTCACCGTGAACAGAGCGGATCCCCGGCAAGCTGGCTACTGGCTTGTGCCAATCACGGTTGGAATCGACGTGAGCGGAAGGACGGTCCAGGAAGTCGTCATCACTGACAACTCGCACACCTACAGGATGAGCGACGGCACACTGAAGAATCTGGACGGCAAGAGAATTCTGGGCACAGGCTACAGCATCACGGACGGCACTTTGTACCTGACGCAGTTCTGGAACTCCTCGGCGACAATCAAGGTGGTGTTCGCGGGTGCACCGATATCACTCCAGCTGAGCATCCGCCCCGGCTGGAACCTGATATCTGTGCCCCTCGTCAACACGAACTATGAGGCGAGCACGCTCGGCCTGAGGGCAGGGGATATGGTCGCTGGCTGGAACTCGACTTCGGGGGCCTACGACAAGGTGTACATCCCCGGGGTGTCCACGCCGTCCTGGGACTTCGCGATCGAGCCGAACGTGGGCTACTGGGTGCATGCTGGCGCGGCACAGACCCTCCAGCTGTCCGGCAACATTGCGACCGCGGTCCAGAACCTTGCGGTCACCGTTCCGGCAGGAGGCGGCTGGACACTGGTAGGGTTCTGCTCGTTCAACTGGACGATGAACGCGAGCGGCATGCAAACGATGTTCTTCGGAGGGAGGGTGGTGATGATTGCGGCATGGTCTACCAGCTCGCATACGTACTCCGCATACATCGCAGGCATCAGCTCGTCGACAGCCGACTTCGCGCTTGTTCCGAGACAGGGCTATTGGATCTTCACGAACGTCAGCGGAACGCTGAGCTACCGACCCCATCATTGAGAGTTCACGGAGCCAGATGACCCGCCGACAGGTTCGGAGGTCCGAGAGTAAGGAACTTCGCAAGCGACATGATCCGCCTATATCGCGCTGAACAGAAGGGGTCCGCAGAATAGGAGAACGCGAAGGGCCTTGGCCCGAGCCCAATTCATCTTTGATTGACCAGAAGCTAGGCGTTTGATTTCGAACGTAGGTGGGCATGCGAGGACGCCGCTGCGAGAAGCTCTTCGCGTAGGATTGCCCCGCGCTCAGCATGACATCTCTGGAGAGGAAGGAAATGGAGCCCTAGCCAAGATTCTGAATCAAGAAACGAGATCTCCAAATCACCAAGAAGACGAGAAAATGGAGGATACACGGGGTCCTGAGGTCGATCAAGAGCGATTCGGTACCTCGACTCAAGCTCGCGCACTTCCATGGGCGAGGTCAATGCTCGCTCGGAACACACTCATGCGCAGCGATGCTGCTCATGAAACAGCACGTCAGCCCTGACTCCAGGATGATGTAGTTCGAAATGGTCACGATGTCTGGCATATCCCATGGCTTGCTTCTGCTTGCACGGTCGTCGAAAGGGTTTCGAGCAGGGACTAGATGACGGTCGGCCCCCAAGAGACCATCTATCTGAGGATGCCCCGCATCGCTCCCGGCTTGGGATACGCAAAATACTAGGCTTTCAGGAAGCATAAACGGAAGGATGACCGCGAGGCTCTAGGATGGGAGAGAGAAGGCTGACCCTGGGAAAGGGAGAGAATGCCGCCAGACTCTCCACGATCGTCCTTACGGCGCTGGCAATCCTGAAAGGAATTGTCTCCTTTGCCAGTGGTAGCGTCGCACTACTGGCGGGAACAATCGACTCATTCACAGACGTCTTCTCTTCTGCGGCGGTCTGGGCAGGGCTCGGCATCTCAAAGAAGGAACCAACTGAGAGATTCCCGTACGGATACTTCAAAGCTGAGACATTCGCGTTGTTGGCTGTGTCATTGGCATTCATTGCCTCCAGCGTCCTGATAATGTTGGAGTCATCTCAGAAGCTGTTCGTGACCCATGTCATCTCTTTCTCGAGTCTCGCGCTCGCAGTGGCGGCATTGTCATCCGTCGTCTACTATATACTGGGCAGATACAAGAGTAGACTGGGACGTCAGATCGGTTCTCAGGCACTGATCAGCGAGGGGATTCATTCCAGGATAGACGTCTATACCTCCGTTCTGGTTCTTGCGGGCGTTCTCCTTGGAGTAACCGGATATCCCGCTGGCGAATCTGCAATCGGCCTCTTGATCGGCGCCTACGTCCTGATAAGAGGACTGCTGTTTGGAAAAGACGCAGCACTGGTCCTGATGGACGTCTCCCCGGATCCCAAAAGAGTGAAGGAGATGAAGGAAATAGCCGAGAGCGTTCCTGGCGTTCAAGGAATCCACGACACCAGGCTGCGAAAATCTGGGCCTGTGTTCTTCGGCGAGATGCATGTGGAATTGCGGGAAGGCCTTTCTCTGGAAAGAGCGCACGCGATATCGGATGAGGTCGAGAGGAGAATGAAGGGGCTTTTCAAAGACCTGGAGTCAGTGGTCATCCATGTGGGACTCGCACACAAGAAGACAACGAGAATCGCGATTCCTGTAGTGGAGGATAGGGAGTTGGACGCGCTGACTAGTCAGCATTTCGGGAATGCGCCGTTCTTCCTGTTCATTGACATCCGGGAGAATCAGGTAATACGGTCCTATGTCAAAGGGAATGAAGGAGCGAAGCTGTCCCAGAAGAAAGGGATGCAGGCTGCCAACTTGCTGATCGCGGAGAACGTCGATGCAGTTGTCGCAGTCAACATTGGAGAAGGCCCCTTCAACACGCTGGGTAACGGGCTGATTTCAATGTATCATCTGCCTGGGCCCACGACAGCACACGAGGCGATTCGTCTCCTGAATCAGAACTCGCTGGAGAGAATGACTTCACCGACTGAGAAACATGAGGGCCCGAACGAGGAATGAAGAAGGCGGATGTCCTCGTCCTCCAACTACATCGAGTTCTCATCGTCCCTTATCCTTTCGAGCATTAGGAAGTGGAGGAGGAGTTCGTCACGCCGGAGGCGCTCCCCTCTTGGCCGAAGCGGATTGATGGAAGTCTGGCTCGAACAAGGTCAGAGTCTTCCTTGCCCGCGTTCGCGAAAAGCCGACGTAGTCTCTATGGCGTGACTCGCGCCTTCGTTTGCCCTTCTGGGATCTCGAATGCGAACCTACACACGAGATCGCCCCAGGACGGACCACTTGACCTCCGCTGTCAAGAGCTTGCCGAACGCGACATCGAACAGACGCTTACCATATCAGGCGGCCCAGTAGCAGAGGTTCCGAGACATCTTCAAGCCGGAAAGGATCGACTCCCGTGCCAGGGGACAGTGGTAGTAACGACACCTCCTCATCGTCTAGGGGGAAACAAGTAAGTTCTTCCCGTTTTTGACCAGGAAGTTGTAACCC
>JBBIUZ010000058.1:0-8695 GCA_037439985.1 Methanobacteriota archaeon | reverse complement strand
TCGCCACCAGTCCGACTCTTGCAACAGGCTCTCAACACATCCGCCCTCCCAATGTTTTTATACCTCGGTTGTGTACACTGGGGCAAGGGCAATCCGCGAGGCTGGATGCTTTCGTTCCGGCCATGCGGATACAGGTGATACCCGGTCTGCGGAAGAGATAGCATGATGATTCTGAAGATGAAGAAGGAGGACCTGTCGACCTTCCTCGAGTCCGCGAAGGAATGGGGAGAGCTTTGGGCCCCGACGAAGAAGGAAGGCAGGGTGACCTACGCCAGGGTGGACGGACTGTCAGAGATGGACCTGAAGGCGGCCAGGACGATCATACCGCCGAAGAAGTTCCTGTACCCGTCGAGGTTCACGATGTTCGACTACGACCAGGACGGGTTTGTCGACCGGCTCGGGGACGTGCCGAGGAAGGTGCTGTTCGGGATTCACCCGTGCGACATCCACGGCATCCTGATCCTGGACAAGCTGTTCCTCGAGAACTACAAGGACCCATACTACGCGGAGCGGAGGGAGAAGACGCTCCTGATCGGCCACAGCTGCGTGCCGGACGAGAAATGCATGTGCTACGCGACGAACACCGAGTTCATCGCCGAGGGGTTCGACCTATTCTTCACTGACATGAAGATGTTCTACCTGGTCTGGGTCGGCTCGACCAAGGGCCACGACCTTATCAGGAAAAGGCCCGAGCTGTTCAGCAGGGAGATAGACAGGAACGACATCCTGAGCTACACCGAGTACAGGAAGTGGCACAACTCGCAGTTCACCAACGAGATAGACTTCAATGGCATGCCGGACATATTCGAACTGGGCTACAACAGCCCCATCTGGGACAAGCTCGCGGACAAGTGCCTGTCGTGCGGGCAGTGCACGATGGTGTGCCCGACCTGCAACTGCTACAACGTACAGGATAAGGTCGACCTCGGCGCCCCTTCGGGCACGAGGGACCGCTTCTGGGACAGCTGCATGTTCAGGGAGTACTCGCAGGTTGCTGGCGGAGGCAACTTCAGGGACAAGAGGGCGGACAGGCTGAGGCTCTGGTACACCCACAAGCTTCAGGCGTACATAGGGGAGTTCGGCAAGCCCGCGTGCGTCGGGTGCGGCAGGTGCGTTGCGAACTGCCCCGTCGACATCAACGTGGTGACCGTGTCGACCGCGCTGAAGGAGCAGGAGGTGGGCAAGTGAAGAAGATATGCGTAGAGCTGGACGAGAGAGAGATCCAGGACAACCCGTTCCGCCCGGACATGTGGAGGATCGTCAGGCGCTACCCGCTCACGGCCGATGTGAACTTCTACCAGGCGCGGCCGGTCGACGTGGACGAGGCGCTCAAGATCCAGTACAAGCCAGGGCAATTCATCATGCTGTCCGTTCCGGGAGAGGGAGAGGCGCCCTTCTGCATCAGCTCGACCCCGTCGAGGCCGGGCATGCTCGAGTTCTGCATAAGGAACGTCGGGACGCTCACGAGCACCCTCTTCAAGGTGAAGGAGAACCAGACCATCGGCCTGAGGGGGCCATATGGCAACGGCTTCCCGATAGAGGCCATGGAGGGAAAGGACATACTGATCGTTGCCGGCGGCATGGGGGCGGCGCCCCTGAGATCGCTGCTGCTCTATGTGCTGGACAACCGGGACAGGTTCGGCAAGCTGATCTACCTCCACGGCGCGAAGAACTCGGGCGAGATGTTGTTCAGGGAAGAGTTCATCCAACTCAAGGATCGCGAGGACGTGGAGATACTCATGTCCGTGGACAAGGACGAGGAAGGCAAGTGGCCCTACAAGGTGGGCGTCGTCACGACCCTGTTCAAGGACATGGCGCCGATCGACGCGAAGAACACTTACGCCGCTGTGTGTGGTCCGCCCATCATGTACAAGTTCGTGATGCAGGAGCTGGTCAAGCTGGGCATACCGAAACACCAGATACTGATGACCCTCGAGAGGAGGATGAGGTGCGGGGTCGGCAAGTGCGGCCACTGCGCCATCGAATACCTATACACATGCATGGACGGTCCAGTCTTTTCATGGTGGGACGTTCTCCGGATGAAGGAGCTCATAGGGAGGGGTGCAAGTGACAAGGCAATTGCCTAAGGTCGGCGTCTACGGATTCACCGGCTGCGCGGGGGATCAGCTAATGATCCTCAACTGCGAGGACCAGCTGCTTGACGTCCTCGGCGCCGTGGACATGCAATCGTTCGTCATGGCCAAGAGCGATAACACGGAGGGCGAGCTGGACATCGCCTTCGTCGAGGGGTCGATCTCGACTGAGGAGCAGGCCGAACGGGTGAAAAACATCAGGGCGCGCTCGAAGATGCTCATCGCCATTGGCACATGCGCGTGTCACGGCGGCCCTCAAGCTATGAAGCTCGAAGAGGGCTGGTTCGAGGAGCGTTTCAGGAAGGTGTACGGCGACGCGAAGATAGAGATATCGAAGGCATTCGAGGCGCAGCCCGTCGACGCGGTCGTCAAGGTGGATATGCACATCCCGGGCTGCCCGATTGACAAGGGCGAGTTCCTCGAGGCGGTGACGAAGCTCGTCGCCGGCAGGCATCCCCACCTGTACAAGTTCCCTGTCTGCGCCGAATGCAAGTGGAAGGAGAACGCATGCTTGTTGCTCGCAGGGAAGTTCTGCGCTGGCCCTCTGACGAAGGCTGGCTGCGGGGCGATCTGCCCGTCTCACAACCTGCCGTGCGTCGGTTGCTGGGGCCCCACGGACGACCTGAACGTCAGCGCTGAGTACAAGCTGCTGAAGGAGAAGGGCTACAGGCCCGAGGAGATCCTGCAGAAGGTCAAGAAGTTCGGAGGAGCCAACATTGCCAAGCTCATGAAGGACATCGAGAAGAAGGGGGCGAGACAATGAAGGAGCTCAATGTGGAGTCCCTCGCGAGAGTGGAGGGCGACGGCGGTATCACCGTCACGCTCGACGGGAACAAGGTCAAGAGCGTCACGATGGACATCCACGAGGGGCCGCGGCTGGTCGAGCAGCTTGTGAAGGGCATGACCCCGGAGGACGACGTGAACGTCGTCCCGAGGATATGCGCCATCTGCACCCTGTCGCACAAGTACGCAGCAATAAGGGGGCTTGAGAAGGCTCTGGGCATAACGCCTCCTGAGAAGGCCCAGCTGACTAGGGAGCTCATGATGCTCGGGGAGAACATCGAGAGCAACTCGCTGCACACGTTCCTGTTGGCGCTGCCCGACTTCCTGGGATACCCGTCTGCGATCGCCATGGTCAACGACTTTGGCGAAGACGTCAAGCGCGCGCTCAGACTAAAGAAGTTCGGGAACCACGTGATGACAGTCACGAGCGGCCGGATAGTCCACGGGGAGAACCCGATCCTGGGGGGCTTCGGCAAGTACCCCTCGAAAAAGGCCCTTAGCGAGATTAAGGCGAAATCCGTGGAGCTCGTGCCGGATGCGGTTAGGTGTGTGGAGCTCTTCGCCTCGGTGAAGTATCCAGCGTACCCGGAGGCGGAGATGACTTTCATGTCCGTCAACGCTCCGGACAACCAGTTCGGCTTGGCCGGCGATACCATTCTCATATCCAACGGCAAGGAGACGAGCGCAGAGGACTACAGGAAGCTGACCAACGAGAGGGTCGTCAGCCACTCGTTCGCGAAGAGGTCCCTGTTCCAGGGCAAACCGTTCACGGTTGGCGCCATCGCGAGGATGGTCAACATGGGCAAGCGCCTGGATGGCCAGGCAGGAGACCTGTTCAAGAAGCACTTCAACGAGTCTTGGTTGAGGAACCCGCTCAAGAACAACCTCGCCCAGGCCATCGAGATCCTGTGGTCCCTCGAGCACCTGCCGGACGCGTGCGACGAGGTCGCCTCACTGGACGACCCAGCAATCGCCAAGCCGACCAGGGAGACCGGCTCCGGGACGGGCGCGGTCGAGGCCCCGAGGGGGACACTCTACCACCACTACGACATCAAGAACGGCCTGATCGAGTCCGCGGACGTGATAACGCCGACGGCCCAGAACCTGGACGATGTCGAGAGGCACATGAAGCTCTGCGCCGAGAAGATGCTCGCGGAGAAGAAGACGCACGATGAAGTCAGGCTCGGGCTCGAGATGGTGGCGAGGGCGTACGACCCATGCATAAGCTGCGCGACGCATCTGGTGACTCTGAAGAGGCTCTGAAGCGCGAGATCGAGGACATGGCCGGCCACCGCCGAATTTACGTCCTCGGGCTGGGGAACACCGATAGGGCCGACGACGGCGCCGGAGTGCTCGTCGCGGCGGCCCTGAAGAAACTCTTTCCATTCTTCTCATACTCCGAACACGACGGCGTCGAGGGCACGGTCCTGGACATCTCTGAGAGGGAGGAGGACGCGTTCGTGCTCTTCGTGGACGCCGCCAACCTGCACCTCGACCCTGGGTCCGTCCGGGTCATCCCGAAGGACAGGATCAAGGAGACGGAGATAACGACGCACAGGGTCTCGGTCGCGCTGATGGCGTCGATCCTCGAGAAAGGCGGCAAGGGCGCGGCCGTGATCGGCATACAGCCGAAGGACATCGCGTTCCGTGGAGAGATGTCGGCGTCCGTGCGCGCCTCAGTGAGCACCGTCACGAAAGTGCTGTCAGGGCTCATGCGGGAGCGCGATTCGTGATCCTCCAGCAGAAACGGTCGGCAAACCTTTATCCGAGACAACCCCCTACTGCCAATCCCGTGAGGCTAGAATGAAGATAATTGTGGTCTCCGGGGGAGTCCTGTCCGGACTCGGCAAAGGAATAACGGCTTCTTCCATCGGGCGAGTGCTGAAGGCCAGGGGGCTCAAGGTCACCGCCATGAAGATCGACCCCTACCTGAACTTCGACGCGGGGACTCTGAACCCGTTCGAGCACGGGGAGGTGTTCGTGCTGGACGACGGATGCGAGGCGGACCTGGACCTCGGCAACTACGAGCGGTTCCTCGACACGAACCTGACCGGCGACCATGTCGTCACGACGGGGAAGGTCTACGGAAGCGTGATCGAGAAGGAAAGGGAGGGCAATTTCCTCGGGAAGACCGTGCAGATCATACCCCACATAACGAACGAGATAAAGTCAATGATATCGAACGTGGCGATCAAGACGGGCTCTGACGTGACCATCGTCGAGCTGGGGGGAACTGTGGGCGACATCGAGTCCGCCCCCTTCCTGGAGGCTATGAGACAGATGCGCAGCGAGCTCGGCCACGAGAACTTGATATTCGTCCACACGACGCTCGTTCCGATACTGGGCACGCTCCAGGAGCAGAAGACGAAGCCGACACAGCACTCGGTGAGGGAGCTGAGGGCGATAGGGATCCAACCGGACGCGATTGTCGCGAGGTGCGAGAGGCCTCTTGACGACGGGGCGAGGAGGAAGATCGCCCTCTTCTGCGACGTCCCCCTCGAGGCTGTGATCAGCGCTCCGGATGCGAAATCCATCTATCAGGTCCCGATATTCCTTGAGGAGCAGGGGCTGACGGACTATCTCCTCACCAAGATGAATCTCGCTAGGCAGCCCGACGGCCTTGCGGATTGGAAGGAGTTCATAGCCAGGGTCATGAACCCGAAGCACGACGTGAAGATACTCCTCGTCGGGAAGTACATGGACCAGCGCGACTCGTATATGAGCCATTACGAGGCGTTCACCCACGCGGGCGCGGAGCTCGACACAAGAGTCAGGTTCCTCCGCGTGGAAGCCGAGGAACTCGAGAAGGGGGACAAGAAGACCGTGCTGGAGGAGGCGGACGGCATCCTCATCCCAGGAGGGTTCGGCTCGAGGGGGATCGAGGGCAAGATCCTCGCGATCCAGCACGCGAGGGAGCACAAGGTCCCGTTCCTCGGAGTCTGCCTTGGGTTCCAGCTGGCCAACATCGAGTTCTCGAGGAACGTCCTCGGGATGCACGACGCGAACAGCACGGAGTTCGACTCACACACGTCCCACCCAGTCGTCGACTTCCTGCCCGAGCAGAAGCAGATGACGAAGAAAGGGGCCACCATGAGGCTGGGGGTCCAGAAGGTCATCGTGGAGGCCGGGTCGATGGCGGCCAGGCTCTACGGCGCGACGGAGATCAGCGAGAGACACAGGCACAGGTACGAGATCAATCCCCACTACATCGACAGGATCCAGGAGAAGGGTCTCCGCTTCACTGGGAAGTCTCCGGACGGGAAGAGGATGGAGATCGCGGAGCTCGATGGGCACCCATTCTTCATCGGCTCTCAGTTCCACCCGGAGTTCAAGTCCAGGCCGCAGAGGCCGGCGCCGCTGCACTTCGGACTGGTCCGCGCCGCGCTGGAGTACTCCAAGACCAAGAACGGGTGACTCAGGCGCTTGGTCGGCTGCTGGTCTCGGCCTCCACAGGCGTGGCAGCCGGGGACGCTGGAGGCTTGCACTTCGGGAGCAGTATCCTGAACACCGTCCCCTTGGACGAATCACCCTTGACCCTGTCCTCAACCCAGATGCGTCCGTCGAACTTGCGCACGACAGCGCTCACGATCGATAGACCTATCCCGAACCCCTTGATGCCGGTCATGCCAGTCGCGAACCTCTCGAAGACGACCCTTTTCCTGTCGTCCGGAATCCCTCTTCCGTGGTCCGCGACGGATATGATCCACGAGTCGCCCTGGGACCCCTCGCCCTCGTGAACCGTGACTTCGACCTTCACCCGCTTCGATGTGTCGAACTTGGCCGCGTTCGAGAGGATGTTCACGAAGATGTCGTTCAGGTATTCGTTGGCCATCACGTAGTGCACTCCGGGAGCCATCTCGGAGACGACCGTTATCTTCCGTTCGCTGTTGGCCTTCGTCACGGCATCGACCGCCGCCGTGAGCGCGCCGTATATGTCCGTCGGGACGAAGTCCGAGTCCGACATGCTCCGGACCTTGGCCAGCCTCCTTATGTTGTCTATCAGGCGGGCGTTGTTCCTTACCTGCAAGAGGGCGCGCTCCGCGTACTTCCTCTGGTTGTCGTCCAGGTGTCTGTCCCGCAGGAGCAGCTCGATGTAGCCCATGATACCCTGGTTGAAGTTGTTGATGTCATGCGTCATGAGATCGTTGAGCAGTGCCGCCTCGTTGGTCGCCATGACCTGCATCTCGAACACGTTGAAGTTTTCGATGGCTATCGAGGCGATTCCCGCGAGTATCTCGATGACCTCAATCTTGTCAGCGGTGGGTATCTTGAGGTCGCTCGGCTCGTCAACCAGCATGTACCCCGTCAGCTTGCCGCCCCTGTCCTTGAGCAGGGTGATGAGCTTGTCGCGCTCATGCCACGCATCGGGGGCTGCCCGAGGCTTGTTCGCCAGCTCGGGATGGGCTAGAAAGAAGAACGACTCCACGCCGTAGGGCTGGTCCTCGTACTTCACAAGATAGGTCGTCGCGCCAATCATGAAGTCGTCGTCGAGGTCGGCGAACACGTCCCGGACGGGCCTCTCGTCGCCCTTCTGCACCCAGTCGGGATAGCCGGTCTTGGCCTTAAGGACGAGGGCGTCCTTTTCGGCGTTCAGAAGTCGTATCGCAGCCCTCTTGAACCCGAGGGACTTGGCGACCGAGTCCGTTATGCGCTGAAGCAGTATGTCGAGGTCGTCCATGTACATCACTGACGTCACCAGGTCGAGCACCTTGGTGATCTGCTCGACCTTCTTGCCAGTCTCCCGCAGCAGCAGCTCCTTGGTCCGATACAGTTCCGCGTTCTCCACCGCCACGGCCGCCTGGCTGGCGAACACCTGGGCGATCTCGAACTCGGCGGGCGAGAAATGGTTGTCTCCATCCCTGTAGAGCGTTAGCACGCCTATCACGTGCTCCTTCCCTGTGAGCGGTATGGCCGCCATGGCCTCCTTCTCCTGCTCAGGAGTTCCCTTGATATGCGACACGCGCGGGTCCTTCGTCGTGTCGTTCACCAGCTCCGCCTTGCCCGTCCTTCCGACATAGCCCGTCACGCCTGTCCCGAGCGGGAACGACTCGGCCATGACCTCGTCTGTGTACGGCCCCTTGGCAAGAACTGGGTGGACGATGGATGTCTCGTGATCGATCTTGTAGAACGTTATGGCGTCGTACCACACGACTTCGCGGATCTTCTCGGCGACGGTTTCATAGATGCTGCTCGAATCGATCTGCCTCTGCATCGCCAAGGCGGTCTCCAGAAGAGCGAGCTGGGAGCGAACCCTCTGGTTGAGCGAGGAGAGGAGGTTCGCGTTCTCGAGCGCGATGGCCGCGTGGTCTGCGAGGGATGACAGGAGAAGAGCGTCGCTCTTCGTGAAGGGCTTTCCCTCGAGCTTGTTGTAGACCTCAATCACGCCCATGCCCCGCCCCTCGATGACAAGTGGCGCCGCAATCATCGACTTGATGTTGAACATCTCGGCCCAGTCCTCCAGCCCGTCCGGGTCCGCCAGATAGTCATTCACGATCTCGGTTTTGAGGTGACGAAGCGCCCTGCCAGAAACCCCGAGCTTCGTCCCAAAGACCGCCCCCTTCAGTGTCTCCTTGTCGATCCGGTAGGAGGCCACATAGTGGAGGCTCTCAGACCCTTCACTGACAAGCCCCAGCATGGACTTCTCGGCCTTCAGCAATGTTGCCGCGTCGCGCGAGACCTGGTCGAGGACGACCTCCGGCTCGAGACGATAGGACATCTGCTTGCTTATCCTGTCCAGCACCGACAGGGCGGCTTCGCGCTCCCTAGACTCGGAGTAGATTCTCGCATTCGTCATGGCTGTCGCGAGCATGTCGGCAATC
>JBBIUZ010000057.1:1946-8878 GCA_037439985.1 Methanobacteriota archaeon | reverse complement strand
CGTTGACAAGAGAAGCTGGCTACGTCAAGAAGCGACCTTACGAACTACTGAATCTCGACACGGTCGTGAGGATTGCCAAGGAGACCGCCGAGAACATGAGCATCGAGTTCGCCGGCGCACTGCTCAGGCCGCATGCGTTCCTTCTCTCGAAAGGAGGCAAGAGGGCGGACGCGGTCCTCCGGGCCGCGAGCGAGGCCGGCCGTGAGCTCGTCTCGAAAGGGAGGATCCCGAAGAGGCTCCTCGAGGCCGTGGCGAAACCATTGGTGAGCGAGAAGGAGTTCATGGAACCGCACGCGTGAACCTGCACAGATGAAGGTCGAAAGAGATCAGGATGCCGACCGCCGCAATCACTCACACGTCGTTCAGGGGACACTCGGAACCGGCCCGAGGCTCGAAGAGCGACTCATCACGCACCGCGGGAGCCGCCACTGACTGGGTACGTCCTGTTCCAATCTCGCACGTCTTGCGAGATGAAACTCGTCACGATTAAGTACGTTGCAGACGCTCCACACCAGAGAAAATCTGGTGAAAAATGGTAAAAACGAGTTGCGGCATGTGCTACGGCACATGCACTGTTGACGTGCGCGTGGAGGACGGGATTGTCGTTGGGATCGAAGGAGACCCCGACTCGCCGCAGGGGTATGGGAACATCTGCGCCAGGGGCATCTCCGCTCCGATGATGCTCTATGATCCAAACCGGCTCAACTACCCCATGGTCAGGACGAACCCCGAGAAGGGGATTGGCGTGGATCCGGCCTGGAAGAGAGTAGGCTGGGATGAGGCCATGGACCTTCTCACAGCGAAACTCCGGGAATGCATGCGACGCGACCCGCGCGGTCTCTACACAGTCGGCAGCCCGACCTTCCCCGCCGAAAGGGCGTTCAACATACTCTCCTTCAGGAAGGCCTTCGGTACCCCGAACTACTACACCGGCGGCGGGGGCCTGCACTGCGGGAACGGCGCGCACATGATCGGTGGGATCTACCACGCTTCGTGGTCAGTTATCCCCGACTACAAGTACTGCAACCTCGCGATCTACTGGGGGTGCTCGAAGGGTCACGGGGCAGGCCACGCTGCGAACGTCGCGGCGAAGCAGGCGGCGGATGCCAAGGCAAGGGGCATGCGGCTCATCGTCTTCGATCCCTTCTTGAGCACGCAGGCTTCGACAGCCGAGGAGTGGGTCCCCATCAAGGCGGGGACGGACGCTGCGGCCGCCCTGGCAATGACCAACCTGCTCCTGAACGAGTACGGACTGTTTGACAGCGAGTACCTGAAGTGGAAGACGAACGGCCCGTACCTCGTCGGCCCGGACGGGCTATACGTCCGGGACAAGGAGTCAGGACTGCCCCTCGTATGGAGCACGGCCGACGGCACGCACGACGTCTTCACATCCAAGAACGTCAAGGACTGCACGCTGACTGGCGAGTTCGAGGTCGACGGCGTGAAATGCCATCCTTCGTTCCAGCTCCTGAAGGACCATCTGAAGAAGTACACTCCGGAGTACGCATCCGGGATATGCGGCGTCCCTGCGGGCACCCTGAGAAGGATCGCGAAGGACTTCGGCGAGGAGGCGAGGATCGGGAGCACGATCACCATTGACGGCAAGGTATTGCCCTACAGGCCCGTCGCGTCGATATACTTCCGGGGCTCCCAAGGGCACTACAATCAGGCCTGGGACTGCATGTCTCTGGTGCTTCTGAACCACATGGTCGGGGCAGCAGACGTCCCGGGCGGAGCCCTGGCTTTCGGCCCTCCAGTCCATCTCGGGTACCCGGGAACCGGACGGCTCAAGTACTCCGTCGAACCGGACAAGGACGGACTCCTCGTGGCCCGCAACTGGCCCTACTCGCACCTGCCATACCCTCCACCTGAGCCGAAGGACCCGCCCCAGAGACTCGACCTGCAGGACATATTCTACATCCCGACATACACGACGATCATGGCCTGGGACAACAACGAGGAGCTCTGGCAGAAGTTCAAGATACCTTATAGGCCGGATGTGATGATCAGCTTCGCGACGAACCAGATAATGTCCGTGGGCAACCCGAGGACGCTCATGGACAACTTCCTTCGGAAGTTCAGGTTCATCGCGTCGTTCAACATATACACAACCGAGTTCGAGGAGGCCGCGGCCGACCTCGTGCTCCCGGACGCGAGCTTCCTGGAGAGGTACTCATCTGCGACGACATTCCCGACCGTGGGCGTGTCCTGTCACGCGACCGGGCTCGGCGAGTGGATCTGGGCCATCAGGCAGCCCGTGGTGAAGCCGATGGCCGAGCGCAGGCCCATGATCGACGTCATTCTCGAGCTGTCAGAGCGGCTGGGGCTGAGGGACAGGTACCTCGAGGCGGTGAGGGAGTGGGTCAACAGGGCCTACGGAGGGGACCTCGACTTCAAGAAAGTGATGGGCCCGGACGAGAAGCTCAACTTCGAGCGCCTCTTGGACATCATAATGAAGGATAGGTTCGGCCCCGACAAGGGCCTCGGCTGGTTCAAGGAGCACGGGTACCTCAAGTGGGACAAGAGAGTCGAGGAGGTCTACTGGCGGGCGTTCAACGATGTGCGGGTTCCGGTGTACCTCGAGTGGATCATCAGGGCGGGCAGGAAGAGCAAGGCAGTGGCCGAGAAGTACGGGGTCCCCGACCTGGTCGACTGGACCGCGCACACCGCCCTTCCCGACTGGCGACCGTGCCCGACGCACGCGGAGAAGGACCCTGTGTACGACCTCGAGGCGTTCTATTGGCGCTCGGCGCTGCACACATACTCGATGACGATGCAGAACCCGTGGTTGAACGAGATCTCGCAGAACGATCCATACACATACACGATACAGCTGAACACGGAGACTGCGAGGAGGAAGGGGGTCACGGAGGGCGAGTACGTCTGGCTCGAGAACCCGAAGGGTTCGAGGGCGAGGGGGAGGGTGCACGTCACTGACGGCATCAGACCGGACCACGTGGCGATAGCGGCCAACGCTGGCCACTGGGGGAAGGGGCTGCCCATCGCGAAGGGCAAGGGCGTGTTCTTCAACGAGCTCATCGAGGTGGACAAGGAGCACTCATGCCCCGTCTCCCTGGGGCAGGACATCTGCGTGAAAGTGAAGCTCTACAAGGACGGGGGCGAGATCGGTGGTTAGGTGGGGCATGGTGATCGACCTCAAGAGATGCGTCAGCTGCTACTCATGTGTCGTGGCATGCAAGGCGGAGCACCACACGCCTCCTGGCGTGTTCTGGGCGAAGGTTGTGAGGGTCGAGTCAGGCAAATACCCCACCGTCATCAGGCAGGCTGTGCCGCTGCTGTGCATGAACTGCAAAGAGCCGGAGTGCGAGAAGGTCTGCCCGACCGGCGCGACGAAGAAGAGGCCAGACGGAATTGTCGTCGTGGACTCGAAACAGTGCGTCGGGTGCAGGTACTGCGCTGTCGCGTGCCCCTATGGCGCGAGGAACTTCACAAACGAGTGGAGGGACTACTTCACTGGCGACAAGAAGCCGTCCTCGGCGTTCGCGGAGCAGTCGAGGAGGAAGTGGCTCGAGGAGAGCGACAGGGGTGTCGTGAGCAAGTGCAACTTCTGCGTGGACCGGGTCGAGAAGGGGAGGAACCCTGCTTGCGTCGACGCGTGCCCATGCGAGGCGAGGACCTTCGGAGACCTGGACGACCCCGACTCCGAGGTGTCCCAGCTCATAAAGACGAGGCGGGGAATGCAGCTGCATCCTGAGTACGGTACCGATGCCAGCGTGTACTACCTCCCCGCGAGGTGATGTCATGATGTCACAACGCTCAGCCATGATGGGGGGTGGTGGATAGGACCGACGTCCTGCAGTACGAGGATTTCAAGCCTGGGCCACGGGCGCAGATTGAGTGGGGCTTCGGGGGCAGGAGGAGGCTGCGGGACGGCGCCCTCCTGATGGCGCTCTTCTTGGGCGGAATAGGGGCCGGCCAGTTCGTGGTCTCGACCTGGTTCATCCATTCGGCCACGAGCGCGCTCGTCGGCGTTCTGATAGTCGGGGTTGGAAAGACCGCCGCGCACTTGGCCTACCTCGGACAGCCCAGCAGGTTCTACAGGCTGTTCCTCAGGCCCAGGACATCCTGGATCAGCAGGGGCCTGATATTCATGGTTGTGTTCGTCGCGCTCTCGGCAGCATACCTCGCCCCGGACATTGGTCTTGGATGGGTCCCGTGGGCCAGCGGGTCGGCGCTCGGGCGGGCCCTCTGGGTCTGCGCCATACTGAGCGCCGCGCTCGTGATGGTGTACGACGGGTTCGTGCTCGCGTCGTGCAAGTCCATCACTTCCTGGAACACGGCGCTGATGCCGCCGCTGTTCTTCACCTATGCGATGGCCGGAGGGGTCGCGATGACGTACCTGACGATGACCGTCTCCGGAGGGAAGATACTCGACCAGGCCACCCTGAACAACCTGGATGCGGTCCTCCTGACGACGATGTTCGCGCTCGTCATCATCTACATGGTCAACATGACTGCGTCGACCTCGGCGGCGAGGGAGTCCCTGAGGCGGCTCACGGCGACGAGGCTCGCGGTGATGTTCGTCGGGCTGGCAATAGTCGCTGGGCTCCTCGTGCCCCTCACGGTCGCGTACTACCACGAGCTCGCCGTCCAAGGGACGGTGGCATCGGCCCTTCTCGCGCTCTCGTCCGTGCTCGAGCTGGCCGGGGACCTGTCAGTGAGGCATTCAATACTGAGAGCGGGCCTGCACGCGCCCGTCTTCTCCGAGGGGCTGTGAGCGGAGGCGCATGAGCGGAAAGGTCGGCCATGTGAAGGTCCTGCGCATCAGCAGGGACAGGCGGGAGGATCTCAGGGACACCGTTGCGAAGGAGAGGCCCGTGACCATCTTCTTGAACGATTTCGATCTCGCCACCCTGATGTGCACGCCGAAGGGCCTCGAGTACCTCGCCGTGGGGTTCCTGTTCGCCGAGGGGCTGGTCAAGGGCAGGGAGGACATAGAAGGCGTCCTGACCGACGCGAGGGATGGCGTTGTGTGGGTCCGGACCAGGGAGGTCGGGAGGGCGCCCGAGAACCTCGCTTCGAAACGCGTCTTCACGACCGGCTGCGGCAGAGGTCTGACGTTCGTCGACGCTGTCCGGGACAGGACGGGGCTCAAGGCCACCTCGAGGTTCACGATGCCCGCGACCTCGGTCTCGACACTCATGACTCAGTTCCAGCGCGGCTCGGAGTTGTTCAGACTGACGGGCGGGGTACATGCGGCGGCCCTGTGCAGCGCAGTGGAAGTCCTCGTCTTCAACGAGGACATCGGCAGACACAGCGCGATCGACAAGGTGGTCGGAGAGTGCGTCATGAGAGGCATGCGGACGGACGACAAGGTCCTGATGACGAGCGGCCGTATCTCGTCCGAGATAATGATCAAGGTGGCGAGGAGCCACATCCCGATAGTCGTCTCGAAGTCTGCCCCCACCGACCTCGCCGTCAAGCTGGCCGTCGAATTGGGGATCGCGCTGGTTGGCTTCGCTCGAGGGTCTAGGATGAACGTGTACTCCAACGCGTGGAGGCTCCCGGCGCGGAAGACCGGAGGACCGAGGGCAGTCAGAGCGAGAACTCGGTGACCGTCCCTGCGTGGCCTGAGAGTGCGCGTCCGAGAAGCTCCTCGATACCCTTCGCGTAGACCATGGCCGCCGCGCCATGCCCTCTCATTCCACCCCCGCCGGGCGCTGCCCCAAGCGGCGGCATGATGGTGGCAAAGAACCGCTTGGTCTTCCGCGACAGATCCTGATAGTCGAGGACGACCTTGTACTCCCGCCTCAGGGTCATGCCGGAGAATCCTCTGGCAATCCGAACCCTCTTCAGCCGCTCGAACGGTATGAACTCGCGGTCGTTGCCCTTTGTCAGATCGGCCAGGCAAGCATCGTCTGGTGCGGCGTGCTCGCTCGTCCACCTAACGGCGCACCCGAAGGCGCCAGGGACGACCTCCTCCTTCATCCTGTCCCTCATCAGGAAGATGCCCGCCTCCATCAGGAGCAGGCTGCAGGCCTCGTTGCTGAGGCCCTTCCTCCTGAGGGTCTCTATCACCGCGAACGATTCAGGCATGGGCCCTCTCGACTTCTCCTCCCGCGATCCGACATCGCGTTCTGAGCATATAGCCCTGTTCTCCGCTCATCGAAGAGCATGATGGATCATACCACAGCCTTCTGTCGCAATCGAATGGCGTCTTGCACGATCCGTGCTCGCTCACCACGGCATCGGTGCCGCTGTCGGGAAAGCTGGCCACAGCGTCTCGATGCGGTGATGTCGCCCCGGACCGCGAGACAAGACCCAGGTCCGTTCCTGGATCATCTCCGTCTCAGCTTCGGGTTGAGGATCTCGTCCATCGCATACCCGAGGAACGTGAACCCCAGAACCACGAGCGCGATGCAGAAGCCGGGCGGGACGAAGTACCACCACGCGCCGTTCGACATTGCCAGGCTGGTGAAGGCATAGTGCAGCATCGATCCCCAGCTTATGACGAGCGGGTCGCCGAGCCCGAGGAACGCCAGCGTGCTCTCCGTCAGTATTGCTATGGCGATTATGAGCACCGTGTTCGCGAACATGAGGGGGATGACGTTCGGCAGAATGTGCTTCCGGATGATGTGGATGTCGCCCGCACCGATGGCCCTAGCGCGCTCTATGAATGTCCGTTCCTTGAGCGTTATGATCTCGGACCGCACGAGTCTAGCTGTCGCCGGCCAGGACAGGACGCCGATAACCACTATGATGTTGAACAGATTTGGGCCCGCAAGGGCCGCTATCAGCATCATGAATGGGAGCTGGGGCATCACGAGGAAGACGTCAGTGAAACGCATCATTCCCTCGTCAACGTACCTTCCGAAGTACCCAGAGATGACGCCGATGGTGCCCCCGATCAGGACCGAGATCGCACTCGCCAAGATGCCGACAAGGAGGGAGATGCGGGAACCGTAGAGGAG
>JBBIUZ010000057.1:0-1936 GCA_037439985.1 Methanobacteriota archaeon | reverse complement strand
CATCCCGGCCGACCTCGTCCGTCCCGAGCCAGTGGTGCCACGGGACAGGAGGCTTCAGGATCATGGTGTAGTCGAACTTGTTCATTTCGAACCGCAGGAACAGAGGCGTCAGGAGAGCGATTCCCAGGAAGACGACGAGGATGACGACGCCCACCATGCCCATCCTGCTATGACGCAGCAGGACGAGCGTCTTCCTCGCCCTGATCCGGTGCCTGGCCATGCTCTCGCGACGGCGGCGGGCCATGCCTGCGGGTCCCTCCCTCTCATCCGCTGGCGGCGTCATTTGACTTTCACCCTCGGGTCCAGGAAGGCATACGTGATGTCGGCGAGGAAGTTCGCAGCAAGGGCGACTGCCGTGACGACCAGGAAAGCTCCCTGGAGTATGGGGTAGTCCCTCGTGATGAGCGCGTCGTACATGAGCCGGCCGACGCCGGGCCACGAGAACACAGTCTCAGTCTGGATAGCCCCGCCGACGACGAAGCTGAGGTTGATCGCCGTGATCGTGACGAGCGGAAGCATCGCGTTCGGGATTGCATGGCGACGCATGACATCCCTGCTGGCCACACCTTTGGCGTGTGCGGTCACGATGTAGTCCTCCGAGAGTATTCCGATGAGCGCGCTGCGCATGATCATGACATACTGGCCGAAGAGGACGAGCGTCAGGACGGTCATGGGCACCGCGAGATGCCGGAGCAGGTCGATGAGCTGGTCGAACGGCCCCGCGTAGGTGGCCCCCACGGTGTACATCCCGCCCGATGGCGCCAGCCCCGAGAGGGCGAACAGCATCAACATGCCCAGCCAGAATGTGGGCATCGAGTACAGGAAGAGCGAGCCACCGAGGAGGCCGTAGTCGACGGGCGTGTTCCTCCTCCACGCCGCAAGCGTGCCTATGCCGACGCCCAGGAACAGCGCTAGCACGGATGCCGAACCCACGAGGATGAGGGTGTTCACGAGCCGCTGCTCCACAATCACGTTGACCGGGTCCCCAAAGTAGCTGAAGGACCGCCCCATCTCACCCGTCAGCGAGTTCCTCATGTAGAGCAGGTACTGCTCCCAGAGCGGCTTGTCCAGGCCGAAAGTGTGCCTCAGCTGGGCCAGGTCCGCGGGCGATATCCTCGGATCCTGGAATAGGGTCTTGATGGGATCTCCTGGAATCGTATGGAATATGATGAAGTTGAGGGTGAGGATGACTAAGAATATCGCGAAGGCGGTGACAGCCCTCCTGAGCATGTATGTGCGAATGTTCACTCGATGTCCCCCCTCCGCTAATCCGCTCGGAAAGCGTTTGCAGCGCCGCAGAAGAAATGACTGCGGCGCCGTCCGTGAGATAGTTTTCCCGCTACGGCCTCTAGGTCCTCGGAGCTTCCTACGGTGCCTCTCCCTTGGGCGCGCTACCCTTGCCGCCGCCCCGGCGCATAACCGCGTAGGTGACCGCGACCAGCGCGACTACTATGCACACGACCGCGACGACCCATGGCGTGTAGTCTGTCCCCGTGGGTGTCGTAGGCGCGGAGAGCAGGTGTACCTCGTTGAGGGTGTACCTGTTGACATCGCTGAGCAGTCCTGTGGGCATGTTCACGTAGCCCGTGAAGGTGTCGATCCTATAGGCGCCCATCGCGGTCATGTAGTAGAGCACGATGTAGGGACAATCCTTGTAGACTATCTGCTGCATCTGGTCGATTATCGCCTTCCGCTGGTCGACTTTCACGGTCTTCGCCTGCTGGTCGTAGAGGCTGTCATAGGTCGCGTTGGCGTATCCGCAGTCGTTCCAGTCTCCGATCTGGCTGGAGAGCATGATTAGCAGGCTGAAGTTCGGGTCAGGCTGGCCGGAGTATCCCCAGAGGAACATGTCCTGGGCGTAGGCCGGGTACACGTAGCTGTTGATAGTGTTCGCGTCCGCAGACTGCACCGTGAGCTTCACGCCGATCTGGCTCCA
>JBBIUZ010000056.1:7880-8893 GCA_037439985.1 Methanobacteriota archaeon | reverse complement strand
AGGGGGATGGACGACCGGACGTAAAAGCTCTAGGAATTTACTTGATATCCCCTAGTTCTTCTCCTGGAGGTACTCGAGCGTCGTGCGCGAGATCTTGGTGCAGTGCATCTTATTCCCCCGCCGCACTCCGCCGCCTATCTCCGGGTTCCTCACGACGAAGGCCAGGACATTCTGTTCGATTCTCTGATCGTAGAAGAGCGTCCTGCGCTCCGTGCGTTCCATGAGCTCCTCCGTGAGTGCGACCCACCGTCTTCTGAGGCACTCGTCGAAGCTCCCTGACGATTGCGACATCCTTCTCTCCTCGGCGTAGAACCTTGGCGCGCCCGCGTGAGGGCTGTCGAGCAATATCCCCCTGGTGGCCTCTTCCGCGAGCCTGAATTCCAGCCTGGTCAGGAGGACGCGGATCGCCCCAGGCATCTGCTTGGGGGATGTCCCGACTGCCGAGGGGCTCGTAGTCCCCGAGAAGCTCCTCGTACCTACGCTTCTCGTGCCTGCGCCTCACGTCGCCGCACATCTGCTCCAGGACACTGCTTCCGTCGAACATCGTGAGGACAGCCAGTTCGGCATCCTTGCTGCCCGAGAACCGAGAGTAGTGGAACAACCCGAGCGCATTCTTGTTTGTGCTCCTCGTCCGGGGGAAAACCTCGAATCCCTTCACAATGCGTGTCTGCGACCGCATCTTCCTCTCGCTCATGTCCCTATGCACCCGCTTGCCCACTCGCAGGAACTCCCGAAACCCCTGCTCATCCATGCAATTCCTCCACCCGCCAATTGCAGAGAGCGGTCGTGGTTTGTCTCCGTGACGGTCAGGAATAGGTTGTTCGCGGAGACGACCGCTGTCTGACCATGTCCTCCAAGCGGACATCCTGGTCAGCTTCATCAGGAGCGTATTGAGCCGAGGTGACCGGCAGAAGACCGCGGCCTTGGCCTGGTGCTTGAACTGCTGGACAGGCCCCTGACCATCGTCGGGATCGACCCTTCAGTGGAGAGGCAAGCGTGGCCTCGCCCCTGTT
>JBBIUZ010000056.1:7118-7835 GCA_037439985.1 Methanobacteriota archaeon | reverse complement strand
GTGGCCCCCACATGCCTATCACGGCGAAGTGCATCGTCCCGGAGACCGTGAGACCTCGGACATGGCACAACTCCTTGATCCTCGAGGCCGCGCTCCTAGACCAGTCGCGGGGCGAATCCATGAGTTCCCTACGTTTCTGCGGATCGTTTGATAGCGGGCCGACGGTATCGAAGGTGACGACCTTCTTGTCCTTCCAGCACTCCGGATCCAGGGATTCGACGAACTCCTTGGCTGACCTTGTCATCTTGCCGCCCCTGGTCGGAGAGCCGATGAAAATGAAGTCTCCGTCGAGGGGGCCTTTGATCGGCTCACTGACGAGTATCAGACGCACCTCGTGACCCTCGGATGCTATCTGGGCCGCGACTGCCTCAGCCACCTGCCTAGTGCTGCCGTGCACAGTATCATAGGCTACGATTCCCCTCATATGAGTCACTTCCGACGAAATGAACGGCCGAAGCCCACGCATAAGCCTGTCGGTTCTGCGGCCACACAGAGGGTACAGTAGGGAATCGAGTCAGGCAGGGCGCCCCGAGGCCCGCTCGTGGTCATCTCCGGTTCCGCTGGATCCATCCCACGCCGTAGTCCACGAGCGCTCTCTGAGGCATCAGGAAAGCATCGGCAAGGGCGACCTGGCCGACGCGGGCAAATGCCGTCTCCGCGAGCATGTCCTTGCCGAGCCTGCCGAAATCCGAGTTGTCGAGCTCGATGTCCTCGTAC
>JBBIUZ010000056.1:4884-7108 GCA_037439985.1 Methanobacteriota archaeon | reverse complement strand
ATCCACACGCGCTTGCCCTTCCTCAACACCGGCGAGCCACACATGATCGTGTGCTTATGCGGGTACTCGGCCCGGTATTCGCTCAGGTGCAGGGATGTGCATTGCTCGAAGCCCATCCCGAGCATCAGCACGTACCCGTCAAGGTCGTACAGCCTCGCGAGGGGCGATTGCTCTCCGAGGCCGAACCCCAGAGAATGTCCCCTTACCACGAGCCTCGCCCTTGGTCCTCTTGCAGAGAAGGATGAGACTGGATGCGAGCTTCGGAGCACGCCCTTCTGCGTCCTGAAGCTCTCAGCTACCACACCCATTCCCCGTGTCGGCGTCAGGCTCGCATCGAAGGCGGGCATCGTTCCGCGGATCGTGTCCCACCAGTCCTTGGGCACAGGAGGCCGCTCCCATCTCGACGGCTCTGAGAGGTCCCCTGAGTGGGAGGGCATGACGAGCGTCCCGTCCGTGCCCATGACGCTCTCGAGCGCCTGGATGACAGCGACTGCCCCGCCGCACACCCAACCAAGAGCGCTCAGGGACGAGTGGGCCAGGAGGATCATCCCAGGTTCGACGCCCAGAGAGACGAAGTTGGTGGCGAGGGAATCGACGGTGGCGGGCCTGCTGGGGGTCCTCTTCACTACTTCCTCCTCGCTCATGCAGATCACGCAAGCCCAGCGCCGCTTGGCCGGGACGGAGATGAACCGTTGGACGGTCTTAATGGTTTCCGCATCGAGGGAGCAAGGTGACTCAGACCAGGGATTTCGAGGCGGCGGTCACCACCCTGGAAACCTCCCTCTCGACATCCCTGTCGAGCCTATCTGGCTGATGCTCCCTCAGGATCCGCCTCGCCTCGTCTCTCGCCCTGTCCTCAAGCGGCCTCACGCCCTCCGCTACTGCCCTGTCATGGCCCCGCTTGTCCCAGAGGGACGAGAACCTCAGCCCGTCCTTCCTGAAAT
The DNA here is from genome assembly GCA_037439985.1 of Methanobacteriota archaeon. Taxonomy (GTDB): domain Archaea; phylum Thermoplasmatota; class Thermoplasmata; order UBA10834; family UBA10834; genus COMBO-56-21. The sequence continues at coordinate 6,164 of JBBIUZ010000056.1, read as the reverse complement.
ACTCCATCGTGTGCGGCTGCGAGAGGAAGGACCCCATCTGGCCCACCCTGTCGATGACTTTCAGGGCGGTCCTGCCCGCGTCCACCTCGACCCCGCGGATCGCCCTGAAGACTTCGGCGTAGATCTCGTTGTCTATCACGAGCATCTCGTACCCGCTGCTGGCGCCCCAAGCGCCCCCGATCCCCGACAGGGAGTCCGCGCCCGCGAGGGCCGGGATCACGGCCGTCAGCATCCTCTCGAGCCCCATCTGGACGCCCCAGCTCGGGGCATCCGAAGTCACCCCGTACACATCGCATCCGAGGTGGTACCTATGCGCGATCTGGACGGTCGCGGCGGATGCGAGAGCCATGTCTATCACGCCCCATAGGTTCGCGCCAGTGCGCAGGTCGAGGATGCTCACTCGGCCCGAATAGCACATCGGCAGCCTCCGGTCGACTGTCTGGACCAGCATCAAGCCAGCGAGTATCTCTGCGTTCTGCTGCGCGAGGGTTCCTGCGAGCGTCACGGGGCTTGTTCCGCCGGCCATCGGACACGGCACTATGTCGACTGGCACTCCATGTTCCGCGCTGCGCAGGATGACCTCGCACACTCCCCGGTCGTACGTCAGAGGGCTGCTCGGGGACCCGAACATCGTCATGAGAGGCCGCTTGCGCAACTCCTCGCACCCTCCTGCCACGACGGACCACATGTCCACCATGACGTCCACTGTCTCCTTGTTCAGCGCGTACCCGTAGACGCACTTGCTAGTGTTCTTGATGAGTGCCTCGACCGTCTTCACCGCCTGCATCGCTGCGGGCACCTCGGTCGCGACGACGAGGTTACCGACCGAGTGGCAGTTCGGGAGAGCATCCATGATGACCGCAGTCCTCTCGACGTCTTCGAGGACCGACGCGCGGGGAAGTCCAGTGTCGATATCGAGTATGCTTGAGTTGCCTCCGAGACTCCCCGCGAACGTGTGCTCGCCGTCGTAGACGATATCGTTCATCGGGTCGCGGGCATAGTACTTGTGCCATTTGGGCACGTGCCTCAGCGATGCCTCACTCATGCTCTTCGGGAATGTCACGACCTTCTTCGACCCGGGCTTGAGAACGGCCCCCGCACCGACGAGCGCCTTGACGGCCAGAGGACTGTCGTATCTCACGCCCGTATGCTCAAGGACCGACAACGACGCCTCTATGTTGGCGAAGTTTCAGGCACAGACGCAGACCGTGATCTCGCGCTCATCCGGACCAAGAGCGGAGATTGTCGACCCCTCAGCCTGGACCGCGCCCCAACTGTAA
>JBBIUZ010000056.1:0-4874 GCA_037439985.1 Methanobacteriota archaeon | reverse complement strand
CGCCTCGTGTATCTCATCGATCTGCTCGTCCGAGAGCATCTTCAACCTAGGCCCGCCCTTGGCTCCTTCCATTTGATTTACCCGAGGACCCGGAATGATAGATGGATGGATTACTGTTTCGAGGAGCTGAGAGGTCGTGAACTCGGCAGGGGCTGCTTCGCCCCGAGGCTCCGCCGCTCTTCCAGGAGGATGGTTCCGAAGGACACTCTCCCGCGGAAGCGAAGCGAATACACCTCGCGTCAGCCGTGAATCGTCTAGTCAGTAGCCGCCTGGATGTTCCGGGACGGGACTGGGGGGGAAGGTGTTGACAAAAGCAAAGGCAGCCATGCTATTGTCTGTGATGATCACGGCGGAGTCTTTCGTACGGAGATCCAACACGGTGACTGCACAGAGCCCCTTATCGAGAAAAGACCTGCCCGTGACCGCACGTCTGGTCCGCGCCACGCCTGCGCGCGCAACGACTACCTGTCCGCCTTCTCCCCTGACGAGCGGAACACGCACGCATTCTCCTCGCAGGTCTTGCACTCGAGCTGGAAGGTCGTGTGCGATATCGAGAACCTCTCCCTGAGCATCTGCTCGCACTCGGCCACCACGGACGAGCAGGTGCTCAGCAGCCGGTCCTCCACGACGAGGTGGGCGCTGAGGGCGTGGAGCCCGGACGAAAGAGTCCATACGTGGAGGTCGTGGACTTCGGTCACGCCTCTCACATTCATGATACCCTCCCGGACCTCCTCGAGCTTCATTCCCGCGGGGACGGACTCCAGCAGTATCTGCGTGGACTGGGTAACGAGCTTCCACGCGCCCCGGAGAATGATGACGCCGATCAGGATGCTGAGCACGGGATCGGCTATCCTCAGACCGAACAGGAGTATCAACACGGCGGCGACGATCACAGCGACCGAGGAGAGGAGATCGCTCGCCATGTGCAGGAACGCCCCCCGAACGTTCAGGCTGGTCTTCGATTTGTCGTGCAGCACATAGGCGCCGAGTGCATTCGCCACGAGGCCAACTGCCGCGACGGCCAGCATCAGTGGGGCCTCGACCTCGGGAGGATGGACTATGCGCCGCACGGCCTCGTACAGGACCATGATCGTTATGACGATCAAAACCGCGCCGTTCGCCAGGGCCGCGAGTATCTCCGCCCGAATGAAACCGAACGTCTGCTCCTCGGTCGGCGGGCGGCACGCAATCCGGACAGCCGCAAGGCTGAGGGCCAGCGCGAGCGTGTCGGTGAACATGTGGCCGGCATCGCTCATGAGCGCCAGGCTCCCGCTGTACAGCCCACCAGCAAGCTCAACCACGGTGATAACCGCGGTAATGATCATCGCGACCATGAGGGGCTGCGTCAGAGTGAATGACGATTCCCTGCCGTGTCCGTGAGCCGCCATGGGATATGAATTCCTGGTCATGCGGATAATGATTCGTCCGTATGCGGATGAATCACTTGCCAGGTCCCGCGCCAAGCCGGGCGACGACCGAATCCAGGCTCTCTCGGGCGAGTGCCTCCGCAGGCCCATTGCCGGTCATCTCCGCCCGCCTCATGGCCTCTTGATAGTGCCTGACCGCTTCCGCCAAGATGCCACGCTTCTCCTCGAGCGCACCCATCCTCATCTGCACCGCGATGAGGCCCTCATTGCTTGCGGCCGTCCTGAGGATGCTCTCCGCCTCCTCGAGCGACTTCGCGGACGATCCGAAGTCCCCCGCCTCCTCCTGGACTATCGCCTGGAGGAGCTTGCCTCTTGCCAGCGGTTCGACGTCGTCGATGTACTCGGCCATGCGCGTGAACCTGGGAAGCTCCTTCTGCGCCTTCCTGACATCCTTGGCCGCTAGGTGCAGCCAGATGAGCGTTTCCGAAAGCATGAGGTCGCCCGAATCGAAGCCCGGGGACCGCTGGAAGAGCCCCTTCCGCTTCCTCATTTCGGGGTTGGCCAGTGCCGCCTCCGCAATTCGGACGCCCTCCGAGTGCTTCCCCCGCTCACCGAGAGCCTCGGCGGATATCGCCAGCACCCTCTTGCACTCACCGATCTCCCCCGCGCGCATGAAGGATGCCGAGGACTCCTGGAGCAGCTCGGTCATCTCGTAGAACCTCATCTCAGTTCTGAAGAGCTCCGCTAGGTTTTCGAGGCCACGCGCCTCACCAGCGTGGTCCTTGATCGCGTGGGCGAGTCTGACTGACTCCCTCAGGCGCACCTCCGCGTCCCTCAGCCTGCCCTCGTCCCTGTCCAGGAGGCCGATGTTGTTGAGGCAGGCGGCCTCCGCGTGCCTGTCCTCCTCCACTGTCGCCAGGGACAGTGCCTTCGCGTACGCATCGCGGGCCTTCAGGAAGTCCCGCTTCCTCCTGTAGACTCCTCCGATGCTCGCCCACTCGCGAATCTGGCCCGCCTTGTCTTTGGAGACCTCGTGTATACGCAGCGCCTTCTGGTGGTCCGCGAGCGCCTCGGACCATCTCCTGATCTCCGACCGGAGCCTTGCCTGGGCCTCGAGCACGAACGCCCTCCTCGCCCTATCCTCATTCCCCTGCAGGAGCGACACGCTCTTCTCGAAGTCCGCGAGCGCCGCGTCCTCGCTCCCGAGCTGCTCGCGCAGCTGGCCCCTGAGGAAGAGCATCTCGGCCGTTTCCCGCTGCGAGCTCAAGCCTTCGGGTATCCTCGACACGAGGGCGAGCGTCTCTTCGGGGAAGTCGTCCGCCAGCTCGCTCGCGCGCGCGATGACCGTTCTCAGTGCTTCCGGCCAGGCCTCAGCCTCGACGAAGTGATAGAACGCCTCGAGCTTCCACTCGACCGCTGGGTTCCGGTCGCAGTAGGCCGCCGCCTGCAGATGGTGGTCCCGCTTCACCTTTGCGCTCAGGTGCGACGAGAAGAACTCCCTCAGGAGGTCGTGGGTCCAGATTCCGTCCCCCTCCTCCACGACGAGAGCCCTCTGCCTCAGCCCCGTCATGACCACATAGTCTGCATCCGGAATGGCAGCCACGGGCACGGGGTGCCTGAACACCGACAGCATCTCGAGCGCCCCCCGCTCCTTCTCGGAGATCGCCGAGTAGACCTCGCGCTCGATGAAGGATATGACGTCCCCTTTCGCCTGGCCCGCGCCCCCGCGGGCCATGAGTGTCAACAGCAGCGGGTGCCCGTGGCTCTCGTCGACCACCCGGACGCTGTCGGGAGAGTTCATGCTCTGCGCCAGGTGCCAGGCGGAGTCCCTGTCCAGGCCAGTGAGCTCCACGGCCATGTTGCCCTGGATGGCATTCGAGAAGAAGCCCAGGACGGTCCTTGACATCAGCAAGATCTTGCTGGATTTCGATGCGCGCGCGGCCTCCGTCAGCATTGAGAGCAGGGAAGAGACCTGCCTCGAGCACTTCTGCACGTCGTCGAGGAACATGACTGCCCCGCAGCCGCTCAGGTCGTTGACCAGCGGCACGAACAGCTCAGCATGGGACGAGCCGTTCCTGAACGCGGCCGCCGTGTTTCCCCGCCCGACAGCCACGAGAAAATCCGTGAGCGCGGACAAGAAGGACCACTCGGTGTCCCAATCGCGGAACGAGTACCAGAAGATGGACCTCCTGCCCGAGAGCTCGTCGAAAAGCTTCGACGCGAGTGCGCTCTTCCCTATGCCTGGGATGCCCCAAACCTGGATGGCCGACACATCGGGACTGTCCAGCCATCCCATGATTGACTTCCTCTCGGCCTCCCTGCCGAAGAAGCTCTCGACCCTCGGACGGCCCTGGGACCTCTCGACGAACTCGGGACCGCAGGCCTTCGCTGCGGCGCTCTTTGGGAACATCTCGGTCCTGATGACATCGTTCGCGCTCGCGAGCTCCACGACATCCAAGAGCGAGGGGGTCATGCCGCGTGCCGATGATATCCTCCTGATGGCGTCCTCGAGGGACATCTCCTGCGCCCTGCCCTCGTGCTCGAACACCACCCTACGGGCCATCAGGTCTGACATTAGCGAATGGGCGATCTTCCTGCCCATCTCGGTCAGGAAGTACGCCTTCCTCCTCCGAGGCGCGCCCATGACGTGCGCGAGCTTCTCGGAGACGAGGCCCTCCTTGACCATGGAGGAGAGGGTTCTCGAGACGGCGTGGACCCCTGTGTCCATCCTCTGGGCCATGCCCTCCTGGCTCATGCCAAGGGGTACCTCGGGATCGCCACTATGCCTGTCGATCTCGGACAGGTGCAGGATGAGCTTCTGGTTCAAGGACAGGACCGAGCGTGGCATGGGAACTCGAACCACAGGCTGGCTTAATACTCCTTTCGCCTCGGTTCCGGGAGAGCGTGACGCAAAACCAGTGCAAAAGACCGGTCACGCTTCATATACCCTGGCGGGGGTAGTCTTCCCGAGAACAGACTCGGAGGAGTCCGGATGCAAGGAAAAGGAACGATTGCCACAGGAGCGATCTTCATGAGTATGTTGATGGTGCTCGGGGTCTTCGCGGCTCCGAGCGGTGCGTCCGCCGCATCGGTGCCGGTCAACGCCAAGTTGACCACGGCCACCGGGAACACGACGGACTTCGGCGGAGGGAACTACTTCTACATCAAGTCCAACTCGGACGCGGCCTTTGGGGTGATATGGGGGACCAACGCGACACCCAACGACATCTACTTCGTCGCAATCAAGACGAGGGACCTAGGCGTGGCACAGGTCTACGACAGCAACGGCACGATGGTGGCCGCCAACAAGACAATCAGCATCTACACGATGTATGCCGTGAAGCTCGGGAGCATAATAGAGTTCGGCGACTCGAACGGGAACGGCGCCCTGGACTATCACCCTGTGTATGTCGGCGAGGACTTCACGGGGGGCTACATCCACAACGACCCGATGTACAAGGCCGTCAGCCTGAACCGGCACATCGACCAGGGCTGGAAGTTCCTCAC
>JBBIUZ010000055.1:8944-9189 GCA_037439985.1 Methanobacteriota archaeon | reverse complement strand
CCCTCGTGAGCAGCTGGGCGATGATCATCCCCTCGCAGCTGCTTCTTGCAGCGGCCTATAGCAGCCTCTATGTCGGGAGCCTGAGGTACGTGATGGACAAGAGCGACGAGAAGGCCACCGCGAGCGGCCTCCTCAACAGCACGTTCAGCATCTCAGGGATTATCGGGCCCGTCTTGGGCGGCATGACTGCAACCCTCTTCGACTTCAGGGGCACGATAGTGATAGCGACAGTGATGGCGGCAGTT
>JBBIUZ010000055.1:0-8934 GCA_037439985.1 Methanobacteriota archaeon | reverse complement strand
ACGCCCTCAGCCGGTCCGGTGAGCTTTATCCGCTCATTATGCCTTCACGGAGTCGGACATGAGGATAGTGTTCTTGGGGACTGGCGGCACATACCCTTCGAGGCTGAGGAACGTCACCTCGGTCGCGGTCCAGATGCTGGGGCAGGTGCTGTTGTTCGATTGCGGCGAGGGGACCCAGAGGCAGCTGATGCGGTCCCCGGTATCATTCATGAAGATCGACAGGATTTTCATCTCACACCTGCACGCGGACCATTTCCTCGGCCTGCCCGGCCTCATACAGAGCATGAGCCTGAACGATCGCAAGCAGGACCTGATGGTATATGGACCCAACGGGTTGAGCCATAACGTCGACTCGATGATGAGTCTGGGCTACTTTGAGAGCCGTTTCAGGGTCCGGGCAGTCGACCTGGAGCCTGGCGCGAAGCTCGACTTCGGCTCGTACTCTGTCAGGTGCGTCTCCGCGGACCACAGCATACCAGCTCTGGCGTACGCTCTCGAGGAAGCCGCTAGGCCAGGCAGGTTCGGCCTGCGGAAGGCGAAAGCCCTCGGGATACCCGAGGGGCCGCTGTTCAGGAGGCTGCAGGAAGGCGGCACAGTCGTGGTCGGGAGGAGGCGCATCACCCCAGGCATGGTCTTGGGCAGGCCGAGGCCTGGGAGAAAGGTGGTCTACTCCGGCGACACGAAACCGAGCGCAAAGGTGACCGCGCTTGCCAAGGGTGCCGACGTCCTGATTCACGATTGCACTCTCGACTCCTCGCACGACAGGTTGGCGGCCGAGTTCGGTCACTCGACGGCTGCCCAGGCGGCTACGGTGGCCAAGAAGGCTGGAGTGAGGATGCTGTATCTGGTGCATGTCAGCCCCAGGTACGAGGACGGCGGATTGCTCGAGAAGGAGGCAAGGCGCGTATTCAAGCGCTCCGTTGTCGCGCAGGACCTTTCCGAATACGCGGTCAGGTATGCCGACTAGGACCGCATGGGTTATCAGAGCGGTCCACGATACCGGTGCCCGTATGAAGACCGGTACGTTCTCGATCGTTGCGCGCGATCGCAAGACGGGGGATTTCGGCGTCGCCACGGCAACCGCGGCCCCATGCGTCGGCGCATTCCTGCCATATGCGATGGAGGGCGTGGGGGCGATCGCCACTCAGGCATGGGTCAACGTGAATCTCGGGTATCAGGGTCTCGAGCTGATGAGGTCCGGGCTCGGAGTGAAGACGGCCCTGGAGGCCCTCCTCGCCGAGGATTCGGGGAGAGCCAAGCGGCAGCTGATAGGTATTGACGAGGATTCCGTGTTCGGCCACACGGGAAGCGAGTGCACGGATGCGAAGGGCCACATACTGGGCGATGATTTCGCCGTCGCGGGCAACATCCTGGTTGACAGGGGCGTGCTCGACAGCATGGCCGAGGATTTCAGGAGGTCAAAGGGCGAGCTAGCTCGCAGGCTGGTGCAGGCCGTCGAGGCAGGTCATGGGTCGGGAGGGGACAGAAGGGGCAAGATGTCGGCTGCCCTGCTGATCGCATCCCGGAGACCGTGCCTCTACCACGACATCAGGATCGATATGCACGCGGACCCCGTCCGAGAGCTGAGGACGATTTTCGAGAAGTGCGTCCGCCTCCATGAGGAATACGGTGACGACGAGGACGGAGAAGTTCTGAAACCGAGAGTCATGCGGGTCCAAAGATGAACTTCCCGGCGCCGACAGGGATATCCGTTCGTCCGCAACGCATTTATAGGGAGCCCCGGCTCCAGGTGCGTCCAGAGGCGGGGGACGCAAACCCGTTCATGTGCCCCTTCCGATACGGACATCCCGTAATCAACAACGGAAACTGTAGAGGGGGAACCAAGCGATGGCTTTGCTAGAGGTCAGTGATCTGAAGACGTACTTCAAGACCCAAGAGGGCACGCTGAAGGCAGTCGACGGAATATCGTTCAGCCTCGAGAAGGGGCAGGCGATGGGCCTGGCAGGAGAGTCCGGATGCGGCAAGACCACTGCCGCCCTGTCTATCATGAAACTGCTGCCTGCGAACGGCTACATAGCGAGCGGGAGCGTCAATTTCATGAATCAGGACATGGCCAAGGTCACTGGTGACAGGCTGCGCGCGATCAGGTGGAGGGACATATCCATCGTTTTCCAGGGGGCGATGAACGCTCTCAATCCGGTCAAGAGGGTCGGAGACCAGATCACCGAGCCCATCCTGCTCCACGAGAAGGTGGATGAAGAGACCGCGATGAAGCGCGTCAAGGAACTCTTCGAGTTGGTCGGAATATCCCCGACCAGGGTCCGGGAGTATCCGCACGAGTTTAGCGGCGGGATGAGGCAGAGGGTCATGATTGCCATGGCACTGGCATGCAGACCCAAGCTGGTCATCGCGGACGAGCCGACGACCGCCCTGGACGTCATGATCCAGGCCCAGATACTCCAGCTTCTCAAGAACCTGCAGAAGGAGCTGGACCTCGCGATGATCATCATCTCCCATGACCTGTCGGTGCTGGCTGAGACCTGCGATCAGCTCTCCATCATGTATGCTGGCAAGATCGTTGAGATGTCCACGGCGGTCGAGGTGTTCGCGAACCCCCAGCATCCCTACACGAAAGGGCTCATAGCGGCGTTCCCCAACATCAAGGGTGACAGGAAGATGCCCGCATCCATCGCCGGCAATCCGCCGGACCTGATCAACCCGCCGAAGGGGTGCAGGTTCTCGGTCAGGTGTTATGCGGCCCAGGAGATATGCAAGGAGGAGGAGCCTCCTCTGGTGGAGGTCCTGCCCGGCCACTTTGCCGCATGCCATTTCGTGAAGGAGAAGAGGTGATCTGATTGGCCAAGGATATCGTCCAAGTAAGGAATCTGAAGGTGTGGTTCTCCGTCAGGCGAGGGTTCGTAGAGAGTCTCACATCTGCGGAACAGCGGTACGTCAAGGCCGTTGATGACATCTCCTTCGACATCAAGGAGCGGGAGATATTCTGCCTGGTCGGGGAGTCCGGTTGCGGCAAGACCACGACCGGCAAGGCCATTCTGAGGCTCGTGGAGCCGACAGGCGGTTCCGTGAAGTACGCGGGACCGGGTCTGCCGCCTGAGAAGATCAAGGAGGCGCTGAAGCAGGCGGTCGCGAAGAAGTACATGACGAAGGCCGAGGCGGAGGTGGACCTCGCTGCAGGAAGGGTCGATGTCAGGAGGATCACGAAGGACAAGATGAAGATGCTCCGCCAGAAGATGCAGATGATCTTCCAGGACCCTTACGAATCGCTCAACCCGAAGCAGTCGATATACGACATAGTGGCCGAACCCCTGGTCGTGAACAAGCTCGGCGCCAGCGAGGCGGAGAGGGAGCAGAGGGTGATGAAGGCGCTGGACGACGCAGGCCTGAGGCCGCCGAAGCACTTCATGTGGAGGTATCCGCACGAGGTGTCCGGGGGCCAGAGGCAGAGGGTTGGCATCGCGGGCGCGCTCGTCCTCGAGCCGCTTTTCCTCGTGGCGGACGAGCCTGTCTCGATGCTCGATGTATCCATCAGGTCCGAGCTGCTCAAGCTGATGCTCGACCTCAGGGACACGAGGGGCCTATCGTACCTCTTCATCACGCACGACCTAGGCGTGGCGTATGTCTTCAGCGACCGCATAGGCATCATGTACCTGGGCAAGATAGTCGAGCTCGGCCCGACGGAGGAGGTCATCAGGGGACCGAGGCACCCGTACACCAAGGCGCTCATTTCCGTCGTCCCGAAGCCCGACCCGAGGATGAAGACCGAGAAGATCATACTCAAGGGCGAGCGGCCGGACCCGGCGCACATACCGCCAGGCTGCAGGTTCCACCCGAGATGCCCGAGCGCGATGGATGTCTGCAAGCAGAAGGAGCCTGAGCCGACCTACGTGTCGCAGGAGCACTGGGTCTCCTGTTGGCTGGAATCCGGAGCGTCGGAGAAGTGACCAGGCCGAGGGCGAGGGATGCCGGAGTCCGTTTCGGCAGTCTTCCGACCGGACCAAGGAACGCCATCACGGATGTCCGCGGGGTCCTTGTGGGGCACAGCACGATCATTAGGGGGAGCGGAGTCCTCAAGACTGGTGTCGGCCCCGTCAGGACAGGCGTCACAGCGATACTGCCTCATGGGGGGAACATGTACGAGCGGCCGGTCAAGGGTGCGTTCTTCGACTTCAACGGTTGCGGAGCGCTCAACGGCTCTCTTCAGATCAGGGAGTTCGGCCTTATCGACACGCCCATCATGCTGACCAACACGATGTCAATCGGAGCGGTCGGGGAGGCCCTTGTGAGGCACATGCTCAAGGACAACCCCAACGCCGGCGTCGACAGCGACACCATCATACCCATCGTCTCTGAGTGCGACGACAGCTATCTGAACGATTCGAGGGGCCTGCACGTCAATGAGGAGCATGTGCTCGAGGCGCTTGCCAACGCCAGCTCGTCCGTCGGAGAGGGCGCCGTCGGCGGGGGGACGGGCATGAGCTGCTACGAATTCAAAGGCGGCATTGGGACGTCGTCGAGAGTCGTCCACATCGGTGGGTCTGAGTACACGCTCGGTTCTGTAGTCATGTCCAATCACGGCGACCGCGCGGAGCTGAAGGTGGACGGCGTCCCTGTTGGCAGGCTCATCGGGCAGCCTGGGCACAGAAGGCCAGAGAAGGGCTCGATCGTGATGGTTGTCGGCACGGACGCGCCAGTGGACGCGAGGCAGCTCGGCAGGATCGCGAAGAGGACGGTCATGGGGCTGGCGCTCACGGGGTCGTGCTCGCACAACGGGAGCGGGGACATATCCATCGCGTTCTCCACCGCCAACTCGCACGAACGGTACAGGGAGGGAGAGCTCGTCACGGACACTCTCCTCAGGGACGGCGACCTGGACCCGCTCTTCAGGGCGACTATCGATTCCGTGACTGAGTCCATTATCAACTCGCTGTTCAAGGCGGAGACGATGGAGGGCAGGGACGGCCACATCGTTCCCGCCCTGCCGATAGAGGAGACACTGGCGATCCTGAAGGAACACGGGCGGAAGGAACACGGGCGGCTGGTACGGAGCGCCTGAGGGCAGATATCTTTTTGCCAGGTCAACCCTATCGCCCTTGGCCCGAAGGTGAAAGCTCACATGGCTGCGGTCTTGTCGGACTTGTCTGTGAAGGTAGCCAGAGCGGTCAAGAAGGTGGATGTCGAGAGGCTGGTGAAGGACCTCGTCAGGATGCCCAGCCACGCGGACGTCCCGACCAGGGAGAACGACGTGGCGAGGTTCCTGAACGAGTTCCTGGTTTCGGAGGGCATCGCCTCGAAGCTGCGCATGGTCCAGAAGGACAGGCCGAATGTCATCGCCACCATCCGCGGTTCCGGGGATGGCAGGAGCCTCATGCTCAACGGGCACACAGACACGGTCCCCCCCTATGACATGGACATACCGCCGTTCGTGCCCAAGGTGAGCAACGGGAGGTTGTACGGAAGGGGCTCTCTGGACATGAAGGGCGGGCTCGGGGCCATGGCGATGGCGCTCGTCGGGATCCATCGCGCCAGGGTCAAGCTGCAGGGGGACCTGATGCTCGCGGCGGTCATCGGGGAGGAGCAGAAGAGCGAGGGCACGGAGGACATCGTGCTCCACGGGCCGAAGGCGGACATGGCGATAGTCGGCGAGCCGACAGACATGGAGATCCAGCCGTCGCACAGGGGTCTGGAGTGGCTCGATGTACACTTCTACGGCAAGGCCGCACACGGAGGACAGGCAGGGAGGGGCGTCAACGCCATATCGATGGCCGCCAAGTTCGTCCGGAAGGTCGAGGAGGAGCTGGTCCCCAAGCTGCAGGCCAGGGGAAGCAGGTACACCCTCCCTCCAACGCTCAACCTGGGGGTGATCCATGGCGGCCAACAGCCGAGTTCGGTCGCGGATCACTGCGTGATCAAGATAGACAGGCGGTGGGTCCCAGAGGAGAACCTCCAGCTCGTGCTGCGTGAGTTCTATGGCATATTCGACGAGCTGAAGGCCGAGGATCCCAGATTCAAGGCGAAGCTGGAACGCGACCCGACGAACATGCTTACGATGACGCATGTGCCGAACGTTGTCAAGACCAGCCATGCAGTGGTCCGATCTCTCGGAGACGCCGTGAAGTCCGTGACCGGGAGGTCCGCGAAGATCACGAGTTTCTGGGGCTGGACAGATGCCGCCCTGATGACGCACTTCGGCAGGACCCCGACGGTGGTGTTCGGGCCTGGCGGCGCGGGAGCGCATGCCAGGACGGAGTACGTGCTGACGGACGACCTCGTGAAGTGCACCCGGATATACTCGCTGGCCGCCCTGAGCATCTGCACGAACGGGCGGGCGGGCTAGGCCGCGCTCGGCTTGTGCCTGATGACCAAGCCAGCACGCTCCTTCGTGTGCGTTTTGCCCTCGACCGTGACCGTGCCGTTCACGAGCACGAACACGATCCCATCAGGGTATCTGTGGGGGTCGTCATAGGTCGCGATATCGCGTATCTTCTTCGGGTCGAACACCACGACGTCCGCGTCCTTTCCGCTCGCGAGAATGCCCTTGTCCGCGAGGCCCATGCGCCGGGCTGGCACCGAGGTCATCTTCATGATCGCTTCGCTGAGCGGGAAGAGGCCCTTCTCGATAGAGTAGCGTCTAAGCACGCGGGGGAAGGTGCCATACGACCTGGGGTGCGTCGAGGACCTCCCGAGCGGCCCGTAGGGCGCCTCGGACATGCCGTCGGAGCCTACACACGCCAGAGGGTGCCGCAACACAGTCACGACATCGTCCTCCGAGATCTCGTGGAACACGGCGGACACCTTCAGATCTTCTTCCGCCATCAGGTCGAAGGCCGCCTCGGAGGGGTTCTTGCCGAGGGCTTTGGCGATATCCGCGACGGACTTGTTCTCGAACCTGTGGTTAGGCCCCGGAGGCACGCTGACGACCACGATGTTCTCCCAGCCGTCCTCCAGGACGGTGTTTTCGTACTCGTCGGACGGCTGCGTGAAATCCTTCTCGATCCGCTCCCTCTCCGCCGGATCCCTGAGCCTCCTGAGGATGGCCTGCTTCCCGCCGTCTCTCGCCCACGGGGGAAGGATGGAATCGAGGGCTGTGTGGGAGGCCGTGTACGGATAGACGTCGAATGCGACCTCGACGCCCTGCCCCCTCGCCTGCTCGATGATTCTGAGCGTCTCGTTGACCTTGCCCCAGTTGGGCTTCCCACAGGCTTTGTGATGGGAGATCTCGACTGCCGTCCGAGTCTCGCGTCCGATCCTTATGGCCTCCTCGACGGCTCTGATGAGCGTGCTCCCTTCGCCGCGTATGTGGCTGGCATATATGCCGCCGAATGACGCGGAGGTGGACGCGAGCGCTATGAGCTCCTCTGTAGGTGCAAAGCAGCCAGGCGCGTATATGAGCCCAGAGGAGAGTCCGAAGGCCCCCTGAAGCATCGATTCCGCCAGGAGCGTACTCATCTGGCCGAGCTGCTCGCGGGTTGCCCTTACATCGTCATTCCCGACCACGCACTGCCTCAGCGTGGTCGCTCCCACGAGGGTCGCAACGTTGACGGACGTCTGCAAGTTCTGCAGACGCATGAGGTACTCGTCCAGGGAGGACCAGTCCACATCGACCTCCAGGACAGAGGCCTCGTCTGCCAGGGCGTCCACGGCCGCACCAGCAAGAGGAGCAGCAGAGCTTCCGCAGTTGCCGAGCACCTCCGTGGTCACGCCCTGCCTTATCTTGCTCTCGGCGAGCGGGTTCGCGAGGAGGTACAGGTCGGAGTGCGTGTGGATGTCAACGAAGCCCGGGCACACAATCATCCCCCTTGCATCTATAGTCAGTGACCCCTTCGCGCCGTCGGAGGGCTTGAAGAGTCCGGAGATCTTGGCGCCCCTAGTCCCGACATCCATGATGGACGGTGGAGCACCTGTCCCGTCGATGACAGTGCCCCCTTTGATCAGAATGCCGTGCAAGCTGGTGCCCCCTGCGTCCGTCGTGGATTCTCGACCTACTTATTTAACCGTTTTCTGGCTAGGGATTATAGCCGGACATGCGATAACGGTCGCAGATGGACTGCAAGATCGAATTCACCAAGTACCAGGGCTGTGGCAACGATTTCATAGTCAAGGACGAGCGGAGGGGCCGGAGGACGCCGGATCCGGACCGCAGCAGGCTTGCCAAGGTGCTCTGCGACAGGCACTTCAGCGTCGGCGCGGATGGCGTGATATTCCTGGAGAGCGCCAAGGGCCTGGACGGGTCGATGAGGCTCTTCGAGCCCGCCGGGAACGAGGCGGACATGTGCGGCAACGGTCTCCGATGCGTCGCCGCCTATCTGATGGAGCGCTTGGGCAGGACTGAGGTCTTGGTGCTGACCAGGGACGGCGTCAAGCGCATCGTCCGCGAGGGACGGCTGTATCGCGTCGACATGGGCCAGGTCAGGACCCGGCGCGAGGACCTTCGGGAGTACATAAGGGATGCAGACGAGGAAGGCTCGGACCTGGCGGATGTGCGCATCCGGGTGGGCAGGCGGGTGATCAGAGGGCGCATCGTGAACACGGGCGAGCCCCACATAGTCGTTCGTGTCAAGGACATCGGCTCTGAAGACGTGCGTCACATAGGCGAGGTCCTCAACGCTGATCGCGCGCGTTTCCCCAAGGGCATGAACATCAACTTTGTCGAGGTGGCCGGCCACGGCAGCGTGAGGGTCAGGACCTACGAGCGCGGCGTGTACGACGAAACCCTCGCGTGCGGCACGGGAGCGACTGCATGTGCGGCGGTGTCGTTGCTGGAGGGGTGGGTGAAGAGCGGACGCATCAGGGTGGAGCTGCGCGGCGGCACGCTCGCAATCGATGTTTCCGAGGACGGCAGGGTCTACATGACAGGCCCTGCGGAGCCCGTGTTCAAGGGCATGGTCAGCGTGGGCGTCTAGCCAGGCCTACGCCTTCATCGAAACCGGACAGACCGACCGGCTCGGGCCTTTG
>JBBIUZ010000054.1:545-9210 GCA_037439985.1 Methanobacteriota archaeon | reverse complement strand
TCACATGGACGAAGCCCGAGGGCGGTATGTTTCTGTGGGTCACGCTGCCGGAGTCGATCGACTCGTCCGATCTCCTCACGAAGGCGCTCAAGAGGGGCGTCGCGTTCGTCACCGGGAAGGCGTTCTACGCCGACCCGAAGGATGGCAGGAACACGATGAGACTCAACTTCACCCACCCATCGGACGACATGATCACCGAGGGGCTGATGAGGCTCGGGTCCGTCGTGAACCAGGAGCTGCTGTCGAGATGGGACAAGCCCAAGGAGAGGGAGCCTGGGTAGCAAAGGCCCGGACGGAGCCACCGCAAGCGCTCAGAATATGTCCGCGCCCGCGTGGACCACCATTCCCCTGTCGGTGATCGAGTAGGGCTTCACTCGTCTCGAGTGCGCGGTCCTCCTCATCTTCATTATCCTTATTGTGAGCTGTACCTCACCGCCTTCCCTGTTCTCGTCCGACTGCAGCAGCAAGACGCCGTCTGCTGTGTACTCCGCGAGACCGTCCCTCGAGGAGCGCGGGTTCTCGTCCTTCACCTCGGCGGTGAGGAGCGAGGTCGCCCCTGTGCTCTTCAAGAGCTGGCAGAGGTTGAACAGGTTGGACCTCCGCTCGGTCTCGTCCGAGAACATCATGTTTAGAAGAGAGACTGAGTCGAGCACGACCCTCTTGGCCCCAAAGGACTTGACGAACTTGGGCAGGTCGCTCTTGATCCTCGTCACGGTGGTCTTGGCGTCGGACGGCTCGAGCTTGTACACCCCGAGCTTCTTCGCGTCCAGGGCCGGCGTCAGGTCCCATCCGAACGCCATGGCGTTCCTCAGGACTGACTCCTTGTCCTCCTCGAGCGAGATGAATATGCACGGCTCCCCTTGCCTGAGCCCCTCGACTATGAACTGCAGTCCGAGCGTCGTCTTGCCAGTCCCGAACGAGCCCATGACCACGACGATGTGGTTCTCCGGCAGACCGCCCTGGAGCATCTCGTCCAACCCGCTTATCCCGGTCCGAACCCTGTTCAGCGCCATATGATCATCCCACCCTCTCGGTGTTTATCACCACGAACCCGCTCTGGGATGTGATGAGCGTCGCAAAGCGCGCAATCCGCTCCTGGTCGAGATGCGGGAGCACGCTCATGAACTTCTCGACATACAGGTACCTCTGCCGCTTCGAGGTGTGGTGGAACTTGGCCCACTCGAACTTGAACACGCCGTCCACGCTGTCGACTATCATCTGCTGGCGCTTCCTGTCGAGTATCTCGTCCGTGAGGATAAGGTAGAACACCGCCTCCCACTTCTTCGCCATCCGCTGCATCCCCTTGAGGAAGGCCACGAGGTCCTGGAACGGCACCGTCTCCGATACAACGAGGTCCGTCAGGGAGTCGATGATGACCATGCTGTTGGGCGCGTTGCTGTCAAGGAAGTCCACCAGGGACTCGAGAAGACCGTCATTCTTCTCGTCAGAGGAGAACAGGGCGGGCTCTCCGTCGCAGACCCAGCTGCTCGGCACGACGGTGTGCATGAAGTAGTCCTTGGAGAAGTCCTTGAAAAGCAAGCCCCCACTGAGGGACTCGTAGAAGTCCCGGTTGAAGGAGAGCTTCACATCGCGGAGGACGTCCTCCCTCGATCTGGAGAAGGTTATGTAGCACATCTTCTCCGGAAGGCGGCCTCCCTTCCCGGCATCCCCCAGCATGAACTGGCGCGTCTCGGGGAACTCCTTGACGATGCCTATCTTGGCGGCAGACGTCAGTGCGAACTCGTGTCCTCCACCGCCGACATCCCCCAGCAGCAGGACAACGGACCCTATGGGCAGGCCGCCCTGTATGATAGAGTCGAAATCCGCGACTCCAGTCGGTACCCTGTCCACATCCCCTTCTGACATCGTCTGGCCTCTCTCGCGCGCTGGACGCGCATTAAATCGAGGTGTGAGTATAAATATTTTGGCAAATCGGTGTGCATGGCTCAGAAGTGCATCGTGACGAAGTCCTCGATCATCTCAATAGCTTTTTCGATGGACTGCTTCTTGATCGACGTCCGCGACCCCTCGAAAGTGTTCTTCGCGCATGTCGAGTGCGCGCCGGAGCTGACGGCGATGTAGACAAGGCCGACTGGCTTGGTCCGACTTCCTCCCGCGGGTCCCGCAATCCCTGTCACGGCCACGCCTATGTCACTCCTCATCACCTGGCGCACGCCATTAGCCATCTCGAGCGCGACCTCGCTGCTCACAGCTCCCTTGTCCGCGAGGACGCCGGCATCGACCCCGAGGATGCTGGTCTTCACCTCGTTGCTGTAGGATATGATTCCGCCCAAGAAGTAGTCACTGCTCCCGGGCACATTAGTGATCGCGTCCCCGAGCCTCCCGCCTGTGCACGATTCCGCCACGCCGAGCGTGAGGCGGCTCTCCCTCAGCAGCCGTCCGAGCGACCTAGCGCTCACGACGCCCACCGTCCCTGGACGAGGAGACCTTCGCTCCAGCGTCGATGAGGCGCTGTTTCGCATCGACTGAATCGAGAATCACAGCAACCGCGTCCGGCACCAGGTGCCTCCACCTCTTCCCAGCGACGATCCTCTTCCGGATTTCTGTCGCCGAGTACTGCTTGGGGCCGTACGCCTTCGTCCGCTGCACATCGTACCCCGCCTGCCTGAACAGCGAGCGCGTGAGGTCGCTGTTTGAGAACACCACGTCGAACGGAGGCAGGTGCGATTCTATATGGCCTACCCAGAGAGAGTACCTGTTCAGGTCCCCAATCGGCACGATGAATACCCTCGATCGCTCCTCAGGCGCGAGCGACGATATGAGCATCTGGAACCTCTCGCCGGCGGTGAACGGGTTCCTCTCGGTATGCGAGTCCTCAGCGCTTCCTATCACGATGATCAGGTCGTCGCACTTTCCGAGCGCCTCCCTGATGGCCATGAGATGTCCCTTGTGGAGGGGCTGGAACCTCCCGACAATGAGTCCGCGCAAAAGTGCACGCCTCCTCTCAGTGGGCGGAAGCACGGTCCGCCGAGGGAACCGCCGCAGCTGCCTGGCGCTTGGAGGCCACGAGCTGCGCGAGCTTCTTCAGCAGGCCCTCCTTGCGGGCTCCAACAAGCGCTTGCGCCAAGACATCGTTGAAGGTCATCACTGGAATGACCTCGACCTTGCCGATGTACTTGTCCTCAAGGAGGACGTCCTTCAGGTTCGACTCCGGGATGATTACCCTCTTGAGCCCCATCTCCGCGGCAGCCTCGATCTTCGCGGTCACACCGCCGATCGGGAGCACCTGACCCCTAACGCTCAGGCTCCCAGTCATCGCGCAGGCCTGGTCCACCTCGATCTCTTCGAACGCCGATATGACTGCTGTCGCGACGGCGATCGAGGCGCTGTCCCCCTCTATCCCGTCGTAGGTGCCAATGAATTGAACATGTATGTCGTGGTTGCTGATGTCCTCGCCCGTGTACTTCTTGATCAGCGCGGACACGTTCTGGACAGACTCCTTCGCAATCTCGCCGAGCTTCCCGGTGGCGATGATCTTGCCGCCCTCCTTCGCGTGCGGGGGAGTCACCTCTGCGACGATGGGCGTTACTATGCCAGAGTACTCGGACATGGACGACTCCGCGTTGAGCACTGCGAGGCCGTTGACCGTCCCGACAGCCGCGCCCTCGGTTAGCGAGACTTTGTAGTCCTTCCTTCTCTCGACGACCCTATCGGTGACCTGCTGCTCGAGGGACCTCGCGATCTTCTTGGCGTCCAGGACATGCTTTGGCTCGACGACGGATGCGCCGGTTTCGCGCGCGATGTCCCCCGCGACTCTCACGAGGCCTCCGAGCTCCCTGAGCCTTAGCGTGAGCATGCCGCGGCGGCCCGCCCTCCTCTGGGCCTCCCTGATGATCTCCGCCACCGCGTTCTTGTTGAAGTGGGGGATCTTCTTGTCCTTGGAGACCTCCTGGGCGACGAACCTGATCAGCTTGTCTCTGTTCTCGTCCGTGTCGGGCATCGTGCTTCGCATGTATATCTCGTAGCCGTACCCGCGTATCCTGGACCTCAGTGCAGGATGCATCCCTGAGACCGCATCCAGGTTTCCTGCAGCGACGAGTATGAAATCGCAAGGGACGGGCTCGCTCTTGACCATCGCGCCGGAGCTCCTCTCGCTCTGCCCGAGTATGCTGAACTCGCCCTCTTGGAGTGCGGTCAGCAGGCTCTGCTGGCTCTCAATCCTCAGCATGTTGATCTCGTCGATGAACAGGACGCCCTTGTTCGCCTTGTGTATCGCGCCGGGTTCAAGCCTCTCGTGCGCGGGCGTCTCGAGGCCACCGCTCTGGAAGGGGTCGTGCTTGACGTCCCCCAATAGCGCCCCCGCGTGGGCGCCTGTCGCGTCTATGAACGGCGGCGGCTCGTCGAGCCGATGCGTGACTATCAGCTTCGGCACCATGATGGCCTCGCGCTTTTGCCCCGAGTATCTGAGTATCATGTAGAGAAGGACGCCGCCAATGATGCCTATCAGGAGCGGCGTGGTGTTGTGCTTCGGATCCGTGAGCGTGAGGAACGCGCCCAGGGCTATGAATAGAAACACGAGCATGAGCATGGACGAGTTCCTCTGGGCCTTCTTTTGCTCGGCCTCCAGCTTCTGCGCCTGGACAATCTCCTTGCCCTTCCCCGCTGGGAGAACCCTGATCTTCGGCTCGTTGCTGTCGTCAGGGTTGTTGTAGGCGATGACGTCCTGCAGCTCGCCCTTGGGGAGGAAATCGGTCATGGACCGCGCGAGCATGGACTTGCCCGTTCCAGGCTCGCCGATGAGGATCACGTGCCTCTTCTGCTCGGCCGCCTTCCTTATCACCATGACGGCCTCGTCCTGCCCGATGACCTGATCGACCAGCTGCTTCGGGATCTGCACCTCCGCGGTGGTCTCGAAGTTGCGGGACTTCATCCATTCCTCGACGTCGGAGAGGCCCAGGTTGCCGCTAGCAGAATCGGTCGTTGGCATCAGCTGCACCAGAACTTGCACGCTATATTCTGTCCTATTAGGGCTGGAGCTAAATAAGGGTTGCGCCACTGTCGCGCCCGCTTGTAGGGCAGGCCAGCACCCGACGCGGCAGTCGGCGGAAGGGCCCACCTCAGCCATCTGTCCCGCCGACCTCCCGCCAACACTTATTAGGCCCTTGCCGTCATCTCTTGGTGCTTGCCGACGGAGCACAGAATGAGGATAGATGAACTCGGTCTTGACCCGAGAATCGCAGGCCTGTTCAGGCAGGACGGAATCGAGACGCTGTACCCCCCTCAGGAAGCGGCGGTCGTCCCCGCCCTCAAGGGAAGGAACGTCGTTCTCGCCATGCCGACAGCGTCGGGGAAGAGCCTCGTTGCCTATCTCGCGATGCTCCAGGCTGTCGTGAAGGGCGGGAAAGCCTTGTACATCGTGCCGCTCAAGGCCCTCGCCTCCGAGAAGCATGACGACATGGTCAAGTTCGAACCGCTCGGAATCAAGGTTGCAATCGCGACTGGCGACTACGACACCATCGATCCCAAGCTCGCCAGGTTCGACATAGTGATAGCCACTTCTGAGAAGGCGGACTCGCTCCTGAGACACCGCGTGAAGTGGCTGGACCAAATTTCGGTCGTCGTCGCCGACGAGGTGCATCTGATCAACGACCCCGAGAGGGGGCCGACGCTGGAGGTCATCCTCGCCAAGTTCAGAGCGTTCAACCCGAGCGCGCAGATAGTGGCACTGTCGGCCACTATCTGCAACTCCGCCGAGCTCGCGGAGTGGCTCGACGCGGAGCTCGTGGAGAGTGATTGGAGACCCGTCCCGTTGAGGGAGGGGGTCTTCTCCGATGGCAAGGTATTCTTCACGGACAACACGAAGCGTAACATGCCCATGGAGGAGGACCCCGTGAAGAGCCTCGTCAAGGACGCGCTCCAGGCGGGAGGACAGGCACTGGTCTTCGTGAACACGAGAAAGGCCGCGGAGTCGCTCGCCAGCGACCTCGGCCAGCTGCTCAAGGGTATGGGCTGGCTCTCGAAGGGCCTCGCCGATGCCTCCAAGAGGCTTGTCGAGGAGCAGGATGAGCCGACAAGCCTCGGGAACAAGCTCGGGAGGGCGCTCAAGAACGGCTGCGCGTTCCATCATGCGGGCCTGACGAATGCTCAGCGCAGGACAGTAGAGACGAGCTTCAAGAAGGGCCTCCTGAAATGCATCGTGGCAACGCCCACGCTTGCGGCGGGCATAAACCTACCAGCGCGGACCGTGGTTGTTCGGGACGTACGGAGATATGACTCGAACATCGGGTACACCGTGATCCCCGTGTTCGAGGTGAAGCAAATGTGTGGGCGCGCGGGCAGGCCCCGGTTCGACACCTACGGCGAGGCGATACTCGTCGCGAGGAACGAGGAGGAGAGGGACCTCCTGCTCGACACCTATCTCCTCGGGGAGAACGAGAGGATCTACTCGAAGCTGGGGACCGAGCCAGCTATCCGGTCCCACGTGCTCGCGCTCGTGGCGACCAGGGCCGCGACATCCCTCGACGCAATCCATGATTTCTTTGGCAGGACCTTTCTCGCCCACCAGACAGACGCATCCTTCCTCAGGGAGGCAATCGAGAACGTGCTCGAATTCCTCCAGAAAGAGGGGATGGTCCATGAGGGTGAGCCGCTCAGGGCCACGACCTTCGGGAAGGCGGTGAGCGACCTGTACATCGACCCGAAGTCCGCGGTGATCATACGGGACGCGCTGCCTCAGTGTGGTCTTGGAAAATCCTTCGGGATGATCCACATGATATGCTCGCTCCCGGACATGCCCCTGCTCTATCTCCGCCAGTCGGATTACGAATGGATAGAGGAGTTCGAGTCCGAGAGGGAGGACCAGCTTGTGATCCAGCCTCCTTCGGACCTGGACCAATACGAGATATTCCTCGCCGAGGTCAAGACGGCAAAGCTGCTTCACGACTGGGTCTCGGAGATGCACGAGAACGACATAGCCGAGACGTTCAAGATAGGCCCAGGGGACATCAGAAGCAAGACGGACATAGCCGAGTGGCTGGTCCACGCGTCCGTCAGGATGGCCGAGCTGTTCAACAGGGACGCGTTATCGTCCCTGTCCGAGCTCAGGACGAGGATCTCGTACGGCGTCAAGCCCGAGCTAATCGAGCTGGTCAAGCTCCGTGGCATCGGCCGGGTGAGAGCCCGCGCGCTTTACGACAGAGGGCTGAGGTCCGCCGAGGACCTCAGGACGACCCCGTATGACAGGTTGAAACAGATACCGACCATTGGGGAGTGGGTCGCGAGGTCCATAAAGAGTCAGCTCGGCCAGACCGAGCCCGGCATGCCGGTCGAGGTCGAGGACAAGCAGAGATCGCTGGAGGAGTACAGGTGACGTCCGTGGTCGGATCGGTCGAGGACGCTACGAGAGAGCTGTCCGTTTGGATGGTCAAGCTCGAGCGCGGCAGCGCAAAGGCCTTCTTCGCGAGGATGGCCCAGAAGGCCGCAGCCGAGGACACGGACCTGCTTGTGCTGGACGCGGACATGGTCTTCGGGAAGGACCATCTGAGGAGCGCCCTCTATCACGCGAAGAGGGCGCTGTCGGAGAGCACGAACGTGTCGGACTCGCTCGCGATGGAAACCCTCCTGTACGCATCTGGCGAGAGGCAGCTGAGCGCGGCGATAAGGAAGATGTCCGTCACCGACGAGACGACCGAGGTGGTGGTCGCGGCACTTCGGGGGAGCGTCTCGGAGGAGGTTGCCTGGATGCCGATGCCTGAGGGACCGGCGAGGCCGACGACCGAGAGGCTGCTGAGATTCGGCATACAAGCGGACGAGATGGCCACCGCGAGCGACAGGGCGCAGGAGCTGGTCCTCGAGAGGGTGGCGGCGGTCGATGTGCTGAAGAGGTAGAACGACCTAGAAACCTCGGACAGGCTGCGCCGAGGGCGGAAGCTCTGTCCGATGTCAGGCTATTTATCATCAGGAATGTCATGCCCTGCTGGTCGAGAATCATGTCCGCAATCGTCGAGTGCGTGCCCAACTTCAGCGAGGGGCGCAAGAAGAGTGTCATCGAGAGCATCGTCGGGTCGATGCAGGCCGTGCCCGGCATCAGAATACTCGATGTGGAGTCGGACCCGGATCACAACCGCTCCGTCGTGACCTTCATCGGCGATGTCAAAAGCGTCGCGGAAGCCGCCTTCAACGGCGCGAAGACGGCAAGCGAGCTCATCGATCTGAACGTCCACACGGGGCAACATCCCAGGATAGGAGCGCTGGATGTTCTCCCGTTCATCCCCATATCGGGCGTGACCATGGCAGAGTGCGTCGAGATGGCCAACAGGGTCGGTGCGCGGATCGGGACGGAACTCGGCATCCCCGTCTATCTCTACGAATCCGCGGCGAAGACGCCGGTGAGGACGAATCTCGAGGACGTGAGGAGAGGACAGTTCGAGGGGCTCAGGGAAGCGATACTCACAGACGACTCACGGCGTCCCGACTACGGCCCGAGGAGGCTACACCCGACTGCGGGTGCGACCGCGGTCGGCGCCAGGATGCCGCTCATCGCTTTTAACATGAATCTGAAGTCTTCGGACCTGGCGATTGCGAAGACTATCGCCAAGAAGGTCAGGGCCAGCAGCGGTGGGCTCCCGAAGGTCAAGGCGCTCGGACTAAGGCTGGACGCGAAGGGCGTAGTGCAGATCTCGATGAATCTTACGGATTACACTGT
>JBBIUZ010000054.1:0-535 GCA_037439985.1 Methanobacteriota archaeon | reverse complement strand
CCGGCATACTGGCCGTATATGAGGCCATCCGGAGGGAGGCCGCGGCGCATGGGATCGAGATACTGGAGAGCGAACTGATAGGCCTAATCCCGCTCGAGGCTGTGTGCGACATCGCCAGGGATTCGGTGAAGATGCACGGATTCGCGAGCGGTCAAGTCCTGGAGCGGAGAATTTGGGACTGAAGGAAGTCGAGTCACTGGCATCGTTCTGCGCGGAGCTGTCCTCTGACCGCCCGTCGCCCGGGGGCGGCACAGCGTCCGCCGCGGCGGGTGCGATGGCTGCTTCGCTTCTGGCGATGGTCTGTGGAGTAACTCTGAAGAACAAAAAGCACTCCGCCGACTGGCCCGAGCTGGAGGGCCTCAGGGAGGAGATGGTCAGAAAGAGGGACGGGCTCGTCTCGCTCGCGGAGGAGGACGCGCGCACATACGACAGCCTCTCCGAGGTGTCCAGAAGGAGAAGGACCGAACCAGTGACGGAGAACCACGGGGCAGTCCAGGCTGCGCTGACGCAGGCCGCACTGACCCCGATGCGGACG